>NZ_MVDO01000074.1 GCF_002006755.1 Wohlfahrtiimonas larvae | reverse complement strand
CTTCAATATCATGGCCATCAATTGGGCCAATTACATTCCATTGATAAGCTTCAAAACGTTGCTTTGTATTATCTGTGAACCAACCAGATACATCACCATCGATAGAAATTGCGTTGTCATCATACAGTGCGATTAATTTATTTAATTTCAAAGTACCTGCTAAAGCACAAGCTTCGTGAGAGATACCTTCCATCATGCAGCCATCGCCCATGAATGTATATGTATAGTGATCAACAATGCTAAAATCATCTTTGTTGAATTCTGCTGCTAGCATTTTTTCTGCCAATGCAAAACCAACTGCATTTGTGATACCTTGACCCAAAGGACCTGTTGTTGTTTCGATGCCAGGAATATAGCCGTGCTCAGGATGGCCAGCGGTTCTTGAGTTTAACTGACGGAAATTTTTTAAATCGTCAACTGAAACATCATAACCTGTCAAATGAAGCAAAGAGTACAAAAGCATTGACGCGTGACCGTTTGATAAAATGAAACGATCACGGTTAAAGAAATTTGGATTGCTTGGATTGTGAGAAAGGTGATTATGCCAAAGTGCATAAGCCATTTCTGCCATTCCCATTGGTGCGCCCGGATGGCCTGAGTTTGCTTTTTGGACTGCATCCATACTTAGAAAACGGATAGCATTAGCACTTTTTTGTTCGATTGACGACATGTTCAAATCCTTAGAATGAATAAATAAGAAAATCAATCCTGTCATTATACTGAATCTATGCTAATAAATCACTGCTTGAAAAATAGATCCTATATATATTTGCCAATAACTTAATTGTTTCATTTGTAGAACAGTTTGTTAGATGGAAATAGCTCGCATTTGATGGATAAATATTTATAATCAAGTTTCAAATTTTTGAGTTGAATCACATCTACTTTAGTTATGTAAAGGATATCATTATGAGTAATTTTCAAAATTTATTAGAAAAACGTAGAACAATTTATCAATTAGGTAAAAATATGGATTTATCGAAAGATGAAATTGCTTCAATGATTAAGAAAGCTGTGAGCGAGGCGCCTTCTGCATTTCATTCGCAAAGTTCACGCATTGTGATCTTATTTGGTGATGAGCATACTAAAGTGTGGGATATGACAGAGGCACAATTACGCCAAATCGTACCTGCTGATCAGTTTGAGCCAACAAAAGCACGCATTGATGGTTTCAGAGCAGCCTTTGGTACAGTCTTATTTTTTGAAGATCAAAATGTTGTTAAAGGTTTGCAAGAACAATTCCCATTATATGCAGCAAATTTTCCAAAATGGTCACAAGAATCCACAGCGATTGCGCAGTATGCTGTTTGGTTGTTATTAGCAGAAAGTAATATTGGTGCAAATATTCAACATTATAATCCACTCATTGATAATGATGTGGCTAAAGAATATGGCATTCCTGAATCATGGACATTACATGCACAAATGCCATTTGGTTCAATTGTTGCAGGAGCAGGTGAAAAATCTCATATGGATGAAGTAGAACGCTTTAAAGTATTTGGTTAATTCATTAATTTACTTTATATAAGTGTATAGTTATATCAGGGATCATAAGCTACATGATCCCTTTTTCTTGATAAGAATAAAGCATGATTTCTTATTAAAAATGAGAAAAGTGTAGATTTTTTGTAGCCTTGAGAGAATGATTGAGGTAGTATCTTCACTGTTTGATTCAATTATAGAAGAGAAGATATGAGGTTATTTACATCTTTATTATTAGTTATGTTAGGGCTGTCATCTCCAGCATTTTCTGCAGGATTTGATGGTGCAAGTGCTAGTTTGTTATGGGTAATTCCATTTGCAGGGATTTTATTATCTATTGCGATTTTCCCTTTAGTTGCTGTTAATATTTGGCATCATCATTTTGGTAAGATCACTGCATTGTGGTGTCTTGGATTTATTATTCCATTTTTGTTTTCATTTGGTTTTGTGGACCTAAGTCATGTGGTTGCTCATGCAATTTTATTAGAATACATACCATTCATGATTTTGATTTTTGCATTATTTACAGTGTCTGGTGGTATCTACTTGGAAGGTAGTTTAAAGGGGACGCCGAAGTTAAATGTTATAATTTTATTAATTGGTACATTTCTTGCATCATTTATGGGGACAACAGGGGCGGCAATGCTGTTGATTCGCCCATTACTGCGTGCGAATGAAAATCGTAAACATCGTGTGCATATTGTGATTTTCTTCATTTTCTTAGTGGCCAATATCGGTGGTAGTTTGACGCCATTAGGGGATCCGCCATTATTTTTAGGTTTCTTAAAAGGTGTTGATTTCCTTTGGACAATGAAGCACATGTTTATGCCTTTGCTGATCACAAGTGCAATTGTATTGGGAGTTTTCTTTGTCATTGATTCTTACTATTACAAGAAAGAAGGCAATATTGCTGATGTTGTAACAGAAAAAGTGCCTTTCAGTATCCAAGGTAAATTTAACTTTTTATTCTTAGCAGGTATGGTTGTTGGCGTTTTAATTTCTGGTTTTTGGAAGCCAAATATTGAATTTACAATTTTAGGCACCCCAATTGAATTGCAAAATATTTTTCGTGATGCAGTTTTATTAATATTAGCGCTAATTTCATTAAAATTAACCCCTAAGATTATTCATGAAAAGAATGAGTTTGGTTGGGATCCTGTATTGGAAGTGGCAAAGTTATTTGCAGGTATTTTTATTACAATTGCACCAGTATTGGCAATCTTGAAAGCAGGTGCTGATGGTTCGATGTCTGGCATTGTGAATATGGTTCATGATACAAATGGTGCACCAATTGATAGCATGTATTTTTGGATGACGGGCGCATTGTCTGCCTTCTTGGACAACGCACCAACATATTTAGTGTTCTTCAACTTGGCATCAGGTGATGCGCAACACTTAATGACAGACTTGAGCCCGACATTGTTGGCGATCTCAATGGGTTCTGTATTTATGGGTGCTGTGACATATATTGGTAATGCGCCAAACTTCATGGTGAAGAGTATTGCAACACAAGCTGGTGTGAATATGCCGACGTTCTTTGGTTACATGAAATGGTCTGTATTAGTATTGATTCCTGTTTATATCTTATTAACAGTGATTTTCTTTATCTAGATCAATACTAAATATATTCATAATTGTATTAAATGATGGCAATTCTTGAAAAAGGGTTGCCATTTTTTGTGAAGAGAGGATAATTCTCGCGTGAGTTGATTGGATTATCGCGTGTGAGAAATCATCCGAGGAAAGTCCGGGCTCCACGGATCAAAGTGCTAGATAACGTCTAGACAGCGTGAGCTGATGGAAAGTGCTGAAGAAATTAAACCGCCTAAAGATGAAAGTCTCGGTAAGGGTGAGAAGGTGCGGTAAGAGCGCACCGTACACAAGGTGACTTGATGTAGCTGAGGTAAACCCCACTTGGAGCAAGACCAAATAGGAATATGCATAGTGTGATCCGCACTGTATTCGGGTAGGTTGCTTGAGGATATGAGTGATTGTATCCCTAGATGAATGATAATTCTCGACAGAACCCGGCTTATAGATCGACTCG
This sequence comes from Wohlfahrtiimonas larvae, assembly GCF_002006755.1. Lineage (GTDB taxonomy): Bacteria > Pseudomonadota > Gammaproteobacteria > Cardiobacteriales > Wohlfahrtiimonadaceae > Wohlfahrtiimonas > Wohlfahrtiimonas larvae. The sequence goes on along the minus strand of NZ_MVDO01000074.1, from coordinate 32,170 downwards.
CAAAACAAGAAAGCCTTCTTAGTAATCTAAGAAGGCTTTTGCTTTAAACTTACGTTATTTTAAATGAGAAGTATCATTCAGCTTTTTAATAGTCAAACACCCATGTTTATCTTGAATTAAATGTGTGATGCTACAAGGATCGATGCTGTACATAATATTTGTAAGGTGATGATCTTCTTTGATATTCAGCCACCAATGTATCATGCAAATAATGGCATTAGCATGTGAAATAATAATGACAGTATCATCATGGGTATGTGAGTGAATTTCTTCCATTGTTGTATCAATGCGCTGGTTGAGCATTCTCCAACTTTCTCCATTTTGATATGGAATCCAATCTAATGTGGGGTGTGTGATAGGGTTTAGCAATTTTTTTGCATCATCTATAGAGATATTTTTAGCAATACCATTATTTAATTCGCGTAAACCTGGATGATAATGAATTTGATTAATTTTAAGGTGAGACTGAATTTGTTGTGCTGTAGTTTGTGCACGTATAAGATCGCTGCTATATAAACTAATGTGTGCATTATTTAATAAATAGCTATAGATGCTTTGTGCGGTTTTGAAAGCTTGTTGCATACCTAATTCTGTTAAAGGATGGTCGCTCCAACCTCCAGTAAGATTATTTGTTAGGTGTTCAGCTTCGCCATGTCTAATTAAGATTAATTCTTTCATTGTGATAGAGATAAGTTGATATTAGTTTTGTGAGTATTATATAGAAATGCCTGAACAAGTCAGGCATTTTTAGTTTTACAGGGTATTTGATTTAACTATTTTTGTTTGTCTTCAAAGATCGTTCCTTTGCGGAATGGCGAATCTAAGAAAGCCACTTTAGTTAAGATCATGTAAGCTACACCGCCCACAATAAATCCAACAATCCAAGCCAAATTCACTTCAATGAATGCAGCGCCTGCACCAATCAACATTGCAATGATTGCAGCTTTATTGAAGCCTGCAAATTGTCCTGATGTGTTGTAAAGCTCCTGCACATCTACTTGCTGTTTTCTTAATACATAGTATTCCAATAGTAAGATCGCAACAATTGGGCCTAAAAATGCTGAATACGTTAATATGAAGATCTGTAAGCCTTTCGCTGAGTTTTCATCAACCAAAACCCAAGGGCAAGCGGCGATTGCTAATAAACCAGTTAACACAACAGCAGGCTTATACTTCATCTTAGTAATTAAAGTGATCACATAAGCAGGTGGCACAATGTTTGCAACCATGTTCACAGCAATAGCACCCAATACAATGAATGCTGATACTGCGACAGTGATGTAATCATTTTCAACAATGATCGCAAATGCTTGCACTGGGTTTGTATTGCCAGTTGCAGAAGCTAACATTACACCAATGGTTAATACAAAGCCGTATGCAATTACGATTGGTAAGAAGTATAAGAACCCGCGTTTACCATCGCTGATGCCAGTTTTCAATTCACGCGAATAGTCAGCTGCACTTAAGAAAATGGCAGCGTAATTGCCTAAGAACATCATAATGAAACCGAAGAATGGCAAGCCCCAAGTACCCGGAGTATTGACCCAAGTATCAGTGATTTTCGTTAGATGATGTGGTTGCAATAAGATGATGAATACATAAATTAAAGCAGCAATGACAACTAGTGAAATTAAGATTTCTACCCATTTAATCGCATGGAAGCCATAGAGTGATAATACGATTTGAATCGCTTGCAATGCTAAGAAACAGATAAAGATATTATCAAAGGTATGGCCAGAGAATACTTTTACAATTTCATTTAAAGCTGTAGCACCGATCCAACTTTGGAAACCGTACCAAACAACGGCAGGAATACCACGCAGAAGGGAAGAGATGATTGCACCTTTTGCGCCAAATGACATCCTTAATTGAACAACATAAGGAATACCTGTGCGATAACCCACACGATCATTTAAGGCAAATACAGTGGAGATTATCCCAATCGCAATTAAAGCAGCAGCGAAGGTTTGGTAGATGTTCATAGTTGCTAATCCTGCTACAACTAAACTAGCACCCAAGGTCATATTGCCAAGATTGATGCCATCACCAATCCACATGAATACATATCCTAATGGGCCAACGGTGCGTTCTTCAGCTTTTTTGGGTAATAGCGATTGATCAATGTTAGCAGCTTTTTCGCAGACTTCATGGTTTTCTGTATTTGCCATAATTTTTCCTTTAACAACTACTCTCAAAAGTTGTGTATATGCCGATTTTATCGGCGAATAAATTGACCCACTGCACCTTCAGTTACGCCTTGTCCTAATGCATAAATTGTTTTGCCACGTAAAATTGTACGAGCAATTTGTGCATTGATTGTGCGGCCAACGTAAGGGCTGAACTTATTGCGATATTCCAAGTCTTCAGCTTTCAAAGTGTAAGCTGATTGTGGTTTAATGAATACAAAGTCAGCATCTTTACCCAATGCAATAGAGCCTTTCATTGGTAAGTTAAAGCGTTCTGATGGTTTAGTTGCAATCAAATCAGCAAATGCTTTTAAAGATAAACCACGTTTTTGTACGCCTTCATCAAATAGGATATCAACGTTGTTTTGTACGCCTGAAATACCGCCCCAAGCATCAAATGCATTGTCTTTATCTTTTAAATCTGGTGTGCAAGGTGAGTGATCTGATACAGCAGTGATAACGGCACCTGAAATAACATATTTCCATAAGCCATCTTGCGCTGCCTGATCACGGATTGGTGGTGAGCATTTAGCTGACATGCCAATGGAGTCTAATTCATCTGTTGTGAAGTATAAGTAATGAACACAAGTTTCACATGTAATATCTAAACCTTCTTCACGTGCCTTGATGACTTCTTCAACGCCTTCTGGGCATGCAACGTGACAGATGTGAATACGGCAACCTGTTAATTTAGCGAAGAAAATCGCACGGCGGATTGCTTCAACCTCGGTGAATACAGGGCGGGTTGCAACATATTCTGCCAATGTTTTTTCACCACGAGCTTTAGCAGCACGGCCTAATGCATCTGTGATTGCTGCATTTTCAGCATGGATTGCTAATAATTTCCCTGTTTTAGCAATTTGTTTCATGCCTTCCATCAATGCGTAATCATCTACGTTAGAGAAGTCGCCATCTAAAGTTGGATCGCCACACGTTGCCATAAAGCATTTATAAGCTGCAACGCCTTCATCATTCAATTCTTGAATGCCACCATCTAGATTAAAAGGCACTAGGCCACCAAATGATGCAACATCCACACGTAATTTATCTTGACCTGCCGCATATTTTTTACGAATGCTTTCACCATTCACTGTTGCAGGTAATTGGTTTAATGGCATTTCTACAAAAGTTGTCACGCCGCCTTTGGCACATGCTTTTGTACCTGTGACATATCCTTCCCAATCAGCGCGCACGCCACCTGGATCAGTAATATGAACATGAACATCCACCATGCCAGGGCTAACGATTAAGCCTTCTGCATCAATGATTTCTTCGGCATCACCTAAGTCGTAACCAAGCGCTGCGATTTTGCCATTTTTAACGGCAACATCAATATTGGTTTCACCAGTTTCGAGAATCACTAAGCCATTTTTAATAATTAAGTCATAACTCATTTGGTTTTCTCCTTAGCAAAAGAGTCTGTAAAATTGTTGGACAAATGTATCCTTGTATTAATCCTAGTGTAAAGAGATCAAAAATGTGCTTTTGATTTATGTCTTTTATCAAGGGGATATATGGTTGTTCATCGGCTGAAATTTTATAGTTTATACTACAATAATTAGTGATAAAACTAGATTCTAAGCTTATTGTGGGTAGCATAAATACCTCCTAAAACAGCTCAATGACAATAGAGTCATAAGATTAAGTACATGCTTAATGATCTTATGTAATTGATTTGTTCTTATGGGCGTAATATAAAGATTGATCACTTCCATAGAATTGGGAAAAGTATAGTATAAAAAAAACTATTGTTCTAATATTTTTTATAATGAAATTTTGATTTATATCTCTTAGATGTATCTATTTTGTAGTAAAAATAATGTTGCATGTAATATGTTTTAATCTAGTTAATTGATATTGTTGATTATGTTTTTATTTTGGCATTATTTTTGGGATGCTAAATTATGTCTGGTTTAAGGTTAGTTATTGTGTTACCAATTATTTTTATATATTTATCAATCTGTTTGCCTTATTTATGAGATGAGGCTTTAAAAAATTATCTGGAGATTTTTTAAGTCAATAGTTGATTATTATAAAAAAAAATTAACTAATAAGGTTTTTGGCAGATAGCAGATATCGGTTGTGTCATTAAAAAAAGTTATAGTTTATATAATGACTATCAAATAGCCATTCATATAGTGTGGCGTTATCATTATTTTCAACGAATCAGTACTCATGCATTAATTATGAAAAAGGAGATTATGATGAAAGCATCAGCAAAAATAAAAGAAATGGAAAGAAAAAACAGTTGGGCTCCTACTTCAATCGAGTCAGAAGGTGTTGTACAGATTACCAAAGGTTTAAACCAGTTACTTGCAAATGTATTTGCTTTATATTTAAAAACTAAAAATTTCCATTGGCATGTTAGTGGCCCACATTTTCGTGAATATCATCTGTTATTGGATGATCAAGCAAGTGAGATTTTAGCTATTGTGGACGCAGCTGCGGAGCGCGTTCGCAAAATTGGCAGCGTGACCATTCATTCCATTGGGGAAATAGCTCAGTTGCAAACAATTAAAGATAACAATGACTCTGCTGTGAATGCTCAAAAAATGTTAGAAATTTTAATGGAAGATAATCAGCGCTTAGGTCAAGAATTGAGAGCGTTGCATGTTATTACTGATCAATATGATGATTATGCAACAACTAATTTGTTGGATGATTGGATTGATCAGGCTGAACAGCGAGTTTGGTTTTTATATGAGACACTCAATAGCATTAAATAATGTGTTAACTGTATATATTTGTATCATAAAAAGAGAAAGTGATGAGCTTTCTCTTTTTTTATACTTGTATTATTTAATGATTAACTTACTGATTGATAATTAGTATTGATAGGTTTTATTTAATATTTTGACAATAATCAAATGAGAATAATTGTTATTTGTATTGACATATCAGCTGTAAATGTGAATAATTCTGAGCTGAATATTGTTTCTAGAATCTAACAGTTTGTTAAATTGAATCATTAGAATGTAAGAAGGAAAGATTGTGCCGTTACAACACTATAAAACTAGCAAAACATTAGTAGCGACCGCTATGTTGGGCGTTTTTTTGTTTCATGGCGGTCTTCTTTATGGTATTACTTATGCAGGTAGCCGTTCGCCTGATCATCAAATTATGCTAGAGCCTTCAACAATGATCATGCATAACATAAGTTTGGCGGGTGTTGATGATGCCGCAGAGATTACAAATCAGCATGATGATGAAGAGCTTTTAACAGAACCTACAGAGCCTGAGGAAGAAGTTAAAGAAGAAATCAAGGAAGAAATTAAAGAAGAGGAAGTTGTCGAAGAGAAAGTGGAAGAAGTGCCTGAAGAGCCTGTTATTGAAGAGCCGAAGGAAGAAATTATCACCACTAAACAGCCAGCTCCTGAAGCACCTAAAATTCAAGAGAAGAAAAAAGAACAACCAAAACCAAAGCCACAAAAGAAAAAACAAGAAGCTAAGCCACAGCCAAAGCGTCAGTCTAAACGTGTAGAAAATCGAGTGTTTTCTATGCAGGATATCTCTGTTTTATCAAAACCTGCACCTAATTATCCAAGATCTGTATTGATGCGCCGCACAGGTGGGACAACTATTTTATTAATTAAGATTAATGAACAAGGTAAAGCTGTCTCTGTCAGGATAGAAAAATCCTCTGGGAATGATCAGATTGATAAAGCAGCAATGACAGCTGCTCATAAGGTTCGTTTAAAACCATACATTGTGGATGGTAAAGCACAGTCTATTGTTGTGCGAGTGCCATATCAATTGAGATTCTAGATTGATTTATAAGTTTATTTAAGTGAAAAAGGAAAACACATGCAACCAGAAGTAAGTGGATTGGGCTTTGAAAACTTTATTGGCCAAGCTGATATGTTGAGTAAGATACTCTTTGTTATTTTAATTACGATGTCTATCGTATCTTGGCTCATTATTTTTTTGAAAGCTTTGCAAGGCTTTTCTGAAAAGCGCCATACTAAAAAATTCTTAAAAATGTTTTGGAATGCCAAGTCAGTAGAAGATATTGATGGTTATTTAATGGAGCATACGCCTAATAATTATCATGAAATTTTAACAGATGCAGGAGTGCATGCTGTACAACGTTATAAAAAAGCACATGGCGGATCATTAAGAGATAGCGGTTCATTAGGTGAAGTGATTACACGAGCTTTGAGCACAAAATTAGATGAGATTAATTTACGCTGTGAAAACGGTGTAACAGCTTTGGCTGCTATCTCTGCAACGGCTCCTTTTGTTGGATTGTTTGGTACAGTGTATGGTATTTATCATGCATTGATTGAGATTGGTTCAACAGGTGCAGGTACAATTGATAAGATTGCAGGCCCTGTAGGTGAAGCATTGATTATGACAGGTGTGGGTTTGGCCGTTGCTATTCCTGCGGTATTAGCACATAGCTGGGTGATTCGACGTAATCAAGTAACCATTGGTGCATTAGATTCATTTGCTTATGAATTATTAAATTTATTAGGTGGTGAGTGTGTGCATTGCAAGAATGATTGTTGCGATAAGAGCCAAACAAAAGGAGCTTAATCATGGCATTTGGACGTTTACGTGGTACGAGTTCTCGTGCACGTGCTGAAATTAATATGGTGCCATTGATCGATGTCATGTTAGTACTTTTGGTCATTTTTATTCTTACAGCACCATTGGTAACACAGTCTGTTCAATTAAAGTTACCAGAAGCTGTCGATTTAAAAGAGAAAACGACGCCGGATCAAGTGGAGAATAAACCTATTTTAGTTGCGATTAATGGTGATTCTGAAGTGCATATTAATGAAGTTAAAATGGACTCAGATGAAGCAGTGTTAAACACTTTAACAACATTGAAATCAGAAGCTCTAGCTAAAAATGGGCCTGATTATAATCCATTGGTACAATTTCATGTTGATATTAAAGTGCCTTATGAAATTGTTGCTAAAACAATTACTTCATTAAGTAAGGCTGGTTTGGGGAATATTGGTTTTGTAACTCTACCTGGTGAAGGCGGTGCTTCATCAGCAGGTGATGAAACTGCTACAGCTCCAATATCTGAAAATTCAGCAGGAGAACAACAAGTGGTTGCGCCGACAGAAGGTTAATGATGCCATTTTGGGATCAAAGTAAAAAAGGCTTAATGAATGTTATTAAGCCTTTTTTATTGCTCATGAGTTTTGCTAAAATCATCTTTTTGATAGGGCGAATGGTTGCAATTTATTATTCATAAGGTACCCTTGAATGATATTAATTTAATCATAATGATTTTATCAGAATAATATTGAATAGGATGAGTAAGGTTGGTCATTGCTCATGGCATTAAATTTTATTTATTTTTGTAAATAAAAATTGTTACATTGTGAAATGAGTCTGTATAATACGTTTTTTTATTATTTGGAGAAAAGTTCTGTGGATGAGGACCCGATCATATCCTTGTGTTTTGATCATGAGATCAGCAGTTAAGTCCTGAGAATTTTTCTATCTTCAGGCAATCTGAAGATCTATTCACAATTTCACTTATATCTAATATTAAGTAAGTTATTATCTATTAATATTAGAGGTGGGTGATGTCCAAACCATAGTCTCCTATATACAATATAACTAAGGAGCAGTCATGAGCGTTTATCAACAATCTAACTTATATTTTTATTTAGAGCCGATCATTGAAACAGGTGATGCAGAAGCATTTGTTGAATTAATCAAAAATACAAAAGCGATTGATATTGCAGATGTAGTGGAGGAATTTCCCACAGAATCAGTAGTGTCTTTGTTAGAAAAGCTAGATTCTGCAAATTTATCTTATTTATTTGAAGAGTTTGAAGAAGAAGAGAAGTTAAGATTTGTTCCTCATTTATCGATCGAAACTTTAGGGCGCTTATTTGAAGACTTGCCATCAGATGAACAAGTTAGTTTGTTTGTGATGTTGAATACAGAACAGCGCCGACAAATATTACCTTCTTTAGATAAAGAAGAGCGAGAGGCGATTATCGCATTATCATCTTATCCTGAAGGTACAGTGGGCGCGATGACGACGGCAGATTATGTCAATATTCCAGAAACAGCAACAGTAAGGGATACTTGGGCGCAAATTCGTATCGATGCGCGAACAAAAGAAGCTTTATCTATGATTTATGTAACAGATGAATATCGCCATTTAGTTGGAGTTTTATCATTGCAAGATCTATTAATGAGTCATGATGATGATTGCATTAGAGATGTAATGGTTAAGGATATTATTCAGGCAAGAGCATCCGATAAAGATCGGATCGCAGTCGAGTTAATTGAGCGTTATAATTTAGAAGCACTGCCTGTTACGGATGGTTATGGTCATTTAGTCGGTATTGTTACGGTGGATGATGCAATGGAGCGTCTACGTGAATCGTCTGCCGATTCATTTGCTAAGCTTGGTGGTAACGTACCGATGTCAGGTCCTGAATTAGATTATCAATATTCTGGATTTTGGCGGATGTTTACTGTACGTGGTTTTTGGTTAATTATCCTAACGGTGTTTGGTGTATTTACAAGTTCATTTGTTGCCAAACAAGAAGAAATTTTATCTGAAGTAATTATTTTGGCAGCATTCTTAGCGCCTATTGTAGATATGGGCGGTAATACAGGTAGTCAGTCTGCAACATTAGTAATCCGTTCAATGGCTTTGGGGGATCTTACGCTTAAGTGGAAAGATATCTGGTTTGTATTTAAGAAAGAAGTGCCTGTTGCATTAATGCTAGGTTGTACTGTTGCTTCAGCTGAAATTGTTTTAGCATACTTCTTTAAAGAAAATATTAGTATTGAAGTTTTATTAATTATTGGTCTTTCAATGGTAACAGTAACATTTGTGGGGGGGTTAATTGGGATATTTTTACCATTTATTGCAAAACGTTTTAACATTGACCCTGCAACGTTAAGCTCACCTATGTTGACATCTATTATGGATTTCTTGGGAGTTGTGATCTATTTTAGCTTTGCTTATTGGTTTTTAAGTGATTTATTACTTGAAGCCGCAGGATCTTTGAGTTAATTAGAATTATTAAGAAGTGGCAAAGCCACACATGCTATGCATGTTGTGGCTTTTTTGCACGTAAAATTAAGCTTAAGATATAGGCTAGAACAAAAATAATTGCTTGAACAATAACGATGGACGGCCCTGTATCTGCATCTAAGTGATAACTGATAATGGTGCCAATTACAGAAGCAGTGACAGAAACGAGTACTGCGATAATGAGCATAAGTTCAAATCGCTTAGTCAGTAGAAAAGCTGTAATGCCAGGTGATATCAACATTGCGATCACAAGCACAATACCGGCAGCTTGTAATGTTGTTACAATGGTTAAGGAAAGCATTGACAATAATAAATAATGTAAAAATGTTACTGGCAATCCTACCACTTTAGCTTGGGTGGCATCAAAACAAAATAGTATAAAATCCTTGAGCTTTAATAAAATAACAGCACTGATAATAATACTGATGACAACCGTAAAAATAAATTCATTTTGAGTGATACCTAAAATATTACCAAATAAAATGTGTGATAAATGGATATTGGTATGAATTTTTGTCACCATGATGATGCCGATGGCAAACATTCCTGAGAACAAAATTCCCATGACCGTATCTTCTTTGATTCTAGAATTATTTTTAATAAATCCAGTGGCAAATGAGCAGAAAATACCAGAAATAAATGCACCTACGATGAATGGTATCCCAATTAAATAAGCTACTGCAATACCTGGCAATACAGCGTGAGAAATAGCATCCCCAATTAAAGACCAACCTTTGAGTACTAAGAAACATGAAAAGAGCGCGCAGACAATTGCAATAATGATGGCTGCGTATAGTGCTCTGCGCATTAATTCTAGCTGAAAGGGTTCTATAAAGAAGTTGAATAATTCTGACATTATTGTGCTCCTTTACGAATTTTTAGGCGTGTTGCAATATATCCATATTTTGGTGCAAAGAAGAATGCCAATAAGAATAACCCAGTTTGTAAAGTAACAATGACGCCACCTGTTGCCCCATCTAGAAAGTAGCTTAGCCAAGCGCCAACAATGCTAGTTAAAGAGCCAATAATGATGGAGATAATGATAATGTGAGAAAATTTATCGCTTAAAAGATAAGCAGTAGCACCAGGTGTGACAACCATAGCAATTACGAGAATTGCACCAACAGTTTGTAATGCTGCGATTGTGCATGCGCTGAGTAATGTGAAGAAAATGATTTTCAATCTTAATGGTGATAAACCAACAGAGCGAGCGTGAATTTCATCAAAGAAAACTGCTAATAAATCTTTCCAAATAACACACAAGACAATGAGTGAAACAGCAATAATAATATTGACTTGTAAGATATCACTATCAGCAATGGCAAGGATATTACCAAAGATAATAGATTGTACATCAACTGATGTGGGATTCAGGGATACAATAAATAGCCCAACAGCAAAGAATGTGGAAAATATAAAACCAATAATGGCATCTTCTTTAAGCTGTGTAAAATGACGAATCACAGTGATAGAAAAAGCAGCAAGTAAACCGGAAAAGAATGCGCCGATTGAGTAGGGTAATCCTAATGCATAAGCACCTGCAACACCAGGTACAACAGAGTGAGATAAGGCATCACCCATTAAGGACCAGCCTTTTAGCATTAGGTAAGCAGATAAGAAAGCACATGTACCGCCAACTAATCCACTGACCCAAATAGCTTTGCGCATGTATTCATAGGTAAAGGGTTCAGTTAATAATTCCCACATTATTTTTCTCCCTTTGGCGCTTGTGTACTCGTTCTAGGTGGATCATTTTTATCAACACCATAGAATACAGCAGGACGTTCATCATCTGTTAATACTGTTACGCGGCGAGGGTCGCTATCATCATGCAGATCATCACCATCAATGTGAATATGGCGCAATACACCACCAAAAGTTTTTTCTAGGTTATGATGGTTGAAGGTTGTTTCTGTTGGACCTGCTGCAATGATTGTACGATTGATAAATAATGTTTGATCACAAAATTCAGGTACAGAACCCAAGTTATGTGTGGAAACTAAAATTAAATGACCTTCATCACGGAGCTTGCGGAGTAAATCTACAATCGCATTTTCAGTTTTCACGTCTACACCAGTAAAAGGCTCATCCAATAAAATTATTTTGCCCTCTTGGGCTAAAGCGCGTGCTAAAAACACACGCTTTTTTTGCCCGCCCGATAATTCACCAATTTGTCGATGAGCTAATGATTCCATGTTGACGCGTTTTAAAGACTCTAAAACTTTGGTTTTATCATTAGAAGATGGAATGCGCAAAAAATTCATTTTGCCATAACGTCCCATCATCACCACATCAGAAACTAACACTGGAAAGTTCCAGTCAACTTCTTCAGTTTGTGGTACATAGGCGACTGTATTTTGCTTTAATGCAGTCTTAACATTGCCACCGTTGATAGAAACTGAGCCTTTGGTTGGTTTTACCATGCCCATGATGCTTTTAAATAATGTGGATTTTCCGCCACCATTAACACCAACAAGTGCGCAAATAGTACCACCATCCAAATGAAAATTAACATCTCTAATGGCCGTATGGCCATTATTGTATGTCACTGTTAAATTCTCTACTGTGAGTGAAAATTTTTCTTGTGAAATCATTGATTAAAACCTTTTGCAATTGTTTCAACAGTTGTTTGTAGAAGATCAATGTATGTTGGAACTGGACCATCTGGATCTGATAATGAATCAACGTATAAAACGCCCCCATAAATCGCATCTGTTTCTTTACTGATCTGTTTTGCAGGTTTATCAGATACAGTACTCTCACTGAATACTACAGGGATGTTATTTGCTCGAACAGTTTCGATAACTTTACGAACTTGTTGTGGTGTACCTTGTTGTTCAGCGTTGATTGCCCATAAATACAGCTCTTTTAAATCATAATCTTTTGCAAGATAACTGAAAGCACCCTCACTTGTCACTAACCAACGCTTATCTTGTGGAATGTTGGCTAAACGATCACGTAATGGTTGATCTAATGCTTTGATCTTTGCTTTATAAGTTTCTGCATTGGTAGTATAGATATCTTTATTATCGGGGTCATATTTAATGAGTGCATCACGGATATTGTCAATATAAATGATAGCATTTGTGGCAGACATCCAAGCGTGAGGGTTAGGCATGCCGCTATATTCACCCTCAACAATTGACATAGGAATAATGCCGTCACTGATCACAACTGAAGGAACATCTTTCATATTTTCAAAGAAGCGCTCAAACCAGTTTTCTAAATTTAATCCATTCCATAAGATTAAATCTGCAGATTGTGTTCGTAAGATGTCTTTGGGTGTTGGCTGATAGTTATGAATTTCAGCGCCATGTTTCGTAATAGATTCAACAGTTGCAGCATCGCCTGCAACATTCTGAGCCATATCTTGGATAATTGTAAAAGTTGTTACAACTTTGAGCTTATCTTTTGCATTTGCAAAAGATGCAAGAGAGAATACAGAAGTAAGGATTGTGATACCAATTGCGGCTAGGTATTTATGTTTACGCATGGAGAGTTACCTTCATTGAGAGATTGAAAAACTTTAGTATAGTAAATCTATAAGAGGGTTCCAAATGAGATTTTACGGATTTGAGAGTTATTCTTATTTGGCGGGAATGTTTTTAATGTAGGATCATTTTAATAATAAATGATGTGATGGTGGGGTTTGAGTATATATTATGGGCAATAAGAGAGTATTAATATTTTTAGGGTTAGGTTTATTGCCAGTGTTTTCAAAAGCGATAACTTTAGATAATATAAGTAATTTTTTGTTAAATTCTGATCTACCTCAATTGACTCCATATGATATGATTGCGAATCAGAATTTTTTCGGTAAATTAGACACCACTTTAGAAACAGATGATGAGTTGGTGTTATCTGCTTATAAAAAGCCAAATAGTTTAGAAATGACGTATATGAAACTAGACGGAGAGTGGTTGTTAAATGATGTTAGTTTCAGTTATTACTCAAATAATGATGTAAATTGTGATAAGCAACAAAATGCTTACATAAAACATTTGACTAAAAAGCTAAATAAGGCTACGTTCAATGAGTCAGATGAAGGTATGTTTTGGCAGTTGCAGGATCGCAGTTGGGGGATTTGGCTATCGATAGATCGTGTGGTGAATCCTTTTTCAAATGCGAGTGGGTGCTCATCTAAAATTATATTAATTTATAGTAATTTAAATGAGCAACATGAAGATGAAGATTTTTAATATATTGAGAATAAATGAGCAGTTAGGTTGTATAAAAGTATTGCTTGAAGATTAATAACAAATTGAAATTCACGGAGAATTTATGTCTTATATCCTTATTTTTAACTGCGGTAGTTCATCGCTTAAATTTTCATTAATGGATGAGGTGAGTGAACAAGTAGAGATGTCTGGTTTAGCTGAAAGATTAGGTGAAGCTGGTGCAGTGATCACAACATCTTGGAATGGCAATAAAACTCCTGCAGATTTAGGTGATGGTAGCGGACATAAAGCAGCGGTTGATTTTATCTTGAGTTTTTTAAAAGACCAAGGCTATTTAGATAAAATTAAAGCTATTGGGCATCGTGTTGTTCATGGTGGGATTAAATTTAAAGATTCAGCATTAATCAATGATGAGGTTGTTGCACAAATTCGAAAATGTATTCCTTATGCGCCAATTCATAACCCTGCAAATTTAATCGGTATTGAGGCTGCAATTGCTGCATTTCCAACATTGCCACAAGTGGCTGTATTCGATACAGCGTATCACCAAACAATGCCAGAGACCGCATATTTATATGCTATCCCTATGGACTTATATCGTGATCATAATATTAGACGTTATGGTTTCCATGGTACAAGCCATCGTTACATTGCTGACAAGACTATTGAAAAATTGGGCTTAGATAGAAATAACTCGGCAATTATTAGTGCGCATTTGGGTAATGGCTCTTCTTTGGCCTCTATTAAAAATGGCAAATCTGTTGATACAACCATGGGATTCACACCATTAGAAGGTTTGGTGATGGGGACGCGTGCAGGTGATGTGGATGCAGGTATTGTGAAATTTCTATCTTCTAAATTAAATTTGAATGTAGATGAAATCGATACATTATTAAATAGCAAAAGTGGTTTATTGGGTATTTCAGAATTATCGAATGACTGCCGTACATTATGGGCAGCAGCTGAAGAAGGTCATAAGGGGGCAAAACTTGCACTAGAAATTATGATTTATCGTTTAGCGAAGAAAATTGTTTCTTTCATCGTGCCATTAGGTCGCTTGGATGCATTAGTATTCACAGGTGGTATTGGTGAAAATGACGTAATGACGCGCAAGAAAGTCTTGGAGCATTTAGCATTTTTGGGCTTTAAAGTAGATGAAGCTGCAAACAGTGCGACTTCTCGCGGTAAGGAAGGCATTATTGGTGAAAGCCCAACATTTGGTAAAGCTATGGTGCTGTGCACAGATGAAGAACTCATGATTGTAAGAGATACAGTGAAGATTGTGAATGCACTTTAATTTTTACTAGAAAATATTAGGATGATCTTGGGATCATCCTTTTTCGTTCAACAAAGGAAGTCGTTTAATGAAAACATTATTTATTAGCCCAATTGGTCAAATCAGAAATCTTTATCCTATTACTTTTGCATTTGTGAAAGCTTTAGAAGCAAAAGGATTAAAGGTTGGCTATGTTAAGCCTATCAGTCATTCTAAAAAAGATATTGATATTTTATATCAGCATGTTTTTGGTAAAACTGCGCCTGCTTCAATGAAAATGAATAACGTTGAAAAGAGCATTTTGACGGATCATTACGACACAATTTTAGAAAAATCTATTGAGCTTGTGATGCAGGCACATGAAAATAATGATGTGGTTATTATAGAAGGTGTTGAACTGAATGCCCGTAATCCTTTTACTGAAAAATTAAATTTAGATTTAGCAGCAACATTCCAGTCAGGTTTAATTTTTGCTGGTAATTCTGGTCGTAATACATTGTGCGAAATTGGTGAATATTTAGATTTCTATATTAAACGCTTTGATGTGTTTGATAATGAATTGGTAGGGTTCGTTGCTAATAGAATGGCTGATAAAATTTTATCAGTTGAAGAAGCTGCGTGCCAAGTTGTGACAGAAAAGAAAATTCCATGTTTGGGTTTAATTGGTGAGAATGAGTCATTATCGAATCTGGATGAAATTGTGGCTTTTATTGCTGAAAATCTAAAAATTGATTCATTGGTGGACGATATTAAAAATTATGTTGAAAAGCCAATCACAACACCTGCATTTTTTAAATATCAATTGATTGATCGTGCGCGTAAAGCAAATAAGCGCATTGTATTACCTGAAGGTGATGAGCCAAGAACATTGAAAGCTGCTGTAATTTGTCATGATCGTCAAATTGCCAATTGTGTTTTATTGGGTGAGCGTGCAGAAATCGAAGCCGTTGCTGCAAGAGAAGGGATTCAATTGCCTGAAGGCATCGAAATTATTGAGCCAGCTAGTATCGCAGATCAATACATTGATAAAATGGTTGAGTTAAGAGCGCACAAAGGACTGACGCCTGAAAAAGCTAAAGAGCAGATCCAAGATCGTGTTGTTTTGGGAACGATGATGTTGGCTGTTGATGATGTGGATGGACTTGTTTCTGGTGCTGTACATACTACTGCAGATACTATTCGTCCAGCATTTCAATTTTTAGGTACTGAAAAAGGTTCTAAAATCGTTTCTAGTATCTTTTTTATGTTGATGCCTGAAGGTGCGCATGTTTATGGAGACTGCGCAGTGAATCCTAACCCAACACCAGAACAATTGGCCGGTATTGCGGTACAATCAGCAAATTCTGCAAAGGCTTTTGGTATTGATCCACGTGTTGCGATGATCTCTTACTCAACAGGTACATCAGGCGCAGGTCCTGCGGTAGATGCTGTAAAAGAGGCGACAGAAATTGCAAAAACATTGGATTCATCTTTATTGATTGATGGTCCTATTCAATTTGATGCAGCTTATGTGCCTTCTGTGGGTAAGCAAAAATTACCGAATAGTCCAGTTGCAGGTCAAGCAACAGTATTTATTTTCCCTGACTTAAATACGGGTAATACAACCTATAAAGCGGTACAAAGAAGTGCGAACTTAATTAGCATTGGGCCAGTGCTTCAAGGTTTAGCAAAACCAGTGAATGACCTATCTCGTGGTGCATTAGTTGAAGATATCGTTTACACTATTGCGATTACCGCAGTGCAGGCGGCGCAACAGAAGTAACAGGAGTTTTCTTTGCCAATTATTCGTAAAAGTAAAGTCGTACCTTATTCGGCTAAGCAAATGTTTGATTTAGTTAATGATGTAGAGAAATATCCAGAATATTTACCATGGTGTAAAACAGCTAGGATACTGCGTCAGACAGAGTGTGAAATGGATGCTTCTGTCGGTGTTTTAATGGGGCCTGTGAATAAAGCTTTCACCACCAGGAA
Source organism: Wohlfahrtiimonas larvae (assembly GCF_002006755.1). Classification (GTDB taxonomy): domain Bacteria; phylum Pseudomonadota; class Gammaproteobacteria; order Cardiobacteriales; family Wohlfahrtiimonadaceae; genus Wohlfahrtiimonas; species Wohlfahrtiimonas larvae. Next base: position 15,538 of record NZ_MVDO01000074.1, on the reverse strand, counting down.
TCGTATGGTGGATGGTGAGATGATTCAGATGTCTTTAGTAAATGGCCCTTTTAAAAAACTATACGGTGAATGGAAATTTATTCCACTATCTGCGACGGAATCAAAGATTGAATTTGAACTCGATTTTACTTTATCGATTGGTTTATTATCTAATATGCTTAATCCAATTTTTGAGAATATGTATGGTTCTATGATCAAAGCTTTCTCTGATCGAGCAAAGGTTGTTTATGGCGAATAATATGATCAAAGTAGAGTATGTTTTGGCATTGCCCGATGAGCAATTGCAAGAGTATCAAATGATTAAAGAAGGCAGTGCATTGCAGGATGCTTTACCCAATTTCTTGTTGGATGAAAAAGCAAAAGCTATGATAGAAACACCAATTTATGGTGTTTTTAATCAATCAGTCGAGTTAGATTATATTTTGCAAGAGGGTGATCGGATAGAAGTTTATCGACCATTGCAGATTGATCCAAAAACTGCTCGAATGATTCGAGCAGAACGGAAAAGAAAACAGCTTAATTCAAAGAAGTAAAGTTTAGTTGTCGCCATCCTTCATAGATGGCGATAGCAACACTATTAGATAAATTTAAACTTCGTCCATTTTCTGTCATTGGCAGACGACATAGCATTTCATGTGGCAGACTATTTAAAAAATCCATAGGCAAGCCACGAGTTTCTGGGCCAAAAATTAAAGCATCATTGTCTGTAAATTTGACATCAAAGAATGAACGGGTACCTTTGGTTGTCATGGCAAATGCATTATTGGGTTTAATATAATCTAAGCATTCAGCTAGGCTATCCCATGTTTTGAGATCAGCCCATTCGTGGTAATCTAAACCAGCTCTCCTTAAGGCTTTATCTTCTAATTTAAATCCTAATGGCTTGATTAAATGTAGTTTTGCACCAGTATTTGCACAAAGTCGGATGATGTTGCCTGTATTAGGTGGAATTTCAGGCTCGAATAATATAACGGATAATCGGCTCATGATTTACGTTTTGCACAACCTTTAAATGTTTGTTGATTGATATCGACTGTTGCTGAATGGGTATAATCCTTACCTGCAACAGTGCAATATTCCTCAGTTAATTCAATCTTAGCGGTTTGGCTATTAGCTTTTAAATAGATTTTGTTCGCTTTGATTGTTTCCTCCCAGGTCATTACGCGTCCTTCATAACGGCCGGGGAATGATCCATGAAAGCGTTGATCGTTGATACTAATGTGCCATTCAGGCGCGCGACCTTCCATTTCCCAACTGAGCTTTGAATTTTTAGAGTCTTCTGTAGGAGTAATGATATGCTCAATGGTGCTTGAGCAGCCAGCGATCAAGATTATCAGAGAAGTTAAACTCAAATATTTTAACATTAGCATATTCCTCAATAAAATAATATGAACGATGACTCATTGATTATCGACAAAAATCATTAGAAATAAATTATTTCTAATGATTTATCATGTCAGGAATTACTGGCCAGAAGTTTTCTTTTGGCGTTCAACCGCTGCCGCAATGAAACTTACAAACAATGGATGGCCATCGCGTGGCGTTGATTTGAATTCAGGATGTGCTTGGCATGCAATGAACCAAGGATGATCAGAAATTTCGATGATTTCCGCTAGTTCTTTGTCTTTTGACCAAGCAGAGAATTTTAATCCAGCTTGTTTTAAAACATTTAAATAATCGTTATTGAATTCATAGCGATGTCTATGGCGTTCAACAACTTCTTCTTTTTGATAGATTGAGTACGCTTTAGAATCTTGTTCTAAAACACAGGTTTGTGCGCCTAAACGCATTGTACCACCAACATCTGATTTAGCTGTTCTGCGTTCAGTTTCTCCGGCTGCATTAGTGAATTCAGTGATTAAGCCGATCACAGGGTGTGGTGTATCTGAGCGGATTTCTGAGCTGTTTGCATCTGTTAAACCTGCTACGTTACGTGCATATTCAATCACAGCAACTTGCATACCTAAGCAAATGCCAAAGTATGGAATTTTGTGTTCACGGGCATAACGAACTGCATTGATTTTGCCTTCAATGCCTCGTTCGCCAAAGCCACCAGGGACTAGAACCGCATCAATATTTTCAAAGTATGGTGCAAGCTCTTCTTCTGTTTTTGCATTATCTAATGTTTCTGAATCTAAGTAGTGAATTTTAACTTTTACTGAATTTTTGATGCCAGCATGGAATAATGCTTCATTCACTGATTTATAAGCATCTGTTAAGTCAATATATTTGCCAACCATTAATACATTTACTTGTGACTGTGGCGTTAAGATTTTCTCAACAACAGCATCCCATTCTGTTAAATCTGCTTCTGGTGCTGAAAGATTTAAATAATCTAAAACAATACGATCTAATCCTTCTTCATGCAATACTCGTGGAAGTTCATAAATTGTTTTAGCATCTAAGCATTGGATCACAGCTTCTTTTTGTACGTTAGTGAATAGAGCAATTTTGCTCTTTTCATCATCAGGAATGGCAACCTCAGAACGACAAACTAAAATATCAGGCTGAATACCAATAGAGCGTAATTCTTTGACAGAATGTTGTGTTGGTTTTGTTTTTAATTCGCCAGATGCTTGTAAGTAAGGTAGTAATGTCAAATGCATAAATAATGATTGATCACGACCTAATTCTGAACTTAATTGACGAATAGCTTCCAAGAATGGTAATGATTCGATATCGCCCACTGTGCCACCGATTTCGATCAATGCAATATCAGCATCTCCTGCTGCTTGACGAATACAGGTTTTAATTTCATTGGTAATATGGGGAATGACTTGAACTGTGCCACCTAAGTAGTCACCGCGGCGTTCGCGCTGGATAACATTTAAGTAAACACGGCCTGCGCTCACGCTATTTTTACGTGTTGCAGTCATGCGGATGAAACGCTCATAGTGACCAAGGTCTAAGTCAGTTTCAGCACCATCTTCCGTCACATAAACTTCACCATGTTGAAATGGGCTCATAGTGCCAGGATCCACGTTAATGTATGGATCTAATTTCATCATAGTTACTTTAAGTTTACGGGATTCTAAAATAGCGCCAAGAGAAGCTGCGGCAATGCCTTTACCTAGTGATGAAACAACACCACCAGTCACAAAGATAAAACGTGTCATGAATAATTCCTGATTGGGATAAAATGTATATATATCAGGGATTGTATTGTACTACACGATCTCATAATTTGCGATAAAAATTATTGTGAGAAAATTGGTCGGAATTAATGTGCTTGCCTTAAAAGATAATAAGGCAAGCTAGATCATACTATGGTTTAATGATTGTAATGCGCCATGTGGCATCACCAATTTGTTGATAATCTGAAACGGGGTAACCATTTTCAGCTGCCCAACGAGGAATAGCTTCTGTGCCTTGTGTGCAATCAAATTCGATCAATAGTTCATCACCTTTTTCCAATTTAGCCATTTGTTCTTTGGCTTCAATGAGTGGAAAAGGGCAAACTAAACCAACAGATTTTAATTCATAAAGTGCCATAATAATGTTTCCTTGTGTTTATTTATTAACGTTGTGTAACTTATGTGAGGGCAGGTTGTGTTGTTTTACGTTTACGCACATACACAAAATAAGCTGCAATCCAAACACCAAAAATTGTGAATGTTAGGCTGATCCAACCTTGCCATGACATAATGGCGGTTTTAGTTAAGCCATTACCGATGGTGCAACCGCCAGCTAAACTTGCACCAATGCCCATTAATATCCCTCCAATCATGCTTGATAATAATGTAGCACTGCTTGGTAAACGCCATTTGAATTCTCTGCTGCCTTTAGCCGCAATGTATGAGCCGATAAAAATGCCTAGTACTAAAAACACGCCCCAATCTAATAAGTCAGAATTCCCAGTGATTAAAAAGGTAACAATATTTGCAGAGGGTGTTGTAATGCCTAATCCACTGTTTCGTCCTGTTTGTGAGCTTGCAATCCATGCAATTGCTGCCAATATGCCGATGATCGCTGCTGCTACAAATGGATGCCAACGCTTTTCAAATAGGATGTGTAAAATGCCTTGGTGCTTTGCGGGCAAGGATGCAACCTTTAATTTTGGTTTTTTTAGAATTTTACGTGCCAAGTAAATGGTTAGCACTGTAAAAATTATGATCAATAACCATTGTGGAATTCCCGTAGTTTGTGCAATGGAATCAGGGTAGCGTGCAATGCTTGAAACTTCTTGAGAAAACCCTGATAACGCACCATATTTCATCGTTGCAGCTAAAATCATATAAAAAGCTAAGGCAACCCAACTGCCAATGAGCCCTTCGGCTGCTCTGTACCAAGTGCCTGTAGCACATCCGCCTGCTAAAATGATACCGATACCAAACACTAAGCTTCCAATAATCGTGCCAAATAAAGAAAATGTACTCGCCTTAATGGTTAAAGCACCTGTTTCCACAAAGCCAAGAACTAAAATCCCCTGTATGGCAATAGCAATGAAAAAAGCATACAGCATTGTATTATTTTTGGTGAGATAAACATCTCTAAAACCACCTGTCATACAAAAGCGGGCTCTTTGCAATATAAAGCCAAGTAAAGTACCGATGATCAACCCAGTAATCATATTATTCTCCTAAATGATTTGAATATTTCCTTATTATTATCAGGTTTAAATGATTAGGCAAGAATTATTTCATATAAAACATATATTATTAGTATTTTATTAAAAATAAAGCATTCAATACTGTTAAATGTTGATCTTTGTAATGATTTAGAAAACTAAATGTAATATTTTTTGCTTTAAATCATAGAGGATAGGGCTAAATATCTGCATTTATCTGATTTATTGTAAAATTTAGCTTAATTAGAAATATATTAAGAATATAAGTTAGGTAGTGAAATATGAATCGATTCGTTTTGACTGATCCATTAAGTTGTATTGGTTGCTTAGCGTGCGAAACTGCTTGTGTGTTATCCCATAATGATGGTTTATGGCCAGAATCCAAAGAGAATTTCTTACCGCGTGTCACATTATTAGATAATGGTAATGTGCGGACATCTGTGATGTGTCATCAATGTGATGATGCTCCTTGTGTCGCTGTTTGCCCGACAGATGCACTGATTTTTAGAGATGATTACGTTAAATTAATCGAAGATAAATGCATTGGTTGCAAAAACTGTGTAATTGCATGTCCATTTGGTGTGATTTCCGTTGTGAATGGGCAAGCTCAAGATGGTTTGTTGAATTATGAAGCCGTCGCGCATAAATGTGATCTATGTGAAGATAAAAATGACGGGCCTGCATGTGTGAATGCTTGCCCAACGAATGCCATTCAATATTATGATGAAAGCCTAATCCAACATAATCAACAACAAAAACAGTTACGCACAATGCTTGGGAATCATGGCTATCAAGCACCACAACAATCTTCTATTATTGGTAATTTAGGCAAAATCCCTAGAAAAGATGCCGATAAAATTGCAATCGAAGCGCGTAAAACAGGCTTTGATGAAATCTATATAGGTTTCAATCAATGCGATATCGAAAAGCAAGGCGAGCGTTGTATCACTTGTGGTGATCATGCTTATTGCGAATGGACATGTCCAGTTCATAATCAAATCCCTCATTGGATTAAGTTAGCCAAAGAAGGCAAAATTTTAGAAGCAGTTGAATTGTGTCATCAATACAGTTCATTGCCTGAAGTTTGTGGCAGAGTTTGCCCGCAGGATCGCTTATGTGAAGGTGCTTGTACTTTGGATCGCAGAGAGTTAGGTGCAGTGACAATCGGTAACATTGAAAAATACATCACAGATACCGCTTTTGAAATGGGTTGGAAGCCTGATTTATCTAATGTAGTTAATACAGGTAAACGCGTTGCCATCATAGGCGCAGGCCCAGCAGGATTAGGCTGTGCGGATGTATTAACCAAAAATGGTATTAAAGCTGTGGTGTTTGATCGTCATCCTGAAATTGGCGGGATGCTCACATTTGGCATTCCATCTTTTAAATTGGATAAAAATATCCTTGTGCATCGCCGTGAATTATTCACAGAAATGGGCATTGAATTTCACTTAAATACAGAGATTGGCAAAGATATATCTTTTGATGATTTGATGCGTGATTACGATGCTGTATTTGTGGGTGTAGGCGCTTATCAATATACAAGAGCAGGTTTAGCGAATGAAAATGCGGATGATATTTATGATGCATTACCATTTTTAACTGCGAACACAAAGCATGTGATGGATTTAGCACAGCTTGAAAAAGAGCCTTATGTGAATACAGCAGGCAAAAAGGTAGTTGTTTTGGGTGGTGGTGATACTGCGATGGATTGTGTGCGTACATCCATTCGCCAAGGCTCAGAAGTTGTGACATGCGCTTATCGCCGTGATGAAGTGAACATGCCAGGCTCTAAAAAGGAAGTGAAAAATGCGAAAGAAGAGGGCGTTGAATTTTTATTCAATGTTCAGCCTTTGCGTATTGTTTTGAATAATGATGGCAAAGTTTCAGGCATTGAAATGATGCGGACAGAAATGGGTGCACCTGATGCTTCAGGCCGTAGGCGACCACAAAAAATTGCAGGCTCTGAATTTATTTTAGAAGCAGATATTATTCTTCAAGCTTTTGGTTTCAGCTCTCATGCGATGCCTTGGTTATCGCCTTATCATGTGAATTTAGATCAATGGGGTGGGATTGATGCCGCGCGTGGCGAAGGTAAATTCTGCCAAACATCGAATGCAAAAATCTTTGCAGGCGGCGATGTTGTCCGTGGTGCGGATCTTGTTGTGACAGCCATGTCAGATGGCAGAAGAGCTGCGGAAGGCATCATTAAATATCTACAAATTCAGCCAATTTTCCCGCCACAATTTGTGGCAAGAGAGTTACGCCATGAATAACTTTATCACGGTGAATGCAGAGCGTTGCATTGGTTGCCGAACGTGTGAAATTGCCTGCGCTGTTGCTCATTCTGAAATTAAATTGCAAACGCTATTACCGAAAGAGACATTTTCGCCACGCTTAAAAGTGATTCGCGGTGCAAAAATCACGCTGCCTGTGTTATGCCGCCAATGTGAAAATGCGCCATGTGCGGAAGTTTGCCCAACCTTGGCAATCTCAAGACAGGATAGCGCGGTGATTGTGGATCAATCGCTCTGTATTGGTTGTAAAAACTGTGCGATTGCTTGCCCATTTGGTGCGATGACGGTCATTACACAAGAAGACAGCCAAGCATTGAAATGTGATTTATGCCATGAAGTGGCAACAGGACCTGCTTGTGTGCGAGTTTGCCCAACCCATGCATTGAGCATCATGGATGCAAAATCGATGGATGAAATTATCAAAGAAAAACGCGAGGCAACGGCGGCTAAAAGTTTAGTGAATTTAGCGCAATAAAGTTGAGGAAAAATATTATGGAAAAAGTTTTAACAGTATGTCCTTATTGCGCATCGGGCTGCAAATTATATTTGATGGTGGAAGATGGCAAAGTCGTGGGGGCAGAAGGCGCCAATGGTTATACCAATCAAGGTGAATTGTGCCTCAAAGGTTATTATGGTTGGGATTTTATCAATGATACAAAAATTCTAACGCCGCGCTTAACAACGCCGATGATGCGTAAAAATCGTAATGAACCACTGAAACCTGTTTCTTGGGAAGAAGCCATCGTATTTGCTTCTGATAATTTAAAAAGAATTAAAAAAGAGCATGGTGCAGATAGCATTTATCTCACAGGTTCATCCCGCGGGCCGGGCAATGAAGTGAATTACTTGATGCAAAAATTTGCGCGCGCAGTGGTGGGGACGAACAACATAGATTGTTGTGCCCGGGTGTGACATGCCCCATCTGTTGCAGGTCTGCAACAAACTGTAGGAAACGGCGCAATGAGCAACTCCATCAATGAAATTGAGGATGTTGATTGTCTATTAGTTTTTGGTTATAACGCTGCAGATTCTCATCCAATCATTGCGCGCCGAGTGATCAAAGCGAAAGAAAAGGGCGCGAAGATCATTGTGTGTGATCCGCGTTATATTGAAACTGCGCGCATTGCGGATGCTTGGCTGCCACTTAAAAATGGTACGAATGTCGCGTTATTGAATGCATTTGTGTATGTGATCATTGAGGAAAAACTCTATAAAGCCAATTATGTGAATCAGTTCACAGAAGGCTTTGAAGCTATGAAACAAACGGTTCAGCAATATACGCCAGAATATTCTGAAACCATTACAGGAATTCCTGCACAAAAAATCCGTGAAGCTGCACGCATGTATGCCAAATCATCGGGTGCTTTGATCATGTGGGGCATGGGTGTTACGCAATGGAATCAAGGCGTGGATGCTGTGAAAACCTTGGCAAGCTTGGCATTATTAACGGGCAATCTTGGGCGACCGAATGTGGGGATTTCGCCTGTGCGTGGGCAAAATAATGTGCAGGGCGCTTGTGATATGGGCGCATTGCCAAATCAATTTCCCGGTTATCAAGCTGTGACGGATGATGCCATTCGTGCAAAATTTGAGAAAGCTTGGGGCGTGGAATCATTACCTAGCAAAGTTGGCGAGTTTTTAAGTGAAGTACCGCATTTGGTGGTGCATGAAGATAAGATCAAAGCTTTTTATGTGATGGGCGAAGATCCAATGCAAACAGAAGCGGATCTATCTATGGTTCAGCAATCCTTTGAGCAATTAGAATTTGTGATTGTGCAAGATATCTTTATGACAAAAACAGCCTTGATGGCGGATGTTGTGTTTCCTGCAACTTCTTGGGGTGAACATGAAGGCGTTTATACATCGGCGGACCGTGGTTTTCAGTATTTCAATAAAGCTGTAGATCCGAAAGGTGATGTGAAAACCGATTGGCAGATTATTAGTTTGATGTCCACAGCGATGGGCTATCCAATGAATTATGCCAATACGAAAGAAATATGGGATGAAATGCGTGCATTATGCCCATCATTTTCTGGTGTGACTTATGAGAAATTAGAAGGTTTGGGGCATGTTCAGTGGCCTTGTCCCGATGAAAATCATCAAGGCACGGAATGGCTATATCAAAATAACTTATTCTCAACGCCATCGAAAAAAGGGCAATTATATGCAACACAATGGCGCCCGCCATTAGAAAAAACAGATCAAGAATATCCTTTCATATTATCAACAGTGCGTGAAGTTGGGCATTATTCTTGTCGATCAATGACGGGCAATTGTAGCGCATTACAGACTTTAGCTGATGAACCTGGTTTTGTGCAAATTCATCCTGATGATGCCATGAAAATGGGGATTAAAGATCAAGATTTAGTGTGGATTGCATCGCGCCGTGGGCAAGTGATGACGCGCGCTAACTTCAATGAGCGAGTGAATAAAGGCGCAGTTTATATGACATATCAATGGTGGATTGGTGCATGTAATAAACTCACATTGGATGTGGGCGATCCCATCACCAAAACCCCTGAATATAAGCATTGTGCGGTGAAACTTGAGGTGATCGATGATCAAGCTTGGGCAGAGAATTATGTGCAAGAAACTTATATGGAGATTAAGGAGTCGTTGAATCTCACGATGAATGGCTTATAATCCGTGCATTATTTTTATTTGATGAGTAAATAACATGGAAAAAGTCTCCATCGTTGGCTTGGGCTGGGTTGGTTTGCCATTGGCAGAGAAGTTGCAAAAAGATGGTTATGATGTGCAAGGTTCAAAGGCATCAACAGAAGGTGTTGAAGAAGTCAAAGCATTGGGTTTGAATTGCCAGTTGTTGAATACAACTTTGGATTTATCATTAAGAAACCCAAATATTAAAGCGCTATTCAGCTGTGATACTTTGGTGATTACATTGCCACCGAATGGGCATCATGGTTTGAAAAAATATGCATCCATCGTGGCAGCTTTAGCGAAAACAGCAGAATATTGTGGTGCAAAACGCATTGTGTTCACAAGTTCAATCTCTGTATATGGCAAGCAAGCTAACATCGTAACAGAGCAATCTTATTGCGAACCGATCAATGATTCAGGCGATGCAGTTTTGGCAGCAGAAGAAGCATTGTTGGCAGCAGTTAAAATTCCTGTGGCGATTGTGCGTTTGGGTGGATTATTTGGTGATGATCGCTTGCCACAAAATTGGTTACAAAAGAAAACGCATTTTGATTATCCAAATCATAGCATCAATATGGTTCACCGAGTGGATGCTGTGAATGCGATTGCGGCGATCATTGCGGGTGATTGGACTGAAAAACAGATTTATAATGTGGTTGTGGCAATGCATCCAACGCGTTATGAATATTACAATAAAGTGGCGGTAGATCATCGCTTGCCATTGCCGATCTTTGATGAAGCAGAATTAGCACGCCCAACGCGTGCATCGTATGTGGATGGCAGCAAAATCACGCGTGATTTCCCATTCCAATATCAAGGTTCAATTTACGAAGTTTAGTTAAATCGGATGCTGTATAAAATAATCCTCGCATTGGCGAGGATTTTTGATTTTGATGTGCGAAAAATTGATTATTGCAGTGCTTGGAGAATATCAGCTTTGATATCTTCTAATTCCTCTAAGCCAACGGACATGCGGATCAAGGTATCTTCAATGCCGATCACTTTGCGCATTTCTGCTGTGAATGTACCATAAATTGTGGAAGCAGGGTGAATGATCAAGCTATTGTTATCAAATAGGTTTGTCGCACGTTTGATGAGCTGTAGTTTATCCATAAATGCAAAGCATGTTACTTGATCTTTTAAATCAAAAGTTAGCATTGCACCAGGATGCCCTTTAAACATTTCATCGGATAGCTTTTTATAAGGCGAACTGTCTAATTGCGTGTAAGAAACTTTCACAATTTGCGGTAAAGTTTCTAAGAACTTAGCCAATTCATAAGCATTATTGCTCATTTTTTCATAACGTAACGTTAATGTTTCTAAGCCCAATGATTGGAAAAATGCTGTATCAGGATCCATGTTTGCACCAAAGTTACGGGCGATTTCTCGTTTAATTTTAAACATGAATGCTGAGAATGGTGCTTGTGGCGTAACTTTTTTCAATCGTGGATGTTTGGACCAATCAAATGAGCCATAATCAACAATTGCACCGCCTAAGCTTGTTGCACCCCCTGAAATGTATTTTGTGGTGGAAACCACTTCAATATCCACGCCAAACTTTTTCGCATCAAATCCGCACCAAGGAATGATTGTTGTATCGACAACCATTGGCACATTATGCTTTTTCAAAATAGGTGAAATATTGGCTAAATCTGCAATTTCTAAATGGGGATTCGTGATCACTTCACAAAAGAAAGCACAAGTATTTTCATCAATGGCATTTTCTATAGCAGCCAAATCATCTGTATCCACAAAGCGAACCTCTACGCCAAATTCTGCCAATGTGAATTGGAAAAATGCAAAGGTATTCCCAAATAAATGTGGGGAAGTGACGATGTTGCTACCTGCATAAGCTAATGCCATAAAAGCATTAGAGATCGCGCCCATACCCGAGCTGAATAGCATGACATTGTCACCACCTGAAATGGCTTTGATCTTTTTCTCTAAACTTTCAACTGAAGGGTTACTGATGCGAGAATAAGTGTGGGAAGGAATCATCTCTTTATTTTGAAAAGCATCTGCAATCGCTTGTGAATTAGGGAACTCATAAGCTGCTGTACGATAAATGGGTGTGTTGATTGCACCATGAGCATCTTTAATGCTTTTATCTGCTGATAAGAGTTGACTATTAAAACCTTTACACTGAGAATCCACCATTTTAAATCCTGCCTAATATTTTTGTAAGATTAACAAATATAGCAATATCTTAAGAGAAGTTTAAGTGCTAATTAAAAATCATTTGTAGGGCATTGATAAGAGATTCATTGGCTTCTTTTTTTTGTGTTGCAATGCGGAAATAATAGGGCGTTAATCCTTCAAAGTTTGCACAATCACGAATTAAAATCCCATATTCTTCGCCTAAGATTTTTTTAAGTTCAGAAGCTGTTATTGTTTCATTTTGAATATGAACTAAAAAGAAATGGGTTTGTGTTGGTAATGTAGATAATCTTGAAATTTGATTAATAGCATCACATAAATTTTCTCTTTTTTTTAATAAATCTATTAAAGGTACTGCAAATTTTTCTTTGTGCTTTGTGAGAAATTTACCAGCTTCAATGGCTAATTGATTCACTGACCAAGGCATTGCATAATGGCTGATTCTTTGAATGAGTTGTTTGGATGCTGAGAAATAGCCCAAACGTAAACCAGGAATGGCAAAGCATTTTGTCAGCGAATGCAATGTGATGACATTAGGTAAATGTTGATAAGGAAAAAAATTTTTTCTAGCACTTTGAACGAAAGCTAAATAGGATTCATCCACCACAAAAGTTGTTTGAGGATATTGCTTAAATAGCGCAATTAGTGTTTCATCATCCCAATAAATGCCTGTTGGGTTGTTGGGGTTGCACAGCCAAAATAGCTCGCTATCACCTTTAAATTCGTCAATATTATAAATATATTGAATCGTTAAATTGTGAATGCGAGAAGCATCTGCATATTCGCTAAAAGTAGGAGCTAATATGGTGGCACGTTGATTTTGGAAGGCTTGCGCAATCAGATAAATAGCTTCAATTGCTCCATTGGTGATCCAAAGTTTTTGCCCTGAAATATGATAGGTTTCTGACAGTAATTGCTTCAATGATGCAGCATCTGGCTCAGGATAACGTGTGATTAAATGTAATTGACCCGCTAAATATTGCTGTAAAGCCGGAATCGCTGGTGATTGATAAACATTGCTACTGAAATTAATCTCGATATGATTAAAATTGAAATAATCGTCACCGTGGCCATTGATCATTGAGAACCCTTTAAAATACGAATTTAAGCACTAAAAAAATGAGCGTGAATGAGACTAAAGCAATAGCACAAGCACCATAGATTAAATGATTTGCCTGTTGTATATGTTCAATATTAATGGTGTTCATATCATCACCAATGGTTGGCTTATAAACATAAATCCCATGATAATAATTGCCTCCGCCTAATTGGATATTCAAGGCACCTGCAACTGTTGCTTCAGACCAAGCACTATTAGGGCTTTTATGCTGATAGCAATCTCGCCTGCCAATTTTCCACGCATTCTTATAATCTAATTTTAATAGTATAGCGCTCGCTGTGATGAACAATAAACTTAAACGAGCAGGAATATAGTTGGCAATATCATCCAATTTAGCTGAACACCAGCCGATCGCTTTATAATGGCTATTTTGATAGCCAACCATAGAATCTAATGTGTTAATGGCTTTATAGGCTGCCATCAATGGTACACCGCCAATGAATAAGAAAAATAATGGTGCAATCACACCATCGACACTATTTTCTGCAACGGTTTCTACAGTTGCTTTAGTGATCTGTTGTTCATTCAATTGTTGGGTATCTCTACCTACAATCATGGCAAGCTTGTGGCGAGTTTGTGCAATTGGTTCATTTTTCAATGAATAGTAAATATCATTAGCTGCATCTACTAATGATTGAAGTGCTAGGAATGAATATATGAGAAAGATAGAGATGAATGTTGCGAATAAATGACTATATTTATTGATGATAGCAATCAGAAAATAGATCGCTAAATAAGTACCAAGCACAATTAAGACTGTTAAATAAATTCCTGCGATTTTCAAGGCATGATCATTCAAACAGTATTTGCGTAATTTTTTTTCTATGAATGTGATTGCATTGCCAATTATGCGAACAGGGTGATAACGGTAATTAGGGTCACCCCAAAAAATATCAGTAATAGCAGCTAGCCAAATTGTGATTAAACTCATTATTTCACCATTAGAAAAATCTTCATTGTTATATTCAATAACAATAACATTATTAATACTTGTGGTGAAGTATTATAAAATATAACTCATTGATTATGAGTAATATTATCTAGCTTTTATGTGTGTTATTTCTATTTTTTATTTTTGTAGCAATAGGATCATTTTTATGATCTTCTTTATAGCAATGTTGTACATTGCTAATGAGCTTAGTGTATTTAGATTGTTCTACATGAGAGTAGAACATCAAGGTGATAGTAATCACAACAATGGCTAGCAACATAATTTTTTCAGGTAATGTTAAAAAGCTTGGTTTTTTCATTTTATTTGCTTTGTTTACATAAATAATTTGTACTTATTATACATGTAGAAAAGTAAAATAAAAATATAGTGTTTAAATAACCATTAACATTGAGATTTGTCTAATTCAGCAAATTCACTTTCTAAATGATCCAAAAAGCTGCGAATAGCAGGAATAACGCCACGACGTGAAGGATAGACTGCGTGTACAACTTCATCTTGAAAATGCCAATCAGGTAAGATTCTAATGAGTTTCCCTGATTTAATATCATCATGAACAACCATTAATGGCAATTTAACTATACCTATACTATTCAATGCTGCTTTTCTAAGTAAGGATAAATCAGTCGTCATAAATTTGGGGTTAAATGGGACTATAGTTGTATTATTATGTTGATCTATAAGTTCCCAGTTATTACGATCGCGATGCTGGTTATGTGCTAGAGAAGGAAATTGGTGTAATGTTTCAGGGGTTACTATTTTTCCTATTTGATTGATTAAATCAGGGCTAGCAACCAGCACTTGCTCTCGTACACTTAAGCGTTTCATGACATATTCACTATCTTCAAAAGGTGGTTTGATGACACGCAAAGCAATATCAACACCTTCATGAACTAAATCAACTCTTCGATTAGTGGCATCAACGATCATTTCAACTTCAGGATTTTCCTTAACAAAACTTGTGATCATATTCTCCACAGACATATGTAAGAGTGTGATGGGGCAGGTGATTCGGATTAATCCCCGTGGTTTTGTTTGTGCTTCCATGATAGATGCTTGTGCAATTTCTGCCTTCTCTAACATAGCTTGACAATGAGTATAATATGTTTGACCAATATCGGTGACTGAAAAATGGCGCGTAGTACGATGTATCAAACGGACCCCTAGCTCTTCTTCTAATGCTGCTAAATGGCGGCTTAACTTAGATTTAGGGATTCGTAAATGTTTACTTGCTTCACTAATGCCGCCATATTCAACGATTTTAGCAAAGTAATAGAGTTGATTCAGATCCACCATACGTATATAAGTTCCTTAATACTGTACTTTTATTGAAAGTTCATGAAATTGGCTAGACAGTTTTTCAAGTAAGTCATCTGTGATTTGTAAATGGGAAGAGTTACCTAATTCTAACATGACATTTGCGTACTCTGTATGGTATTTGAAATAAATAGGTTTGCCATTATCTGATTGATAATCTTTGATTAATTGGATCAGTTTTTGGGCTTTTGTTATTTCAAAATTTGCATGATTGGTTAAAATCAATGATTTCGCAGATGCTTCTCGAACAGCCTCAAGATGTTGTAATTCTAATGGACGAATACGCATGCCACCATTGAAATCATCCCATGTTAATGTACCTTTCACAATTAGCACTGATTTTGTTGTTAAAGGTTGGCTCAATTGTTCTAAATGTTCATCATATAAACGCAGCTCCATTCGGCCAGAACGATCATCTAATGTTACAAAAGTCATTTTGAGACCTTTTTGATTGAATTTACTACGGATGC
>NZ_MVDO01000073.1 GCF_002006755.1 Wohlfahrtiimonas larvae | reverse complement strand
GGCTCAATTGTTCTAAATGTTCATCATATAAACGCAGCTCCATTCGGCCAGAACGATCATCTAATGTTACAAAAGTCATTTTGAGACCTTTTTGATTGAATTTACTACGGATGCCGATGACTAATCCTGCGATAGTGGATTCAGGCTCTTTAGCGCGCGCGATTCTATAAGGTGGTTCTGGCATGCCAAGAATTTCACCAATCGGGTGTGTCGTGATAGATTTCAATTCTTGGCGATAACGATTAATGGGATGTGTTGTGAGATAAAATCCTAATGTATCACTTTCGTTTTCTAGTAAAACACGTTCAGGCCATGCGTCAGCTTCTGTTAAATGAGATTGAGTTAAAGTATCTTGTGTTGTATCGCCACCAAATAATCCAAATAGATCCTCTTGCCCTGAATTTAAATTACGTAAATGTTGCTCTGCTGCATGAATAGCTTCAGGTAAAGTTGCTAATAAATTTGCTCGGAATTGGCATCTTTCAGGAATAGTCAGAGGTTTTGATGACAAATCATCTAAAGCGCCTGCTTTAATTAAGATTTCAATCACGCGACGATTCATTTTTGATAAGTCAACTCGACGACAAAAATCAAATAGATCTACATAACGGCCATTGTTCTGCATTTCTTCTATGGCTTGTAAGGCTGCGGCTTCACCAACACCTTTGATCGCACCTAAGCCATAAATGACTTCACTTTTATGATTAACCGTAAATTTATAATGAGAGAGATTAATGCTAGGTGGTAAAACTGTGAGCTTCATATCTTCACATTCTTCGATGAATGTGACGACTTTTTCAGTATTATCCATGTCAGAAGATAGTACAGCTGCCATAAATTCAGCAGGGTAATGAGCTTTCAAATATGCTGTTTGATAAGAAACTAAAGCGTAAGCAGCAGAGTGAGATTTATTGAAACCATAGCCTGCGAATTTTTCCATCAAGTCAAAGAGCGCACCAGCTTTTTCTTTATCAAAGCCCAGCTCTTCTGCACCTTGCATGAATAAGCCACGTTGTTTTTCCATCTCTTCAGGGAGTTTTTTACCCATTGCACGACGCAATAAGTCAGCACCGCCCAATGTATAGTTACCAATAACCTGTGAAATCTGCATAACTTGTTCTTGGTAAACGATAACACCATACGTTGGAGCTAATACAGTCTCCAATTCAGCAAAAGGGTATTCGATTTCTGCACGGCCATGTTTACGGTTGATAAAGTCTTCCACCATTCCTGATTCCAACGGACCTGGGCGGAATAGTGCAACTAAAGCTATGATATCTTCAAAGTTATCGGGTTGTAAACGGCGAATCAAATCTTTCATGCCGCGAGATTCTAGCTGGAATACAGCTGTTGTTTTACAAGATTTTAAAAGATCAAATGCAGGTTTGTCATCCAATGGAATATCTAGGATATTAATATCAAGATTATGTGTTTGTTTGATATTTTGAATGGCCCAGTTAATGATGGTAAGGGTTCTTAATCCTAAGAAGTCAAACTTCACTAATCCTGCGGATTCAACGTCACTCTTATCATATTGAGCAACCAGTGCTTCGCTACCTTCTTCGCAATATAGTGGTGAGAAGTCTGTAATAGTCGTGGGAGAAATAACAACACCACCTGCATGGCGCCCTACGGATTTGGTTAAACCTTCCAATTGTTTTGCATAGTTGATGAGCTCTTTCACTTCTTCATCATTTTCATAAAGATCGTGTAATTCAGGCTCTTGCATTAAGGCTTTTTCTAATGTAATGCCTAAATCAAAAGGAATTAGCTTAGCAATGCGATCCACAAAACCATAAGGGTGACCTAATGCACGGCCAACGTCACGAATCACAGCTTTTGCTGCCATTGTGCCATGGGTTGCAATTTGTGACACCGCATCACGACCATATTTTTCAGCGACATATTCAATCACACGATCACGACCTTCCATGCAGAAGTCGACGTCGAAGTCAGGCATGGAAACGCGTTCAGGATTCAAGAAACGTTCAAAAAGTAGATCATAGGGTAATGGATCTAAGTCTGTAATTTTTAATGCCCAAGCTACTAATGAGCCTGCACCCGAACCGCGGCCAGGGCCAACAGGAATATCATGATCTTTAGACCATTGAATAAAGTCTGCAACAATTAAAAAGTAACCTGGAAAGCCCATATTAATGATGACATTAAGTTCAATTTCTAAACGTTCTAGATATTTTGCTTGCTCAGGGTGATCAGTGCCAATGCGGTCTTTTAAGCCTTCATGAGATAAGTGACGGAAGTATTCATCCATCGTCATGCCATCAGGAATAGGGAAGTTTGGTAAGCAAGGTTTATAAAGAGATAATTCAACAGTGCAACGCTTAGCAATTTCAACAGTATTTTCAATGGCTTCAGGAATATCTTTAAACAACTCAATCATTTCTTCTGGTGATTTGAGATACTGTTCTTCACTATATAATCGCGGGCGCTTAGGATCAGAAATGACATTCCCTGCTTGAATGCATGAACGAATTTCATGTGCATCAAAATCGCTTTTATCTAGGAATCGTACATTATTAACAGCAACTAATGGCAGGTTTTTAGCCAATGCAAATTGTTTTGCAGTTGTGATGAATGCTTCATCATTTTCTTGTTGTGTTCTTGATAAACCTAAATACAAGCGATCTTGGAATATTTCAAAAGGTTTAAGTGATTCGCCCCAATCATCCTCTTTGCGTGTTAATAATGTTGTGCCTATTGGGCTGTCTTTGCCAGCGATGACGATTATACCCTTATGGTATTGTTGTAACCAATCATAAGTAATATGTGGAACACCGCGCTCTTGTCCATGACGGTACCCTTCACTCAATAGATTTGATAGGCTAAGATAACCGTCCATATTTTGAGCAAGTAGGGTAATTTTACCGATCGTTTCATGACTGTCTTTTATGTAACATTCTGCTCCGATAATAGGTTTAATCCCATTTTTTAGTGCTGTTTCATAAAATTTTATAACGCCAAATGCATTGCCAATATCGGTAATTGCAACAGATTCAGCGCCTTGATCCTTGAGTTTGCCAAATAAAGGTTTGATTCGAATTAAGCCATCGGCAATGGAAAATTCTGTATGAAGATTTAAATGGACAAAACGCATGTGAATCCTTCGTCATGTGATGGTGAAAATTAACCATTATATCATGAGGGAAGGGTTCACGGTTTAACAAAAAGGAAGTGCTTATGCTGCAGCCATTAAGGGGCCCATTCTATTACGCATTGCATGTTGTAAAGCAGCAAATAAAATTGCATGGTGAATGCGTTGTTTTTTGAAACGGAAAGTTTGCATGGCTTCTTTGGCATGATAATGGCTTTTGCGCATTAATTCTGCAATAGATATAGCTTTAAATTGCTCGCTCATCAAAATTGCACTACGGACAATATCATCTTTTTCTTGTTGTGAAAGAGAAATAAATAATTGCTGAAAATGTTCTTGCTTAATCATATTTGTCACCTTAAGTTCTCGTTGTTAGTGATATAACTTAATTATAACTTTAGTTATAAAAGTGTCAAATTATTTTGCATAAAAAGTTATAAATATTGCTATAAAAATATTTGTATTTTTAATAATTCTTTTTTATCAATGGATTATAAATTTATTTTTCAGTTTTAAAATTACTTTAAGTTATGATTTAGGTTATAAAAATGCCCCAAGATATTTTTATCATGGGGCATTAGACAGAAATCTTTGATTAAAAATTAATTACATAACAGTTGAATACCAAAATACGCGGCCAATCACTTCAACTTGTTCTAAGGAAACATCAAATGCTGGGTATTCTTCACGGTTATAAGATTCTACAGTAATGATACTGCCTGTTTTATGTTTAAGGCGTTTCATTTGTAATAAGCCATCATTGTTTATGGCATAAAC
>NZ_MVDO01000072.1 GCF_002006755.1 Wohlfahrtiimonas larvae | reverse complement strand
TATAAAAATATTTGTATTTTTAATAATTCTTTTTTATCAATGGATTATAAATTTATTTTTCAGTTTTAAAATTACTTTAAGTTATGATTTAGGTTATAAAAATGCCCCAAGATATTTTTATCATGGGGCATTAGACAGAAATCTTTGATTAAAAATTAATTACATAACAGTTGAATACCAAAATACGCGGCCAATCACTTCAACTTGTTCTAAGGAAACATCAAATGCTGGGTATTCTTCACGGTTATAAGATTCTACAGTAATGATACTGCCTGTTTTATGTTTAAGGCGTTTCATTTGTAATAAGCCATCATTGTTTATGGCATAAACATCACCATCGATAATTTTTTTACGTGATAGGTCAATGCCAACAGTTGAGCCATTTTTGAAAACAGGTTCCATGCTATCACCCTTAACAGTGACACAAATTGCATCTTTTGGGGAAACGCTCGCTTCTCTTAATGTGTCTAAAGCAAAGCGAATTGTCCTACCTTCATAGTCATCAAACTCACTTGCACCATGTCCTGCAGACAATTGAACATCTTTATAGAAAGGGATTAAAACCTCATCTTCATCAACTGTTTCTTCACCAAACAACAACCAATTTTCTGCCACATTAAAATATTCTGCAATTTTAGGTAGAAAACGACTTCTTTTGGTTCTACCTTGGCAGATTTTAGAGATGGCTGCTTGTGAAATACCCACATCAGCTGCGAGAATTTCCTGAGAGATTTTTCTCTCTTCGATCAAATGATTGATTCGATCAGCTGTATCTTTCATATAAGCTCTCCTTAATTTACGAGAATTAATATAACTTATAGTTATAAAAATAACAAGAGAAAGCCTGTGGTGGTGAGGAATTATCTCTTGAAATCATTAAATGAATACCCATATTCACACTTATTAAATTTTATTGATCAATTGAATGGTAAATATTGGAGAAGTTATGAGCCAAAAAGAAACAATGCAATTTCAAACAGAAGTTAATCAATTATTAAAGTTAATGATTCACTCTTTGTATTCAAATCATGAAATATTTTTGCGTGAATTAATTTCAAACGCATCGGATGCATTGGATAAACGCCGTTTTGAAGGTTTGACAGATGCTAAATTGATCGAGAATCAAGGTAATCCTGAAATCTTCATCACAATGGATGCTGAACAAAAAACATTAACCATTAGAGATAATGGTATCGGTATGAATCGTGATGAAGTGATTGAGAACAT
>NZ_MVDO01000071.1 GCF_002006755.1 Wohlfahrtiimonas larvae | reverse complement strand
TTAAAGTTAATGATTCACTCTTTGTATTCAAATCATGAAATATTTTTGCGTGAATTAATTTCAAACGCATCGGATGCATTGGATAAACGCCGTTTTGAAGGTTTGACAGATGCTAAATTGATCGAGAATCAAGGTAATCCTGAAATCTTCATCACAATGGATGCTGAACAAAAAACATTAACCATTAGAGATAATGGTATCGGTATGAATCGTGATGAAGTGATTGAGAACATTGGTACAATCGCTAAATCAGGGACAAAAGCATTCTTGGAAAAATTAGAAGAGAATCAAAAAGATGCATCTAATTTGATTGGACAGTTTGGTGTTGGTTTCTACTCCGCATTCATCGTTGCAGATAAAGTGACATTAACAACACGTAAAGCTGGTGAGCCAGAAGATAGCGCTGTGATTTGGGAATCAACGGGTGAAGGTGAGTTTTCATTAGAAAATACATCGAAAGCAGTAGCAGGTACGGAAATTACATTGCATATGCGTGATGAACACATAAATTTATTGAACGAGTGGTCGATCCGTTCAATCATTACGAAGTATTCTGATCACATTGCCTATCCTGTGATGATGGAAATTGAACGCACAAAAACTGTGCCAGCTGAACAAGAAGGTGAAGAGCCAACAACAGTTTCAGAAATTGAAATTGAACAAATTAACTCTGCAACATCTATTTGGCAACGCGATAAAAAAGATGTGACAGATGATGAATATAAAGAGTTTTATAAGCACATTAGTCATGATTATGCAGATCCTCTGTTGTGGTCACATAACAAAGTGGAAGGAAAAGTTAATTACACATCTCTACTATTTGTGCCAGAACATGCGCAACAAAATATGTGGGAGCAAAATCAGGATTATGGTTTGCAGCTTTATGTTCGCCGCGTGTTCATCATGAATGCGACAGACAAATTGATTCCTCGTTATTTGCGTTTTGTGAAAGGCGTTGTGGATACAGCGGATTTACCATTAAATGTGTCTCGTGAGATTTTACAATCATCTTCTACGTTGGATTCTATTAAGCAGGGTGTGACGCGTCGTGTGTTAACGATGTTGAATAACTTGGCAACAGGGGATGAGAAAGAAAAATATGCAACATTCTATAAAGAATTTGGTCGTGTGATTAAAGAAGGTATTGGCGAAGATGCATCGAACAAAGAAAACATCGCTAAACTTTTACGCTTTGCTTCTACAAAAAATGATGCGGAAGAAGTTTCATTTGCAGATTACATCGGCAGAATGAAAGAAGGGCAAGAGAATATCTATTTCATCACAACTGATAACTTGAATACTGCAAAAAATAGCCCGCATTTAGAAATTTATCGCTCTAAAGGCTATGAAGTGATCTTGATGACAGATGTGATCGATGATTGGATGATGGGCTTCTTATCTGAATTTGAAGGTAAAAAATTTGTGAACATTGCGAAAGGCGATGTAAATTTGGATGATAAAGCCGAAGATGAGAAAAAAGAAAAACCAGAATTAACGAATGAAGATAAAGCAATCATCGATAAGATCACGAATGTATTGGGTGAAAAAGTTGAGAATGTGAAAGTTTCTAAGCGTTTAACGAATTCAGCTTCAGTATTGGTTCGCAATGAATATGCTTTAAGTAGTCATTTTGAAAAAATGTTGAAAGAAGCAGGGCATGATGTGCCAAGTATGAAACCTTGGTTAGAAATCAATGTGAAGCATCCATTAGTTGAACGTATTGCGCGCGAAACTGATAATGCGATTGCAGATGATTTGGCGATGCTAATTTATGAAGAAGCATTATTATTGGAAGGTTCTCAGTTAGAAAACCCATCTGAATTCGTCAATCGTTTAAATAGATTGATGAAATAGTATGCAGAATGAGATAAAGCCTACTTTTTAAGCAAAATTAGGCTTTACAACTGAGATTTTTTCTCTATAATACATCTCACTTCTTACGGAGAAGTGGCCGAGAGGCTGAAGGCGCGCCCCTGCTAAGGGCGTATACGTTAATAGCGTATCGAGGGTTCGAATCCCTCCTTCTCCGCCAGATTATGCGATTGAGCCCTTGTTTTACAAGGGCTTTTTTGTTTTTATGCTTAGGAAGCATACTAAGTAAAATTCCATGTTGTCAGTCAATACAACATGATTATTGAGGAAATAGAATGACAACAGCAGATTTTTATATATATAAAATTAAGAAAGATGGCCAAGGTAATATTGCTGGCGTGAGAATTAGGCGTGTAGACGTTGATCAAGATGGTAAAATAACGGTGAAAGGCTCTAGATATGCTGTGAAAGGTTTGATTTGTGATTTATTGAAAACAAGTAAATTGAAGATTCAAACAGCTGCGTATTCAAAGAATCAAAAATTATGGACAGTGTTGAACGATGTAAGTTTGGTTGTAGAAGGTGATAAAGAATATCTAAGAATTGATGGCGAACGCACATTGAAAGATGATCTAGGTACTTTGCCTGAATTCTTATAGTTTGTGATGATAGGATGACTCAAGCCTCAGTATTTAATCTGAGGTTTTTTATTGAAATGTAGAAAAGTCTACAAGAAATATAAATTATTTAAGGCTTAATAACCCTACGGCTAGGATCGCAAAGAATATAGCAAGAAAAGAATAGATTAATTTTTCAGTATAAATACACAATATAGAGTGATCGGCGCTATCTAATGGGCTACCAAAAAAGTGGAAATCGAGAACTATATTAGCAGTAGCTAGTAACGCAAGGACGATTGATATTATGATTGCAATTGTTAATTTGATAGGCATTTAATATCTCTTAACATTTCAGGGGTGAATCTATATTATGCCATAATAATTTTTTACATTTATTTAAAAAATTATTTGCAGAGGCTGTTTACCAGCCTTTTTTTAATGATTCTTTGAGACTAGCAATTGTTGCAGAAATTCTATCTATGCCTTTATTAATATCTTCCTCTTGAACGTCAAAAGAATCATTACATGTATTGCAGTAAGTTACGGGGTTGTTTTTAAGATGTTTGATGGTTTCTGAAACGATTCTAGAGCACTTAGGGCATTTAACATTAATGGAGTGAGTTTCAAGATCTAAGTTACTCATGGTTTTCCTTTTTAACTATGTTCATTACAAATGGGATAATAGGATAGTACATTAAAAGAATATCTGTTGAAATATGTTTGTTTTCTATAATTTCCTTGCGTACTATGGCTGTGGTTAAGCAATAAAGTAATAAGATAAAGTAAAGGAGATGAATCATTTAATGAAAACAATCGTAATGTTGAATGATGTCACAGATGTATTTAAAGCTGATGTTTTCGAAAATCTTGCAGAAGAGTTAACAGAAGCTGGCTTTGATCTGATATTTCCAAAAAATGCAGATGATTTATTGGATTTGTTACGAAAAAATGCTCGTATTGGTGGAGTGATCTTTGATTGGGATCATCATAATTTGGTATTGAGTCGAGCAATTTCTAAGATCAATGGAAAACTGCCAGTATTTACATTCATCAATGATAATACGATTTTAGATTTTGCTTTCAGTGATTTAGCCATCAATATTCATTTTCATAATTACATTTTGAATCATGTCACGGATATTGTGGATCGCATTGAACTCAAAATCGAAGAATATATTCATGATTTATTGCCAACATTTACGAAAGCATTATTTGATTATGTTCATAAAGAAAAATATACATTCTGTACCCCGGGGCATATGGGCGGTGCTGCATTTGAGCAAAGCCCTGTTGGTTCTTTGTTTTATGATTTCTATGGTGAAAATGCGATGCGCTCGGATGTTTCTATCTCTGTTGAGGAGCTTGGTTCATTATTGGATCATTCAGGGCCACATAAAGAGGCTGAAGAGTTTATTGAAGAAGTTTTTAATGCGGATCGAAGTTTCATTGTAACCAATGGTACATCTACAGCGAATAAAATTGTCGGTATGTATGCTTGCCCAGCTGGTAGCACTATTTTAGTGGATCGTAATTGCCATAAATCCATTACACATTTAATGATGATGACAAATCTTGTGCCAATCTATTTATGCCCAACTCGTAATGCTTATGGGATTTTGGGCGGCATTCCAAAGCATGAATTTACAAAAGAGCATATTCAAAAATTAGTCGATATAACGCCAAAAGCAACTTGGCCAGTGCATGCTGTGATCACAAACTCAACGTATGATGGAATTTTTTATAATACTGATTATATTAAAAAAATATTGCCTGTGAATTCTATTCACTTTGATTCTGCTTGGGTGCCTTATACAAATTTTCATCCGATTTATGATGGTAAATCTGGTATGGGCGGTGAACGGATTGAAGGTAAAGTAATTTATGAAACGCAGTCTACACATAAATTATTGGCGGCATTTTCACAATCTTCCATGATTCATGTAAAAGGTAAAATTAACGAACGCACCTTCAATGAAGGTTATATGATGCACACAACGACATCACCGTTGTATAGCATTGTGGCATCGTGTGAAACAGCGGCAGCAATGATGCAAGGTGAATCAGGCAAGAATTTGATGCAACAGGCGATTGATCGTGCAATCAATTTTCGTAAAGAGATCATTCGCTTGAAATCAGAATCCCCCGATTGGTTTTTTGATATTTGGCAACCAAGTAATATCAATGAAGCTGAATGTTGGCCATTGAATCCTAACAGTCAATGGCACGGCTTTCCAAAGCCTGATGAAGATCATTTGTATTTAGATCCTATTAAAGTAACAGTTTTAATGCCAGGCATGGATGCCCAAGGTAAATTGGATAAAACAGGGATTCCAGGATTGGTTGTGGCGAGATTTTTAGACGAACGAGGCATCATCATAGAAAAAACTGGCCCATATACTTTACTATTCTTATTCAGCATGGGTATTGATGAAACGCGCGCATTGACATTATTACGTAGTTTGATGGATTTTAAACGCATTTATGATGCTAATTTAACGATTCGCGATGCAATGCCTGATCTATATGCTGTGAATCCTGAATTCTATGTGGATATGCGTATTCAGGATTTAGCTCAGGGCATTCATCAATTAATGATCAAATATGATCTGCCAAATCTAATGTATGAAGCTTTTGATCATTTGCCAGAAATGGAAATGACACCGCATGAAGCTTATCAAGAAGAGATTAAAGGTAATGTAACGGAATGTTTATTATCTGAAATGGTCGATAAAGTAAGCGCTAATATGATTTTACCATATCCACCAGGTGTGCCTTTGATTATGCCAGGTGAAAAAGTCACGAAAGATAATCTGCCTGTATTACGATTTTTAGAAATGCTCTGTGAGCGTGGCACTCATTATCCAGGATTTGAAACGGATATTCATGGCGTTTATAAAAATGCCGATGGGCAATATGTTGTACGTGTTTTAATATAATCTTTTATGACAACACTAAATCCACTTTAAATATTTAAAGTGGATTTAAATTGATAGTAAATGAGTTAGATTTGTTTTAAATATTCTGTTTGAATTGTGACATAATCACATTGTTCAGAGCCTGAATCACAAACACTTTTAATGGCTTTATCCATTGCGGCGCGATCTTTGCCATGAGAAAGTGATTCAAATGCTGTCAATTGAGCAGCTTGATCTGTATTTTGACATTCATTTTTCACAAAATAATTTAAAGAATAATTAATCGCTTCAGTATTATCAAAATCCATCGGGTGGACGAAGAAAATGGGTTGAGCTGTTGCTAATGAGAATGTTGCACCTAATAAAGCTGTCATGATAATTTTTTTCATTTTGATCATCCTTCAACAATTAATGTGTGTCTTTGTTGAATTGAATACTAAATCGCTTCTGAGCTAGATACAATCGAGATATGACATAATGCTAGCTACGATCAAGATTAGTGCGATTAATCGATAAATTTTAGATATTGATCAATCATTGTGTTTGCTAAAATCTAATTGGGAAACGATAATTAAAGATTCTTGCAGAATATTAAGAATATCAAAAGTGGTGACACAACCATGCAAAGTAGGGTGCTATTTTGTGGTGCATGATTACTGATATCAAGGAGCATATTATGCCGATTATGCAACAATTGCCGTTTACAATACGCTGCCAAAGCTGTCATTGGACCTTATCTGAGAGTAGCGATGCGATTGATTTGCCTTATGCATGCCCAAGATGCGGTCAAACAAAACTTAAATATGAAGCTAATACACAACATTCATCTTCAAATATTCTTTTGCCGAAGAATGAAAATACTTCAAAGCTCATCAATTATTTGAAGAAATTATTCGGTGTGTAATTATTGATTAAATTTTTTGATTTAAAGTCGATATAATCTTGTCATTGATAAAGATAATGAGTGATTGTATGTCCAATAAAAATTTACAGTTAGCATTTCGTTTAGCAAGTATTCTAACGAAGTTAAATCGAGGCGATCGTTTAGAAATCAGTCGCTTGGCAGAAGAGTATAATGTTGAAACAAGGACAATTAATCGCGATTTGCGTGATCGTTTTGCATTTTTAGATTGGGATGAGTTTGGCCCAAAATATTATAGTTTAGCTAAATCCTCATTGGGGCGTTTATATAAAGAAGATATTGAGCGTTTTGCGCATTTTGCAA
>NZ_MVDO01000070.1 GCF_002006755.1 Wohlfahrtiimonas larvae | reverse complement strand
ATTTACAGTTAGCATTTCGTTTAGCAAGTATTCTAACGAAGTTAAATCGAGGCGATCGTTTAGAAATCAGTCGCTTGGCAGAAGAGTATAATGTTGAAACAAGGACAATTAATCGCGATTTGCGTGATCGTTTTGCATTTTTAGATTGGGATGAGTTTGGCCCAAAATATTATAGTTTAGCTAAATCCTCATTGGGGCGTTTATATAAAGAAGATATTGAGCGTTTTGCGCATTTTGCAAGTATTCAGAATTTATTTCCGAAGAATGATCGTGATTTTTTTCAAGGGCAATTAACACAAAGTATTCACATTAAAGGTCATAATTATGAGGATTTAGCACATAAATCTCATGAGTTTGATCTGATTCAATCAGCAATAGAGCAATGCCAATACATTAATTTTTCTTATTTGAAAAATAATAGCGAAATGTCTAAAGATTATAAAATTGCGCCATATATTTTATTAAATCGCAATGGTATTTGGTATTTAGTGGGTTTGGATCATGGGCAAACTAAAACATTTTGTTTTTCTCAGATGGAAAAATTATGTGTGCTTAAAGAAACCTTTGAAGTGGATAGCACCATTTTAGAGGATATCAAAAATACAGATAGCATTTACTATGGCAATCAATTGGCTGAAGTTTTGGTTCATGTGGATGCTGAAAAAGCGATCTATTTTAAGCGCCGTGATCTGTTGCCTAATCAATCCATTGTGGAAGAAAAAGAAAATGGTGATTTAGTTGTGAAAAGCGAGCGCGTTAATCAGCAAGAGATTTTATCTTTGATGCGTTATTGGATTCCAAATGTAAAAATTATTTCTCCAAAAGAGCTACAAATAGCATTGAATGATTCGTTGCGGGAGTATTTGGAGTTATTTTGATTATTGGAGATATTGTGATAATTAATTTAACTCATAAGCCTCACCCAACGACAACATCAATCTATTCGCCCAAGAGAAAAATGCAATAGATTGAATTAAATCCAATAATTCCAATTCATCTAAGCCCAAAGCTCGTAATCTTTCAATCTGTATAGGATAAGCAGAAATTGGCGTAGTTGAAAGGGAGGCAGAAAAATCTGTAATTGCTAATAATCTTTCATCAAAGTTCTGTGCCAATACTTCACCCGTTTGTGTTGCAAGCAATTGGTCGATATCATTTTTACGATCTTTTGCTAAATGGCTTGCTTTACGAGCATGGACAGAAGCACAGTAAATGCAGCCATTCACTTTGCTCACAACTGCGGCGGCATATTCGCGTTCCCAGCGTGGTAAACCTTCTGGCGTATAGAAAATACCTCGATCAATTAAAGTTCGTAGTTCTAATATTTTACTTTGGTGTGCCAATAGTAAAAAATATTCGGAAGAGATTTGCCCCATTTTTTTCATCACATTAGCTTCTTCATCACTTAATGTAGATACATCACGAGCATTTAGCCAACTTTCCCAGCCTAATTGATCTTGTGTAAAGGCAGTTGGTGCAATTCTACCCTGAGCGGTATGGCTTACAGTATTCCAAATACCTGCTGTTACTGGCGGAGTTATCGACCTATCAGATTGGCCATTTAATAACAAAAGACCTTCAATTAGTCTTGCTTGATAAGTGACAAATGTGACTAATTGCGCCAATAATAAAAAATCTTTTTCATGCCAACCTGATTCAATGACAGCAGTTACTAAAGCTTTATTGGCTTGCTTAGGTTTTTCAATGATCACATCCACATAATTTAATGCTGAATCATATTGAGTAGGGTTCAATTGAATATCGGAAGCATTAAATTGTTCAACATAATAATCTGCTAATAAATCACTGCCAGTCTTGCGTGCTAC
>NZ_MVDO01000007.1 GCF_002006755.1 Wohlfahrtiimonas larvae | reverse complement strand
CCATGCATGTAGGCGTTATTGTTGCTGCATTTTTAATCCCTCTACAGATATTTGTGGGGGATGCTTCTGGTTTATTAGTCTTCAAACATCAGCCTGATAAATTAGCTGCTATTGAAGCGATCTGGGAAACTGAACAACCCGCAGCTTTAACATTATTTGCAATCCCTAATGCCGAAACACGCACCAATGATTTTTCAATTGCTGTACCTAATTTAGGTAGCCTAATCTTAACGCATAGTTGGGATGGTGCAATCAAAGGATTGAATGAATTTGAAGTTCATCCGCCAGTGGCACCCGTCTTCTTTAGCTTCCGAATCATGGCTGGTATTGGCTTTTTGATGTTACTTGTATCATGGGTAGCTGTTTATCAGCTATGGCGCAAAAAAGAAATTTCAAGTTGGATGCATAAGGTTCTATTCGGTATGACATTTTCAGGTTGGATTGCAGTCATCGCGGGTTGGTATGTGACTGAAATTGGCCGACAACCGTGGATTGTTTATGGATTATTAAAAACATCCGATGCAGTTGCACCGCATGGCCCTACAGTGATGATCACATCATTGACAATGTATATCGTATTGTACGCATTTTTATTGATCAGCTACCTATCTGTAATGTTTTATATGACCAATAAAGATATTAAAAATAATATTGAAGCAGCTAAACAAGGAGCATAATCATGGATGCAGTGACTCTCTTACCTATAATATTCGCTGTTTTAATGGCGGTTGCCGTTTTCTTCTATATCATATTTGATGGTTATGACCTCGGCGTTGGCTTATTATTCCCTTTTGTTAAAGAGCGAGCAGATCGTGATGCAATGGTTGCAACCATTGACCCTTTTTGGGATGCCAATGAAACTTGGATTGTTTTAGGCGTTGGTATTCTTTTCATTGCCTTTCCACAAGCTTATGGTGATATATTAGTCACATTATATATCCCAACTGCCACAATGCTTGGCGGATTAATCTTACGCGGTTGTGCATTCGATTTTCGCAATACAGCAAAATTAGAGCACCAAGGCTTATGGGATAAACTATTTTGCGTCGGTTCTTATATTGCGACAATGTCACAAGGTGTGATGATCGGATTATATGTTATGGGCCTAGAACAAAATTGGATCACTTGGAGCTTTGCTATTCTAACAGGTATCGCTGTTTGCTTTGGTTATGCTCTCTTAGGATCAGCTTGGCTGATCTTTAAAGCCAAAGACCATATCCGTCAAATGGCTATTCGCACAATTCGCCATAGTATTTTCTTAGCTTTCCTAGCAATTATTTTAATTTCAATTGCAACACCTTTTACAAATGCCGCGGTTTATAATAAATGGTTCAGCATGCCCAATATTTTATACCTTGCTCCTGTACCATTAGCTTGCGTTGCATTGGCAATCATTATTTTTACAATGCTGCCAAAAATTGCTAAGGATAATACCTATCGATATGACTGGGTTCCATATTTATGCGCTGTATTGATTGTATTGTGTTCATTCATTGGCTTTGGTTACAGCACTTATCCTGACATTATCTTAGGTAAACTAACAATCTGGGAAGCAAGTAGCGCACCAAAATCTCTAGAATTTACATTATGGGGTGTGAGTTTAGTTTTACCTTTAATCCTTATTTATACATTTTATGTGCACCGCATTTTCAGTGGCAAACTTGAGCATCATGATCACGAAGGTTATTAATTACTGATCCATCGCCCATAAAAAATTCCCTGCTTCTGCAGGGAATTTTTATCTCAAATCCAACAAATCCAACAAATCCAATTTGAATAATAAAAATCAGATGAACTTAAAATACAACTGTATGATTGCCATGTACTAATACACGATCTTCAATATGATGACGTAAACCGCGAGCCAATACAACACGCTCAATATCACGGCCTAAGCGGATCATATCTTGTACATTATCAGCGTGAGTAATTCTTGTCACATCTTGCTCGATGATTGGGCCAGCATCTAAATCTTGCGTCACATAATGGCATGTTGCGCCAATTAATTTAACACCACGTTGCGCTGCTTGATGATAAGGGCGAGCCCCCACAAACGATGGCAAAAAACTATGATGAATATTGATGATTTGGTGCTTATAACGCTCACATAAATCTGGTGGAATAATCTGCATATAGCGTGCCAATACGATGGTATCTGCTTTTAACTCTTCAATTAAATCATTCACTTGAGCAAAGCTTTCTGTTTTATTCAAAGGATTCACAGGCACATGAAAATATGGCACTTTATACCATTCAACCAAGCTTCTTAAATCATCATGATTAGAAATGACTCCAACAATATCACAATCCAATTCATTCGTATGCCAACGCGATAATAAATCCACTAAACAGTGAGAATCTTTACTCGCCATCAATACAACACGCTTTTTAACTGATGTATCAGAGATTTTCCACTTCATATTGAATTTTTCTGCAATCGGTGCAAAGCGCTCTTTAAACTCTTCTAAGCCAAATGGTAAAGATTGAGCCTGAATTTCATGACGCATAAAGAAATAGCCGCTGCCAAAATCCGAATGATGATTTGCTTCTGTGATCCAACCGCCGTGTTCAGCAATAAAACCACTGATTCCCGCAACGATTCCGACACCATCTGGACATGACATTGTTAAACGATATGCATTCATGATTTCCTCTTTTCCTATAAAAATATATTGAACCTAACAACCTAAATCTGCTAATCTTAAAACAATATCAGATTTATTCTGATATACAAAAAATAAATAAAAAAAAGAAGATTCCGAAGAATCTTCAAAGTGCAGGGAGCTGTATAAATTGAAATTATTTGAGTGTGGCTACTCTTGAAGCGTTGTTGTAAAGCCAATCTTGGAGAGACCTACTCTTTTAATTTCAATCAATGTTTTGGCAACTGTATCATATGGAACACTCTCATCAATATTTAATTGAATGATCGGTTCTTGCTCTACCGAATTACTCTTAATGGTATTCAATTCTGCATGCAAAGTTTCCATCGCGACAGCTGTTTTGTTCAATAAAATCTCACCATCTTTGGTGATCTCAATAACTTGTGGCTTTTGTTTCTGTTCTACAGGCACTGCAATATCCGATGTTTTTGGCAAAGACAAATTAACAGATTGTGTAACCATCGGCGCTGTAATAATAAAAATCACCAGTAGCACCAACATGACATCAATTAAAGGCACCATATTGATTTCAGCATTCTCAGTATGCACACCTTCTCTAATTCTTCCTAATGCCATGTAAACCTCCTATCGCTTTTGTGTGCCACCAAGCACAGTAATCAGCTCAAATGCGAATGTATCTAAACGACCGAGTGCAACTCTATTACGGCGTGTTAACCAGTTGTAAGCCATTACGGCAGGAATCGCTACCGCTAAACCAATCCCAGTCATAATTAATGCTTCACCCACAGGGCCTGCAACTTTATCAATCGTACCTGCACCTGTTACACTGATGGTAATGAGCGCATGATAAATACCCCAAACTGTACCAAACAGCCCAACAAATGGTGCTGTTGCTGCGATCGTTGCTAATACCGATAAACCATTTTCTTTGGTCATCTGTATTTCATCGAGCGCTGTTCTTAACGTTACAGTCAAAAAATCTGTAAATGATGTCGATTGCAATAATGGTGTATCACTACTTTCTTTATAAAAATGAATCGCATCTACACCTTTTCTTGTGAGTACTGAATAATCTACGCCACTGACTTGATCAGCTACAGCAGAAACTTCTTGTACCGTTTTTGCTTGTCTAAATGCTTTAAAAAAACGCGCAACTTTTTGTCGTCTCATCATACCCTCAAAAAATTTGATGACGATGATACTCCAAGATACTAATGACATAAGTATTAATATTGCCAAAAGTGATTTACTCAATAAATCAGACTGTGCAATAAAATGTACAAAACCAATATTCTCTGCGTCCACAATTTTCCCCTAAAATTACAATTGTATTAGAATGCGTAATCCATTCGATGTCTGATAGCAATGCTCTGACCATTTTCTATATATGGATGAATTTTAACACCACGAGCAGCTTCAAGTGCAGCTTTATCCAACACATCATGACCTGAAGAGCGCTCTAATACAACTTTAACCGGGATTCCTCGTTGATCAATCTCCACCATAACAACACTATTGCCCGTCCACTTATTTCTATGCGCGATGCGAGGTCGTTTAGGTGCAGGATTTTTAATGAACTTAATACTTGAAGATGACACTAATGGTTTGCCACCTTTCATTTGTTGCTTGGCTGAATTTTTTGCAATATTCTGTGTTTGTACTTTTGGCTGAGGTTTAACAACAGGCTTTTGTACAACTTTCTGCTTTATAGGTTCAACCTTTTCTACTTTTTTAATTTCCTTAACTTCTTCTTTCTTCTCTGGAATCACAATATCTGCTTGATCCACTGATTTAACCGCGACAATTTCTTTTTCAATTAATTCTTCAACGGCCGGATGATCAAAAACTTCAGGCTCTACCTCCTCAACTCTTGCTTCTTCGACACTTTCACTACTTGCACCAAAAAACTCCATTTCCATCACATCAAAACTCATTGCATTGGCAATTGGCTCAGATTTTTTTGCAGGTGATTGATAGATCATTGCAGCAACAGCTGCTGTATGAAATGCCCCAACACAGGCAATCAAGATCGCATTCACAATAGCAGTTTTTTTTAAAAGTCGATTGTTCATAACAGTTATCATTAAGAATTAATTAACGCATGAGAATTATTATCATTTAAAGATCATTTGTCAAATATAATCCCTAAAATTTTGACCTTCATAAATATTTTTTACTTAATCATCTTTTTTCTTGAATATGAATAAACAATACTTTTGTAGGGTTTATCGCTATAATGAGCCTCATTTTATGAAAGAGGTTGAGATCATGATTCGAATTGGTATTATCGGAGTCGAAGGCAGAATGGGTGTCAATATTCTGCAGTTGGTTGCTGATGCAAACGACTTAACTTTAGGTGCTGCGATTACGCACAAAGGTAGCGCAAACATTGGTCACGATGCTGGCGAATTATTACACAGCGCACCATTAAATGTTGCGATCACAGATGATATTGCTGCCACAACTAATGTTGTAGATGTTTACATTGATTTCACATTACCAGAAGCGACAATGCAAAATATCAGTGCAATTGCCAAAGCTAAAATCCCAGTTGTGATCGGTACAACAGGTTTATCGAATGATGATTTAGCTCAATTACAAGAATATGCAAAAGAAACTGCAATCCTACAAGCGCCAAATATGAGCCTCGGTGTGAATTTAGTTTATGCACTACTTGAGCAAGCTGCTAAAGTTTTAGGCAAACAAGCCGATATCGAAGTTTTAGAAATGCACCACAGATTTAAAAAAGATGCACCATCTGGCACTGCATTGCAAATGGGTAAAGTGGTTGCTAAAGCTATGAATGAAGACTTTGATAAAGTTGCTGTTTATGATCGCCATGATATGGATCGTGAACGTGGTGCAGGTGAAATTGGCTTTGCAACATTGCGCGGTGGCAGCGTTGTAGGTGATCACACGGTAATCTTTGCAACATTGAAAGAGCAAATCGAAATCACACATAAAGCTAAAGATCGTACTTTATTTGCGGATGGCGCTGTTTATGCTGCGCGCTGGCTACATTCAAAATCTGCAGGCTTGTATTCAATGCAAGATACATTGGTGATGTAACCGCAATGAATATTTTAATCAGCACCCTAAACGCCCGATTTTCTCACGCATCTTTAGCAACACGCTATTTATATGCGAACATGGAAGAAATTCAGTCTCAAGCTGAAATCTGTGAATTTACAATTCAGCAAGATACAGAAGAAATTTTGACGATTGTTCATGAAAAAAATCCAAAGATCTTATTATTGGGCGTTTATATTTGGAACATCAATGAGACAACAAAATTAGTTCGCGAACTGAAAGCGTTGATGCCTGAGCTCATCATTGTGATTGGCGGGCCGGAAGTTTCACATGAATATAATGATACAACTATCTTCAATACTGTTGATTATTTAATTACAGGCTGGGGCGACATCAGCGCTTATGAATTGTGCCGTGATATTTTGGCAGGCAATGCACCTGAAAATAAAGTAATCACTGGCTTACAACCCAAGCTTGAGCACATCAAAATGCCGTATGATTATTATACGGACTTTGACATTCAGCATCGTACTGTTTATGTGGAAGCATCCCGTGGATGCCCTTTTAAATGTGAATTCTGTTTGTCGAGCTTAGATAAAACCGCTTGGACATTTCCACTGGATGAATTTCTCGCTGCGATGAATCGTTTATATGAACGTGGTTTGCGCCAATTTAAGTTCATTGATCGTACCTTTAACTTAAAACGCGAATTTACTGTCAGCATTTTGAATTTCTTCTTAGATAAATTAGCGAAGAATCCTGAAGAATCACTCTTTTTACATTTTGAATTAGTGCCAGATTT
Source organism: Wohlfahrtiimonas larvae (assembly GCF_002006755.1). Lineage (GTDB taxonomy): Bacteria > Pseudomonadota > Gammaproteobacteria > Cardiobacteriales > Wohlfahrtiimonadaceae > Wohlfahrtiimonas > Wohlfahrtiimonas larvae. The sequence goes on along the minus strand of NZ_MVDO01000007.1, from coordinate 2,999 downwards.
CTTACCTAATGAAATTAAAGAGTTAATCTTAAAATTCCCTGAAGGTAGCTTGCAATTTGAGATTGGGATTCAAACATTGAACCCTGAAACACAAAAGCTCATTTCTCGTAAAACAAATCTTGTGAAAGCTAAAGAGAATATATCTTGGTTATCTAAACACACAACTGTGCATTTGCATGTGGACTTGATTGCAGGCTTACCTGCGGAGGATTTAGAGAAATTTGCAGAAGGCTTTAACGAGCTTTGGTCATGGGAACCACAAGAAATTCAATTGGGTATTCTAAAGCGCTTGAAAGGTACGCCGATTGATCGCCACACGAAAGATTTTGATTTCAAATATAGTCCTGAAGCACCTTATAGCGTTTATGAAAATAAGGATATGGATTTCACAACCATGAATCAGATGAAACATGCTGCAAAATTTTGGGATTTAATCGCAAACTCAGGTCGTTTTAGCCAAACTTTGCCATTGCTATTCGATGAAAAAGCCTTTGAAACTTTATGGGATATTTCAGAATATATGGTGAACAAGTTTAAGCGTACGCACAGCATTCCATTGGATAAACTTTTTGCTGAAGTTTTTGTATATTTAACAGAAGTAAAACAATTGCCCTTAGCTGAAGTTCAAGAAATTATGGGACAAGATTTCTTACGTATTGGTTTACAAGGTTGGCCAAAATATTTGGGTGATAAACCAGAAGGTTTTGAAGATCGCTTTAAAAATCGCATACCTAAAACCGCCACACCAAAACGCCAACAGCAACATTTGTAATTTAGGTCGCCAAAAAGCTTCCCTCGGAAGCTTTCAGCAATCTGAGGGCTGATTAATCAGCCCTTTGAGATAATTAAATTACTTGTATTTTAACGCGCCAAATATCCGCCATCAATTGGGTAATAACCGCCTGTTGCAAATGATGCTTGATCAGATGCCAACCATAAAACCAATTCCGCCACTTCTTCCGGTGTACCTAAACGATTCATTGCATGACGAGAAGATAATTCTTGAATCACTTCTTCACTATAACTTTCAGTTACTAATGGTGTACCGATGTAGCCTGGCCCTACGGCATTGATGCGAATACCTTGCTTACCATATTCCCATGCCGCCGTTCTAGTTAAACCATTCACGCCATGCTTAGCTGCACAATAAGCCGATGAATTTGCAACACCAACTTCAGCTAAAATTGAAGAAATATTAATAATACTACCTTTTCCATGTCTAAGCATTTCAAGTAATTGATAATGCATGCCATAGAAAACACCATTCAAATTTACATCAATAACTTTTTTCCAATCTTCTATCCCGTACTGATCAACCACAGCAAAAGCCCCAACAATCCCGGCATTATTCACTGCAATATCTAATTGACCAAATGCCTTAACTGTTTCCTCAACCATACGCTTATTATCATCAGGAGAAGCAGCGTCAGCCTTAATAAAAATGGCATGCTCACCATAAGCGGCTGCCACCTCTTGTCCTTGTATCTCATTAATATCAACAACTGCAACTTTTGCGCCATTCTTAACGAATAAATCTACAATACATTTACCAATGCCTGATGCAGCCCCTGTTATTAATGCAACTTTACCGTTTAATACCGCCATGTGATACTCCTCATACTTAGTTAAGGGAAAACATACAATAGATGATATGAACTCATCATACTATTACTGATAGACTATAACATAACTATAAAATATTATACGCAACATTATGATTTTAAAAAATTATCTAGAATATTAATGATGTTATTTCACACAAACTGTAGATTGCTTTTATACATAAAACATCTTATAACTATCGTTCATTTGAATGAAGGATAGCCATGAATTTCTTAGAACTCAGCCTTTATATTGTTACTGTTATTGTAATGATCGCAACGCCTGGCCCTGTTATGATTTTAGTTGCGAGCACAGGCTTAAAACATGGTTATCGTGCCGCCTTAAAAACTATTTTTGGCACCAATATCGCATCATTAATTTTGATCGCTTTTTCTATCCTAGTATTAAAAGGGGTTTTAAGCATCAATGATCTAATTTTTACCAGCATTAAATTGCTAGGCTCGCTATACATTGCTTATTTAGGCTATGAAATTTTAAAAGAAGTTTGCACTCCTTCTGATGCCTCACCCACAACCATCAAACCTGTAGATGGTGGTTTTAAAAAAGGCTTTTTAGTAGGAATTTCTAATCCCAAAGATATTATTTTCTTCTCATCCTTTTTCCCACAATTCATCAATGTGCACGATAACATTAATATCAGCTTATCTATTTTAGTGATCACATGGATCATTCTTGATTTTCTGACATTATCCATTGTATATGTGGCATTCAATGCTTTGTCACAAAAATCGATTTACCACAAGATTTTAGGTGCCTGTGGTATTTTATTAATCACCATAGCCATTTATGGGTTAATCACTTCAATACAAACATTACTTCCATGATTAAGCACCTTAAATACTTCTAAACGAGATGAATAAAAGTCCAACCGACCTTCTATAGGTTGAATTTTTGCACGTGCCAATGTTTTTAAAGGTTGAAATGGAACATTACAAATCATAATACGTTTATTCTCATCCAAATCCTCCATAAATCGAGTAAATGCTTGTAAGCCACCAACATCTAACAGTGTAACCCCCGTCCAATCTAAAATAATTGTCTGATAACGGTCACTTAATTCAGATAGCTCACTAAAAATCCGTTCAGCCGCCGCAAAAAAAAGTGGCCCATGAATTGTATATAAAATCTCTGTCTCATCAAAATGCTCACAATCAATTTCTGTAAGTTTAGTTAAATCAGCAATATTTTTCATGAATAATAAAGCAGCTAAAACCACACCAATTGAAATGGCAATGATCATATCAAAAAATACTGTTAAAAATAGACATACCAATAGTACTGCAATATCCCCTTTAGGAGCTTTTTGAATAATCTCTTTAACTTTTTTTGCTTCACTCATATTCCATGCAACCATAAACAGTAAAGCAGCCATCGCA
>NZ_MVDO01000069.1 GCF_002006755.1 Wohlfahrtiimonas larvae | reverse complement strand
GATAAGTGACAAATGTGACTAATTGCGCCAATAATAAAAAATCTTTTTCATGCCAACCTGATTCAATGACAGCAGTTACTAAAGCTTTATTGGCTTGCTTAGGTTTTTCAATGATCACATCCACATAATTTAATGCTGAATCATATTGAGTAGGGTTCAATTGAATATCGGAAGCATTAAATTGTTCAACATAATAATCTGCTAATAAATCACTGCCAGTCTTGCGTGCTACTTGTTCTGCTAAATAAAATTGAATAGATTGAGTTAAATGCTCTGATTCTGTTGAGAAAATAGTTTCAAAAGCCAGCTGTAAATGATCTGTTGCTACATCTCGTATAATACGTGCTTCTGCAAGTTTAGATTGTGGATTTAAGTGGATTAACTGATTGATTAAGTCTTGTTGAATGATCATAAATTGAATGATTCCTATTTTTGAGTTTGATAACAAAAGTCACAAAAACCATCACCATTCATAATGGTATGTGGGCGCGTGAGTTTAATGTGTGGAGCATATCCTTCGATAAATTTAGCATCACGATTACAAGATAATAGAAAGCCTATATCGCCCAATCCCATTCCTTGATACATTTCTGCGTATTTACAGCGATTCACTTGATACTCATAGCAATCTGAATTATTTGTGAGTACATCAATATTCAAAGCATCATCTTTTTCCCATAAATATTGTAAGGCAACAAAGCTTTCGATATCGGTTTTGTTATCTACTTCTTTACTTGCGAATGCTTTTCCAGCATCAATGGCAGCTTGTGCAATGGCTTCTTCCACAACTCTACGTGCTGCTTCTAAACCAAACTCACGTTTCATGATTTCGTAAATGGGCTTAATGATTTCAGCTTCTATTTTTCGCTGTTGTAAAATGCCAATTTTTACATCCATAAGACTTATCCTTAAGTATAAATAATAATCATACTAAATATATATGTTAAGTATTTTAATAAAAGGTGTCAATAGATATTAAGTAAATAATTAGGGAACACTGTTAATCGTAGGTTTGTCTTTAATAAGATTTTAAATATGGCAACAAAAAGGGCATGATTTTTCATGCCCTTTTGAGATAAAGAAGACTAAGATTTATATATTATTTGGTTATGTAATCTGAATAGGGAGTAACAGCCATCATATTTCGTTGTATAGGTTTTTTGCTTTCGATCACTATACCTAAACTCATTCGATCAAATACCTTATAAATCATGATGATGCCTGAAGCTTGTCCGGGAATTCGAATTCGTTTGCTAGGATTCATTGGGTCATTTTTGAAAATATCAGCTTGTTGAGCCAATAGTAAATCTCCGGGAGATAACGCAGCATCTAAGCCCTTATCTAAGACAACATTACCACCTACAGCAACACTTTTTAACATGCCTGGTGTGCCAACAATTTCTGCTTCAGTTTTTTGTGGTGCTGTTTTAGGTTCGAAATATAAATTACCAATATTACTCATTGGTGGTTGTTCGATTAAGAGTTGGCTAGCAGCTAAACCACGACTAATAATATTTTTAATATAAACAGTGGATACGCCATCTTTACTATTTTCTACAACAACTTCACCCGTTTTAATGAGTTCTGTACCAATTTCAACATCTTTCTTCTTCTTACCTTTTCTGATGTCATCTAGTTTCATACCTTTGTGAGTAGTGCTACGCTCGTAAACGTTGTAAGTTTTACCAGGAGTTAAATCACCTTTAACAAAAGCTTTTACATTTGTGTAGCCTGTCAATCGGTTATCTTCAAAACCAACGATGTAAGGTAGTGCTTTAAGTTCTTCAGAACTGACAATTTCCATATCGACAAATTTACCACGAAGATAATCATAAGAGATGACTGGTAAACCTAATTCTATTGGCACTTCTCTTAACTCAGGAGTTAATTTAACAGTTCGCATGCCTTTTTGTTGGTTATTGGAGGCTTTAAAATTTCTTTTATACACGATTGTACCATTAACCACTGATAATTCATCACCGGGGTAAATACGATTTGGATTGGCGAGTTGAGGGTTGTTTTTCCAAAGTTGACGCCATTCCCAAGGATCATCTGTATATTTTTTAGCAATATCCCATAACGAATCACCTGGCTGCACAACATAGTGTTGAGGCGCGTCAGGTTTGAGTGTTGCTGCCATAGAAATAGACGCACATAACAAACTTGTTGCAATGAGTAGGCGCTTTATATTCATAAATTATCCTTATTAATATTAATGCAAACAAAAATTTGATAAGATTATCTGAATTTTTTGAGCGTTTAGCAAGTTACAATACTAAATTAATCTAGAGCTAACGCAAGAAATAAGTGGATTTAAATGTATTTTCTTTGTAACGAATGGGTAATTCTTATTAATGTCTAAACTTGATGTAATTTATGTACCGCATGAAACGCTACGCAAGACAGCGAGTGTTGTCACAACTTTTGATAATGATCTGTATGAATTTGCAAATGGCATGCTAGAGACGATGTATGAGCATAAAGGGATCGGTTTAGCTGCAAATCAGGTGAATGATCTTAGGCGTGTTTTTGTAACCGATTGTAGTGAAGATAAGAGCGATCCTATGATCTATATCAATCCGGAAATCATTTGGGAATCAGATGATGTTGCGGATTCAGAAGAAGGCTGTTTGTCTTTACCAAGTATTTATAGCGGTCCTATTGAGCGTTCATTTGCGGTCAAAATACGTGCGCAAGATGTGAAAGGAGATTATTTTGAACGTGAAGCAGAAGATTTATTGGCGCGTTGTATGCAACATGAATTAGATCACTTGAATGGAATTTTATTTATAGATTATTTATCCCGTTTAAAACGTGATCGAGCATTGAAAAAGTTGGATAAGTATCTCAAGGATATGGAGGCTAATAAATAATGGTTCTTCCAGAAAATACTAGAGTAATTTTTGCAGGTACACCTGAATTTTCAACAGGTGCATTGCAAGCTTTATTGGATGCAAAATATAATGTAGTTGCAGTATATACGCAACCAGATCGCCCAAAAGGCCGTGGAAAAAAATTGGCTAAAAGCCCTGTAAAAGAGTTAGCAGAAATTAATAATATTCCTGTATATCAGCCTCTATCTTTGCGAAAAGAAGAAGCTCAAACTGAATTGAAAGCATTAAATGCAGATGTAATGGTAGTGGTTGCTTATGGTTTGATTTTGCCAGAAGCTATATTGAATACGCCCAAATTTGGTTGTATTAATATTCATGGCTCCTTATTACCAAGATGGCGTGGTGCTGCACCAATTCAACGAGCAATTGAGGCAGGCGATGCCGAAACAGGTATTGCAATTATGCAAATGGACAAAGGCTTAGATACTGGTGCAGTTTGGAGTGAAGGCAAAGTTGCCATCACAGAAACTATGAATTCTGGAGAGCTATTTGTTGCGCTCAAACAAATAGGATCAGATTTATTGATTAAAACATTACCAATAATTTTAGAAGGTAAGTCTGAGCCAATCCCTCAGCCAGAAGAGGGCGTAACATACGCAGAAAAATTAACCAAGGAAGAGGCGAGAATCAATTGGGCGGAGCCTGCTGAATTACTGGATCGTAAAATTCGTGCATTTAACCCAGCTCCTTGTGCTCATACTACTTGGAATGAGCAATTGTTTAAAGTTTGGACGGCACGATTAACGAGAGAGCCGAGCACAAAAAATCCTGGCACGTTAGAGGTTAAAGATGGATTGTTATTTGTGAATACTGGCTCTAACTTGATGGAAATTGTCACAATGCAAGTGGCAGGCAAAAAAGCAATGTTGGCATCAGAATTTTTAAAAGGTACTCAACTTCATTTAGAGGAATTAAAATAAATGAGTGAACAAACAACTCTAAATGGTGTAAAAGTTAGTTACAAACCGAAATCAGATAAGCCAAAGCAATTTTCGGATGATAAAAAGCGTTCACAAGATTCTAAAAAGCGTGTGTACTTTGATAAAGGACAATCTAAGCCTGCTCGCCCTTATGCAAATAAATCACGCAATACTCAAGCCAAAAAGGAAGTTAAACCTAACGTGATGGGTAATCCATTTGCACATATGATGCGTGATGCACGTTTTTGTGCAGTGGATATTGTATTCAAAGTAGAAAATGGGCAATCTTTATCTGAATTACTCATCACAGAACTAAAAGAGCTGAATGATAATGATAAACGTTTTGTACAACATTTGGTTTATGGTGCATTACGTTATTTTGAGATTCTAGAGTTTCAATTAACACATTATTTACAAAAACCAATTAAACCTTCTGAAAGGCATGTGTATTTGGCAATTTTGCTGGCAATTTATGAAATCACAGAAATGAATACAGCAGAATATGCTGCTGTGAATAACTGGGTAACATTGATTCGCCAAATGAATAAAGATTGGGCTGTGGGCTTAACAAATGGTATTTTACGTAAAGTATTGCGTGAAGGTTTACAGCCATTACCCAAAAATACTGCTAAGGTTTCGTTACCAAAATGGTTGTCAGAATCATTGATTAAATATTGGGGTGTTGAGAAAGCTTGTGCAGTAGCTGAACATTTTTTAACGCACCCACAAATGACGATTCGTATTAATCCATTGCAGGTAGACCGTGATCAGTATTCTGTATTGTTATCAGAAGTAGGTATTGAGCATGTTAAACATGATTGGGTAGATTCAGCGATTGTACTTCGTGAGGCTGTTTCAGTTTCTGTATTACCAAATTTTTCGACGGGTATGAGCTCTGTTCAAGATGCGAGTGCACAGTTAGCTGCTCAATTATTAGCACCTAAGGATCATGAAGTGATTATTGATGCGTGTGCAGCGCCGGGTGGTAAAACGGTAGCAATGTTGGAACGTAATCAGAATATTCAGGCCATCTATGCAATAGATAGTGTTGAAAAACGTTTATTGCGCGTCAAAGAAAACATTAGCCGCGTATTCGCTGAAGATTTAGCGAGTAAAGTAAAATTATCAGCGATTGATTTTGAAATTTTCCAATTAGATAATCAAGCGGATGCTGTATTACTAGATGTTCCATGCTCCGCAACAGGGATTATTCACCGACACCCAGATATTAAGCGTTTGCGCCAAGTGACAGATATTAAACCACTCGTAGAAGTCCAAGCGAAGTTATTAGAAAATGCTTGGGCGCAATTAAAACCTGGAGGGCGTTTATTATATTCAACCTGTTCTATCTTGAAAGAAGAAAATGAACAACAAATGAAAGCATTTTTTGCAAAACATGAGGATGCGAGTGAGATTGAATGTCATTTACCATTTGCAGAACGTGAATCGTTTGGATATCAAATTTTACCAATATCAGTTATGCGTCCAGAGAAAATGGATGGCTTTTATTATTGCTTAATTCAAAAGGCTCATGATTAGACTGCTTTGTATTTGGTTAACTCTGGCAAGCTCATTTTGTGTAATGAGCTTTGCTGAGGATTTTTCAATATCATCTGTATATGTGAAAAATGGCAATCAACAAGATACCTATAAGTTATCCATTGAAGCAACAATTAAAATGAGCAATGAACAAATTGAAATTTTACAAAATGGTATTTCATTGACATTCAGCTATACATTTGTAGTAGAAGAGAAGGTTGGACTTGTTTGGTTAGAAGGTGATAATAAACAAACAATTTATGATTATACAATTTCATACAATGCCTTAACTCAACAGTATGTGGTGGAATCTCATAAAAAACGTCGTTATGAGAATTTTCCTACATTAAGCCTAGCATTGGCTTATATTGCAGAACCCAAAAATATGAGTATAAAAATCATCGATAGAGAGCCTAATAGAGCTTATCGTGGTGGCGTTAGATTAAAATTAGATATCAATGAATTACCAACACCATTGAGAATTCCAGCTTATCTGTCCAAAGAGTGGAATTTAGATACTGGTTGGAAATATTGGGAGTTTAGCCCATGGTAAAAAGTTCCAAAAAAGAAAGCATATTTCCGTTGTTAATTTTATCATTTTTATTGATCATTATTTTATCGATGATGAGCCAATCATTGGAGTCTGTTTCACAATATTCAGATAACTTTGTTTGGTTATTAGCGGCGGGAGGATTATGTTTTTTATTACTGATTATTTTTGTTGGTCATTATATTATTCGGTTAATTCGCACTTATCGTAAAGGCTACATTGGCTCACGCTTAAATGTGCGGATGATGTTGTTCTTTTCAGGTATTTCCTTGTTACCTTTAACAATACTGTTGTTTTTTTCCATTACTATGGTTTTCAAGGGTATTGATAGCTGGTTTGATGAGTCTTTGGATAAAGGCTTTGATGATGCCTTAGCATTGTCTCGTTCTTCTTTAGATATTCGACGACTAGATGCTTTAAATTTAACACAAAATACTGCTGATCAATTATCGATGATTCCAATAAATGATTTGAGTTTTTACATTGAAAATATTCGAGAAGGTATTAACTCAATGGAGTTATCCGTCTTTGATGCACGTGGGAATGTTGTTGCTTTTGCCTCTAATGATTTTGATAAAATAATGCCTGAAAGGCCTAGTGATGTTATTTTCATGAGCGTTGCTCAAGGGATGGAGTATGTTGTTCTTGAACAAACTTCTGAATCACAATTGCGTGTTCGGGTTGTGACAAAGGTCTCAGAAACATCGCCATTTATCATTCAATCATTTTATGAAATTCCTGATAAATACACAGAGTTAGCTAACTCAACACGAGACTCTGTGCAATATTACAAGCAATTTAAATCACTACGGGCACCATTTAAAGTAAATTTATTGGTAATTTTAGTTTTAGTTGCTTTATTGTCAATTTTATTAGCATTGGGTGGTTCCTTTTTTGCATCGCGCAGAATTGTTAATCCAATCAGGGATTTATCTATTGCAACGAAAGCTGTTGCTGAAGGTGATCTAGAACGAAAGATCCGAGTCAAATCTAAAGATGAGATTGGATTTTTAACATCATCTTTCAATGAGATGATCCAAAAATTGAAAACAGCGCATGAAATTGCACAAAGATCACAGAGCTTATTAGAAGCAGAACGTGCACACTTGGCCTCTTTGTTAGAAAAACTCTCATCAGGTGTATTGGTGGTGGATGAAAAGGGTAAAATTCGTGTATTTAATAATGCGGCTTTAACTATTCTAGGTGTTTCGGAAGCGGATATGGAAAAGTTATCTACGGCTTCGTTACAGAATGCACCTGAGGCTTTGAAAAGCTTTATGATGCCAATTTTTGATTTTTTAAAGTCTACAGAAGAAAAGGAGTGGCGTACAGAGATTAGCCGCTATCATAATGGTTCTCAGCAGATTTTATCTGTGCGAGGTTCTGAGGAAAATGATCAAATTGGCTTAAAAGGTGGTGAAATCATTGTATTTGATGATATTACACAACTAATCAGTGGTGAGCGTGAATCAGCATGGAGTGAAGTTGCTCGCCGTTTGGCGCATGAAATCAAAAATCCATTGACCCCCATCCAGTTATCAGCAGAACGTTTGAAATTGCGCTTTTCTGAAAAAATGGTGGACAAAGATAAAGAAGTGATTGATAAATCAACAGAAACAATCATTGCACAAGTGAAAGCTTTGAAAACAATGGTGGATGAATTTAGTCAATATGCTAAGAGTTCTCAGCAGCAATTGATGGAACTAGATTTGAATCGTTTAGTACGAGAAGTGATGTATCTATATCAGGATTATCCTGCAGGCGTTTCGATTCATACTCATATCACAAGTGATCAAGCATGTATTTTGGGCGATGGTTTACGTTTGCGCCAGCTATTACATAATTTAGTGAAAAATGCGATCGAAGCTTGTATCGAGCAACAAGGCCAAATTGATGTGGAAGTGAAAGAAAATAATGATTGGATTATATTATCCATTCAAGATAATGGTATCGGTTTTGATCAAGAGCAAATGGGTAAAATTTTTGAGCCGTATGTAACAACCAAGCCAAAAGGTACTGGCTTAGGATTAGCCATTGTTAAAAAGATTATCGAAGAACATCATGGTAAAATTGCCATATATTCGGAAGGAAAAATGAAAGGAGCTGAGATTGTTATTCAGTTCCCAAAAGTGATTAAATAGAGGAAAAGGATTTAGGATGTCTGAACAAAAAGTGAATCAACAGTGGGGTGGCCGTTTCTCAGAAAGTACAGATGCATTTGTACAAGCATTTACAGCATCAGTGCAATTTGATCAGCGCATGTATCGTGAAGATATTGCTGGCTCTAAAGCGCATGCAGAGATGTTATTTAAGCAAAATATCTTATCTCAAGAAGATTTTGATGCGATTATCCTAGGCTTGACTGAAGTACAAATGGATATTGAATCAGGTAAATTCAATTGGTCAATTGCGTTAGAAGATGTTCATATGAACATAGAATCAGCTTTGACAGATAAGATTGGCATTGCAGGTAAACGTTTGCATACAGGTCGCTCGCGTAATGACCAAGTGGCAACTGATATTCGTTTATGGTTACGTAATACATTGGATTTGATTGATGATGAATTAAAGCGTTTACAGTTGGGGATTATTGACTTGGCTGAACGTGAATATTCAACAATTATGCCAGGCTTTACGCATTTACAAGTGGCGCAGCCCATTACATTTGGTCATCACTTAATGGCTTGGTTTGAAATGATTAAACGTGATCGTTCACGTTTTCAAGATTGTCGTGAACGTATGAATTACTCTCCATTAGGCGCTGCAGCATTAGCAGGGACAACTTATCCAATTAATCGTCATTTATCGGCAGAATTATTGGGTTTTAATGCGCCAACTGAAAATTCTTTGGATTCAGTATCAGATCGTGATTTTGCAATTGAATTTGCAAGTAGTGCAAGTATTTTGATGATGCATTTATCCCGTTTCTCAGAAGAATTGGTATTGTGGTCAACGCCTGCATTTGATTTTATTGATTTACCTGACCGTTTTTGTACAGGTTCATCCATCATGCCCCAGAAGAAAAATCCTGATGTGCCTGAGTTGGTGCGTGGTAAATCAGGCCGTGTATTCGGTCACTTGATGGGATTATTGGTATTGATGAAAAGCCAACCTTTGGCATATAACAAAGATAACCAAGAAGATAAAGAGCCAATTTTTGATGTTGCAGACACAGTTTTAGGTTCATTGCGTGCATTTGCGGATATGGTGCCTGCGATCATTGCTAAGAAAGATAATATGTATTTGCGTACAAAATTAGGTTTCTCAACAGCAACAGATTTGGCGGATTACTTAGTTCGTAAAGGTATTGCATTTAGAGATGCTCATGAAATCGTTGGTAAAGCAGTGAAGTTGGGTGTGGATACATCGCGTGATTTGTCTGAAATGAGCTTAGAAGAGTTACAAAATTTTTCTTCATTAATTGAAGCAGATGTCTTTGAGGCCTTAACATTGGAAGGTTCTGTGAATGCACGTGATCATTTTGGTGGGACAGCGCCAGCTCAAGTGAAAGCAGCAATTGAACGAGCAAAAGTTATTGTTGGTTAGTTACTGAAGGATTGAACCACCAGAAGTTTGCCGTATCTTGTGCGGATTGAAGTTGGAGTTGTGTGGGGGAAATATTAACCTTAATCGCGCCATAATAAGCATTGTACATATTATGGCGTTGATTATTGGCGTGAATCTTTTTGGTGGAGCTGATTAAAATGACATCGTCCCAACCTTTTGGGATTTTATAACCGTGTGATCGCCCTTTATTGGGAAATAGTACCACATTTGGTTTGTCATTTTTATACAAGACTTTCAGCCATTCGGATGTTGTAATGTTTGCAATGAGCCAAATTTTTTGATCATGCAATGTGATTTGAAAAGCACAACTTTTTTGTGTATTGAGTGGCTCAATGATTAGTTGGTTGCTTTGGAAATAATACTCTTGGCAGTTGGCACTTTGATTGAACAAAGGTTGTAAGCTTGGATGCGTAATCATTTGAGCATTAGGATAAGCTTTGCGGATGGTTTTTGTGCCGCCAATATGTTGCTGATTGTCATGGCTAAGAATTATGTTATCCAATGCTTGGATATTTATGTTTTTTAGTGTTGGGAGTGTTGTAATTTCAGCACTGTCAAAACCTCGAAAATAAGGCCCTGTATCAAATAGTAATGTTTGATCATGGCTTTTTAATAATACGGATAATCCCTCGCCCACAGGTAAAGCTAATAAATATTCATCATGATTAGGTTTAAATGTATGAATGATGGTAAGTATAATGCCAAATCCATAGCATAACCGATATTTCCAGTATGTTTTCTTGATTAATAATAAGGATAATACAGTGATTAGAACGGCGGTTAATAATGAAATGTATGGTACTTCAATATGACTATAAGGGATTTGATTCATCACGCGTAGAAAATTGAGCAGGGTTGTGATGTTGTGATCACTCAATTGTAATAATGTATTTCCAATGGATGATGAAATTGGTAAGATTAAAAGCCCAATCAATAAAAATGGCAAAATCAACAAGGTTGTCCAAGGAATTGCAAAGAGATTGGCAACAGGACTGATTAGGGAAATCTCATTGAAGAAGCTTGCCACAATTGGAATGGCTAATGTGCTGATAATGAGTTGCGTGAGCAATAAAGAGATAATGAAAGAGAATCGATATTGGCTAAGTAGCATTAGAATTAATACTGCGGTAAAAGATAGCCAAAAACCAATTGTAACTACCGAAAATGGTGATAAAACTAAAATAATTAATAATGCAGTAGCCAGACTTTGGAAATTTAGAATAGGATAACGAATAAGGAGTGCAATCATAAAAATTGCAAACATGATCAAAGCTCGTTGTGTTGGTAAACTCATGCCTGCTAATAATGCATAACCAATGGCAATGATTAAGCTAATAACAGCGGCGATTTGATAAGGTGCAGGTTTTTGTATCATGCAAAAACCTAATAATGTTTTTAAAATGATGAAGCACCATAACGCAATAAAAGTTAAATGTAAGCCTGAAATCGCTACTAGGTGAATGGTACCTGTTTGGCGCAATAAATCCCACGTAGATTGATCCAATAAATGAGTTAAACCAACACTTAATGCGCTCATTAAATCAGCATTTTGGAAATAATGGCCTTGAAAATAGTTCGATATATTATTTCGTGTTGTCATCAGGCTATTGGGTGCTTGAATAAGTTTTAAAGGTTCTTTGATATTAGCAGTACCAATTCTACGATTGACCAAATGTGTTAGGCGAGGATTCAGTTTTGTAAAAGTTGCTTTAGCACGATTTGGTTGAATGGTGAGAGATGTTTCATAGATAGCATTTAGTAATAATGGTTGGTTTTTGGGGAGATTATATAATTGAATTGCATAATTCTTTAATTTATCAGGGGCGGTAATAATTACTTCGCCTGCATTGCTATCAGAGTAAATTTTATTAATTTTAAATTGGTATTGATCTGTTTGTGGTAAATAGTTAAAAGTTGTTTGGTAATCCAACAACTTAGGAATAGCAAGTGTAAATGCAAATATAATTCCC
>NZ_MVDO01000068.1 GCF_002006755.1 Wohlfahrtiimonas larvae | reverse complement strand
CAGTACCAATTCTACGATTGACCAAATGTGTTAGGCGAGGATTCAGTTTTGTAAAAGTTGCTTTAGCACGATTTGGTTGAATGGTGAGAGATGTTTCATAGATAGCATTTAGTAATAATGGTTGGTTTTTGGGGAGATTATATAATTGAATTGCATAATTCTTTAATTTATCAGGGGCGGTAATAATTACTTCGCCTGCATTGCTATCAGAGTAAATTTTATTAATTTTAAATTGGTATTGATCTGTTTGTGGTAAATAGTTAAAAGTTGTTTGGTAATCCAACAACTTAGGAATAGCAAGTGTAAATGCAAATATAATTCCCAATGATAATAATATGTAGAAACGCCGATGGCGTTTAACGAAATATGCAATAGCTAAAAAAATTATCACAAGTAAACATAGTGTTGTGATAAGTAGAGTGAATGAAAAAGGGAAAAATAGAATAAATACAAGGCTAAATAATAAAGAAATAGCCAATAGAATCATTGGCTATTGCCTTGAATATTAATCAATAATGCAATCATCAAACTGCTTTATTAATTTTACGCACAGTACGTAAAACATTACGACGCTCTGCGTGAGTTAATGTACAGCGAGATAATTTTCTATCCATCAAATACGGAACAAATTCACCTTTATCTTTTTTGTCCACAACTAACGCTAATGCATATTGTTTATTTTTATCATCTGAATTAATGATGATAGGACCAGATTGGCTAGAAAATTCAGCTGTAACAATTTGATTAGTGCCAATGGGCCAACGATATGATACTTTTGTTGTTGCTGTGCCACGCAAGCTCTTTGCAGCATAAATATTTTGTACAGGCACTAGCACAGGCATAACTTTTTTATCTTTTAATGAATAAAGATATTTGAGCTTTTTAAGATTAAAGAGAGCAAACACAATTAAAAAACCAATCGCTAAAACGCCCAATGCTAAAAATTTGATTGTCAGTGCACCACTGAACAGAAAAATGCCCAAGATGCTGACAGCGATTGCAGCCAAGCATACAAGGCTATAAATGCGAACAGAACGACCAATACTGATGTGCAAGCGTCGATCAGGAAAGCTCGCTTTGATCATTTCATTACATTCACCTATATCATATGCCATATATTATCCTTTAGTTAAGACAGTTTGTTCTTTATCACTACTAATATATTTTAACTGATTTATAAGTCAATTTTTAATATTTGTAAGAATATTTTATGGGTTCATTTTATTGGTGATTTAAAACATGTTGTATGAGTTGGTTAGGGGATGTTTCTGGTAAAAGGTGGTTGGCATTTGGAATGGGGCCAGAATTATTTAAACAAATGCTTTCGGGTAAATTTTTGTAAAGTGTTTGTGAGGTTAATTGAAAAATAGTTCTAGAATTTTCTCCCCAATAAATGCCGCAAGGCACAGCTAATTTTTCCAACATTTTTGGAGTGACTGGTGCAGGTTCTGCTTGTGTGAGCAAGCGAGCAACTGTGTGGGCATTAGCTTTTTTTATCGCTTGAATGTTAGAAGATTGGTCAGATAAAGCTAAATTCTGTTCGCTGCATGCCAAAACAAAGGCATTGATGATATTTTCATTATCTTGGGTTCGAATAGCTTTAATCACCGGTGACATCATTTTATTGAGGTCTTTACTGAAAATTTTAAGTAATGCTTCATCATTTTCTAAACCGTAGCTTGGTACAATACAGTCATATAAATAAATAGTTTCAAATAATTGTGGTGCTTGCAATGCTGCCAATAAAACGATGTGGCAACTGTATGACCATGCAACAACGGATATTTTTTCTTGATTTAAAGATTGGCAAAATTGAATAAGTTCATGTGCATGAATATTAGTATTAAATTGTTCTTCAGGAATGTTTTTTCCATGTTCACCAAAACCCAACATGCTGTAGCTGATAGCATTAATATCAACAGGTAAATATTGAAAAGCAGGTTGCCATGTTCCTTCATCACCTAGAATGCCATGCATGAATATGATTGTTTTCATTGAATAAAGCCCTTTATGTTAACTATTTAGTTAAATATAAAGTTTACATGATAGCTAAAATTCACTTATGATGATGCCTTTTCATTCATTGAGCAGAATTTGGGGTACTTATGAATGTATGGCAGGCGCGTATTGCTCGTGCTTTGGAAGAGCGAAAAAATGTACAAGGTTATCGAATTCGACAAGTGGCGGAACAGAATGATCATTGTTTGAATTTCGCATCTAATGACTATTTAGGGTTATCACGTTCATCTGCATTGATTCAAGCATGGCAAAAAGGCGCTGAATTATATGGTGTTGGTAGTGGTGGATCAAGTCATGTGACTGGTTATCATAAGCCATTACAGCAATTAGAAAATCAATTGGCTAAATGGTTAGGTTATGAGCGAGCGGTAGTTTATTCTTCGGGATTTGCAGCGAATCAAGCATTGATTCAACTGTTGATAGAGAAAGATGATTGGATCATTGCTGATAAATTAAGCCATGCATCATTGGTGGAAGCTGCTATGAATTCGGAAGGAAATTTTAAACGATTTATTCATAATGATTTGGATTCATTGAAATATTTACTAAATAAAGTGGATAGTGATCAAGCTGTGTTAACGGTAACTGAAGGTATTTTCAGTATGGATGGTGATGAAGCACCATTAGATAATATTCAATTAATTACTGAACGTAATGAAAATAATTGGTTGATGGTGGATGATGCTCATGGCATTGGTGTTCATGGTAACGAAGGCAAAGGTACATGCGATAAACATGGCATTCATCCTGATATTTTAGTGGTGACCTTTGGCAAAGCTTTAGGGGTGAAAGGCGCAGCAATTCTGTGTTCAGGTTCAGTTGCTGAATATTTGGTGCAAAAATCACGTGCGTTGATCTACAGCACAGCAATTCCACCTGCCCAAGCTTATACGCTATTGAAATCTATAGAAATTGTACAAAAGTCAGATGAGTCACGGCAATATTTACAAGATTTAATTACATATTTTAAATCTGAATTGAAAACTTTGGGGATTGAGAATCTATCGAATAGTGCGATTCAACCCATCATTATTGGTAGTAATGAAGATAGTTTACGAGTTTCCCAAATATTGAAAGAACATAATATTTGGGCAATGGCAATTCGCCCACCAACTGTGCCAGCCAATAGTGCACGTATTCGTATGACTCTAAACACCAAGCATACACAAGAAAATATTGATCATGTTATAGGAGCTTTACGTTATGCGTTTGGTGGATAAAAATAGTATTGCAGTGGCATTTAGTAAAGCAGTACAAACGTATGACCAACAGGCATCATTACAACGTGAAATTGCAGATAGTTTAATTCAGCAAGTTTTGCAGAATGTACCAATGGGTAAAATTTTAGATGCAGGATGCGGAACAGGGTATGTTGCTCAAAAGCTGAAAAAAAATGATCAATATTATATAACAGCATTAGATTTGTCAGAAATGATGTTATATAAAGCTGAGTCTAATCATTCAGCTCATAATTATGTTCAGGGGGATATTGAGGCTTTGCCATTTAAGGATGGCTCATTTGATTGTGTGGTAAGTAATTTAGCGATGCAATGGTGCCATTCTTTAGAAATGGCAATGATTGAGCAATTACGAGTATTAAAATTAGGTGGACAGCTATATCTTTCTACGCTGATTCAGCCGTCATTGTGGGAATTAAAAAAAGCTTGGCAAACGGTGGATAATGAACAGCATGTGATGGATTTTATATCGGGCGAAATATTAGAAAACCATTTGGCTCAATTGGAATTGAATCCCAAAGTTGATCACATTGTTTGTCATTGTTATGCCAAAGAGCTGTTGTTTAATGATATATTTTCATTGTTAAAAAGCTTGCAAAATATTGGCGCAACAGCTTTGCCACAGCGAAAAAAAGGTTTGATGGGGAAAGATCAATTGCAGAAATTAGCAGATGCATATGCGATATATCAAGATGAAAGTGGTCTGCCATTAACTTATTATGTTGCGGAATTGAGAGTAACTAAATTGTGATATTGTATATAAGTTATCAGTCGCCATTCATCTATTGAGGATAATCTCATGTCATATTTACCACTTGTATTTATTGGCCCTACGATTACCACAGATTATTGTGGGGAAACTGCTATGGAGAAAAGGGCAGTTGTGGATTCTATTGAACTAACTAATTTAGGGTTAGTGGGTGATGAACAAGCGGATAAACGTGTTCATGGCGGACCTGATCGAGCTTTGTGTCATTATCCACGTGAGCATTATGAATTGTGGCAAATGCAATATCCTGAACTGAAATCACTTTTTAGAGCATCAGCTTTTGGTGAGAATATTTCCACCATTGGCATGACAGAAGAAAATGTACATATTGGTGATGTTTATCAGTGGGGAACGGCGATTATCCAAGTAACTCAACCTCGTTCACCATGTTTTAAATTAAGTGGATTAACACAACAGGATGATTTTGCTTTAGTGATGCAGGGAAGTGGCAAAATTGGTTGGCTTTATCGGGTGATTAAAGTGGGAGTTGTGAGCGTAAAAG
>NZ_MVDO01000067.1 GCF_002006755.1 Wohlfahrtiimonas larvae | reverse complement strand
AGAAGAAAATGTACATATTGGTGATGTTTATCAGTGGGGAACGGCGATTATCCAAGTAACTCAACCTCGTTCACCATGTTTTAAATTAAGTGGATTAACACAACAGGATGATTTTGCTTTAGTGATGCAGGGAAGTGGCAAAATTGGTTGGCTTTATCGGGTGATTAAAGTGGGAGTTGTGAGCGTAAAAGACCCTCTAGTTTTGTTGAACCGAGGTTCTATCTCTGTCGCAGAAACAGTCGCAATTGCTTTTCACCAAGATTATAACGAAGCTAATACACAGCGTTTATTGTCAGCGGCGGGATTATCTGCAAGCTGGACAGCCACCATGATCAAGAGATTACAGACAAAACAGATTGAAAGTTTTGAACGTCGATTATTTAGTTTGAAAACAAGAAGCAATTGATTTATATCAATTAAATAACTTTATTTAAAGATTACTACTTTTAAAATCATAATCTTAGGTTTTGATGATAGGGGGCTGAGTTATATTTGATCAATAAATGTTACAATTAGATCAGAATCATTCAATATTTTTTGATGATCAATAAGGGATAATTCATAATGAAAAAAATAAAATTTGCCTTATTCATAATGATCTTAAGTTTAAACATTGTTATTGCTAAAGAGTTTGTTAAAAATGATTGGTTTGTGGATGAAGTGATGCATCCCGTTCAATCTATCACTGTTATCACAGATACTGGGGTAATGAAAACATTATCTTTGACTAAATATGATCGAAATGGCTTTAAAGAATCGACCATCATTACATTAAAATACGGCGATATTATTACGCATAAAAGAATTTTTGTGTATTTTCAACCTTATCAAGGTAATCAAAGAACAGTTGTAACTTCTTTTTCAGAATTGAACCAACAAGAATTATTAAAAAGTTGGCGAAATATTGATACAGCACTTGAAAAATGGACCTCCCATTTATCTTATGAAGTGATTGATAAAATGACTAGTAGCCAAAAAATATTGGATAATTATGGGCACATGCAAGAGTTATCTAGGCTTTTTGTTTCAGATCCTCAAAATAATATTTATTTCACAAAATTTATTTATTTTGATTCGTGGGAAGATTATCAATTAGCTACTTTAGATGATGATATGACTGCAATTATCACGCTGGCGCATGATGAAAAAGGTAATTGGATATATCGTAAGAGTATGAATGATAAGGAACAAGCCATCGTTAAACGTTATATTAGATATTATGACAATGTTAACTGATGTCATTTATATGAAATCTTTACATAAAGATATCTTGACATTTTAAAAAAAATATGAAAATAAATGTTTACAGCTAAAGTTTTAACCCTTATAATCCTGCGCTCCGATGAACTTGCTTTAATGTAATTTAGTGAGATGAAAAATCCAAAAGTTGCCGTAATTATGGGTAGTCAAAGTGATTTACCGACGATGCAGTTTGCGATCGACATTCTAGTCGAATTTAATATTCCTCACCACGTGCAAGTAGTATCAGCACATCGTACCCCACATCTAATGTATGAGTTTGCTGGTTCTGCCATTGATAATGGTTTTTCTGTGATCATTGCTGGTGCTGGCGGTGCCGCACATTTACCGGGGATGGTTGCTGCATTGACAACATTGCCAGTGATTGGTGTTCCTGTTGAAAGTAAAGCTTTGAAAGGCATGGACTCGCTATTATCTATTGCTCAAATGCCAGGTGGCATTCCAGTTGCAACTGTTGCAATTGGTACAGCAGGTGCTAAGAATGCAGGGTTATTGGCAGCTCAGATATTATCTATTACAGATCCAGCATTGCAGGATCGTTTGCAAAAGTATAGAGATGATCAACGTGACTCTGTACTTCAACAAAAATTGAATATTGGAGAATAAATGATGAGAAGCATTTTACCTACACAAAAAATCGGCGTTATAGGAGGCGGTCAGTTAGGTAAGATGCTTATAGAAGCAGCCAACCGAATGGGCTACTTAACATCTGTTTATGATCCCTCTTTAACTGCACCTGCATTTTCTGTTGCAAATCAATACACAATTGGTCAATTTGATGACTATGAAGCATTGAGCCAGTTTGTATCTAAGTGCGATGTTGTAACATATGAATTTGAAAACATTAATGCAGAAATTGTTAAACAATTATCCGATAAATACCAAAATATTCCGCAAGGTGAATTTCCATTATGGATGACGCAAAACCGTATGCGTGAAAAAGAACATATTGTGAATGCAGGTTTGCCTGTGCCGCCCATTGTGATGGTGGATAATTTAGGTGATGAATGGCTCGAATTACCCAAAAAGTTAGGCTTTCCTTTTGTCGTGAAAACATCGGAAGGCGGCTATGATGGTAAAGGCCAAGCAGTGATCCGTAGCCAAGCAGATTTGCCAAGTAAATTATCAGCCTTGATGGACTGTTCGGTAATTGCTGAAGCATTTGTGGATTATGATTTTGAGGCTTCTATCATTGGTGTACGTGGGCAAGATGGTGATTTTAAAACATTCCCAATTGCTCGTAATCAGCATATCAATAATATTTTACATATTTCAACAGCACACATGGATGAAGATCCAAAATTATGTAAACGTTTACATGGTATGCTCAAAGACTTGATGGAAAAATACAATATTGTGGGTATTTTGGCGATGGAAGTTTTTGTGAAAGGTGATGAAATTTATGTGAATGAATTAGCACCGCGCCCACATAACTCAGGTCACTATACTATGGAAGGCTGTACAACTAGCCAGTTTGAACAAGCCATTCGTGCAGTGTGTGGTTTGCCATTAGGGAATACAACACTCAAGCAAACCACAACAATGTACAATTTGTTGGGGCAGCATATTGAGCCACTATTTAAATATTTGCCATCTTTATCAGCGGATGCACATCTTCATCTTTATGGTAAAAAAGAGAATAAATTCAACCGTAAAGTTGGACATGTGACTTTCACAAATAATGATGGCATGACAGATTTTTCTCACGCTATTTTTACCGAGGGGCAGTAAATGAAACAAGAATTGTTGTACGAAGGCAAAGCCAAACAAATCTATTCAACAGCAAATCCAGATGAAGTCATCATCTATTATAAAGATGATGCAACGGCAGGTAATGGCGCTAAGAAAGCTCAGTTTGAAGATAAAGGTCGTTTAAACTCTGAAATTTCTCGCATGATCTACATGGATTTAATGAAAAATGGCATTAAGACTCATTTAATTAAATCAGTGAATGAGCGTGAGCAGTTGTGCCATAAAGTTGACATCATTTTGTTAGAAGCAATCGTGCGAAATATTGCTGCAGGTTCTTTGGTTAAGCGCATTGGTTTGGAAGAAGGTAAAAAATTGAATCCACCAATTTTGGAATTCTGTTACAAAGCAGATGCTTTTAATGATCCATTAATCAATGATGATCACGCGGTGGCATTAGGTTTGGCAACGCATGAAGAATTAGATTTTATTCGTGGCGAAATGCGCAAAATCAACGATTACTTGAAAGCATTATGGTTGGAAGTTGGCATTGATTTAGTAGATTTTAAAATTGAATTTGGTCGCATGAAAGATGGCACAATCGTATTAGCAGATGAAATCAGTCCAGATACTTGTCGTTTATGGGATAGTAAAACAGGTGAGAAATTAGACAAAGATCGTTTCCGCCAAGATATGGGCGGTGTGATTGAAGCGTATGAAGAGATTCATCGTCGCCTCAAGGATCGCACATAATTATGAATATTAAAGAACTACACGAAGAATGTGGCGTATTTGCGGTGCAAGGAAATAGCGAAGCTGCAACGATGACTTATTATGGTCTTCATGCATTGCAGCATCGCGGGCAGGAAAGTGTGGGGATTGCGGTTCTCACAGAAGATCAGAAAATCAACTGCATTAAAGGCGAAGGACTTTTGACGGAAGTATTTGCTGATCCTAAAAAATTACAGAGTTTAGTGGGTGATACTTCAATTGGTCACGTTCGTTATCCAACGAATAGTAGCCGAGGTGTTTTGAATGCGCATCCAATCGTTGTAGCAACAACTGATGAGTCCATCGGCATTGCGTTCAACGGTGCATTAACCAATGCAACTGAATTGAAAATTCGTTTAGAAAAGAATGGTAGCGTATTCCATACACATGGTGAAACTGAGTTATTAGGTCACTTGATTCGCCGTTGCCAAGGCACTTTCTTAGAGCGCTTGAAAAAGAGTTTATTAGAGATCGAAGGTGCTTACAGCTATGTGTTGTTGCATAACTCAGGTTTGTATGTGGCGCGTGATCCAAATGGTATTCGTCCATTATCCATGGGTAAATTGAGTACAGGTGGTTATGTATTTGCATCAGAAACATGTGCATTTGATATCGTGGGCGCTGAATTTATTCGTGATGTTGAACCTGGTGAAATCATTACAATTCAAGATGGCGAAGTGATCTCTACTTTCTTAGAAACTAAATGCACACATGCATTGTGTTCTATGGAATATGTTTACTTCTCTCGCCCTGACAGTGATTTGGAAGGTAAAAATGTTCACGCTGTGCGTAAGCGCAGTGGTATTGAATTATATAAAGAAGCACATGTGGATGCGGACATTGTCATTGGTGTACCTGATTCCAGTATTTCAGCAGCGATTGGTTATGCTGAAGCATCAGGTTTGCCGAATGAAATGGGCTTAATTAAAAACCGTTACATTGGTCGCACATTCATTCAGCCAACACAAGAATTGCGTGAACGCGGTGTTCGCATGAAGCTTTCCGCGATTACAAGTATTGTGAAAGGTAAGCGCATCATTTTGATTGATGACTCAATCGTGCGTGGTACAACGAGTAAGCACATTGTGGCATTATTGCGTACAGCAGGCGCAAAAGAAGTTCACATGCGTGTGGCTTCACCTGAATTTAAATATCCTTGTTATTATGGTGTGGATGCAACAGATCCTCGTGAATTGTTGGCACAGCATCATGAAACCAATGAAGAAATGCGTGAGTACATTGATGTGGATTCATTAGCATTCTTAAGTCCAGCCGGACTAATTAAAGCAACTGAGCATGAAGGGTCACGCGGTGTAAACTGTGGATTATGCATGGGTTGCTTTACCAACAAATATCCCACCAATATTAAGTTTGATGAGGCAGTATAAATGAGTAATGCGTATAAAGAAGCAGGCGTAAATTTAGAAGCAGGTTATGAATCCGTTGAGCGCATTAAGAAACATGTAATGAGCACAATGCGTTTTGGTGCTATTAACTTGTTTGGTGATTTTGGCGGCGCATTTGATTTATCTGAATTGGGTTATCAAAAGCCAGTGTTAGTATCAGGTACAGATGGCGTTGGTACTAAATTGAAATTAGCATTTGAATTGGATATTCACGACACAATCGGCATTGATGCTGTTGCAATGTGTGTGAATGATATTTTAACGCAAGGTGCAGAACCTTTATTCTTCTTAGATTACATCGCATGTGGTGCTAATAATCCTGCACAAATCGAAGCGATCGTTGCAGGTGTTGCGGAAGGTTGTCGTCAATCGAATGCAACATTATTGGGCGGTGAAACTGCTGAAATGCCAGGTTTCTATCAAGATGGCGAATATGATATCGCAGGGTTTGCTGTGGGTGTTGTGGAAAAAGATAAACGCATCACAAAAGACAATGTAAAAGTTGGTGATGTTGTGATCGGTTTGCCATCAAGCGGTGTTCACAGTAATGGTTTTTCATTGGTTCGTCATATTATTAAAAATCACGGTTTATCATTATCTGAAACATATGAAGGTTTTGATCGTCCATTGGGCGAAGTATTATTAACGCCAACAATGTTATACGTTCGTCCTGTATTAGATTTATTGAAAGCAGTGAATGTTCATGCGATGGTGCACATTACAGGTGGTGGTTTCTATGAAAACGTTCCACGTGCATTGCCAGAAGGTTTAGGCGCAGAATTCGTAAAAGGTAGTTGGACAATGCCTGCGATTTTCCCATTCATGCAAAATACAGCAAATATCCCAGAAGAGGAAATGTACAGTGTATTTAACATGGGGATCGGCTTTATGTTGATCGTGGATAAAGGTGATGTTGACACTGTGTTGGCACATAACAGCGATGCACAGATCATCGGTAAAGTAACAGATTCTGGTGAAATTACCTTCAAATAAAGATAAACCCCAAATGAAACGTTTGGGGTTTTAATTTTCATGATTAATCATATGGGTTTCCAATGACAAAAATTGCAGTTTTTGGTTCAGGTAGTGGTACCAACTTCGAAGCCATTATGAAGTGGATTCATAACGGTAATTTACAAGCAGAAGTTGTGCTTGTTGTATGTGATAAACAAAATGCAGGTATTATCCCGAAAGCAGAACGGGAAGGTTTAGAAACATTAGTATTTAATCCTAAAGATTTCGAGTCTAAAGCGGCTTATGAAAAAGTCTTGGTGGAAAAAATGCAATCATTGAATGTTGAGTGGGTAATTTTGGCAGGTTTTATGCGTTTGGTGGGTGAAGAGTTGTTGAGAGCCTATCCGAATCGTATTATCAATATCCATCCATCATTATTGCCAGCATATAAAGGCAAGGATGCGATTGGGCAAGCATACCGTGCAGGGGAAAAAGAGATCGGTGTTTCCATTCATTATGTGGATGAAGGCATGGACACAGGTGCAATCATTGCTCAAAAAGGAATTAAATTAACAGGTGACGAATCATTAGATGAGGTGGAGATGATGATCCATGCCATCGAACATCGTTTATATCCAGCAACTTTAGAAAACTTATTTAACAAGGAGAAGTAACCGTGTCTAAAAAGCGTGCATTATTGAGTGTGAGCGATAAAGCAGGAATCGTAGAATTTGCAACATTATTGGCTGATTTAGGCTATGAATTGATTTCTACCGGTGGTACAAAGAAAGCGATTTTTGATGCGGGTATTCCAGTTAAAGATATCTCTGAAATCACTGAATTTCCAGAAATGATGGATGGCCGTGTGAAAACTTTGCATCCTAAAGTTCATGGTGGTTTATTATCAATTCGTGGCAATGCGGATCATACAAAAGCGATGATCGATAACGGCATTGAATATATCGATTTAGTATGTGTGAACTTGTATCCATTCAAAGAAACTATTTCAAAGCCTGGCGTAACGTACCAAGATGCGATTGAAAATATTGATATCGGTGGCCCTTCAATGTTGCGTTCTGCTGCGAAAAATCATGCGTTTGTAACAGTTGTGACTGATCCTTTAGATTACAACGTTGTGATCGAAGAGATCAAAAACAATGGTGATACAACGTTAGAAACTCGTAAACGTTTAGCGTTGAAAGTATTCCAAACAACAGCAGCTTATGATGCATTGATCGCAGATTATTTTGCACGCACTTTGGGCGATGTATTCCCAGATAAATTGACAATCACATTTGAAAAGCAACAACCATTGCGTTATGGCGAAAACCCACATCAAGAAGCTGCGTTCTATCGTACGCCTTTAGCAGAAAGCAATGCATTGGCATTTGCACAGCAGTTACATGGTAAAGAGTTGTCTTACAACAATATTCAAGATGCGAATGCTGCGGTTAACATTATGCTGGAATACAGCGAACCAGCAGTTGTTGCAGTTAAACACATGAATCCTTGTGGTGTTGGTACAGGTCAAGACTTATTCCAAGCTTGGACGAAAGCTTTTGAAGCTGATCCTACTTCAATCTTTGGTGGCATCATTGCAACTAACCAAACGGTGGATGCTAAAACAGCTGAAGAAATGGGTAAAATTTTCTTAGAAGTGATCATTGCACCTGATTTCACAGAAGAAGCTCGTGCGATTTTAGAAGCTAAGAAAAACATCCGTTTGTTGGCGAATCCTGCAATTCAATCAGAATTTGATAATGCTTACACAACAACAGCTGTGAATGGCGGTTTATTGCTACAAACTAAAGATCGTGGAGAAATTAACTTTGCTGACTTTGATGTAGTGACAGAGCGTGCACCAACGGAAGAAGAGAAAGAAGCTTTAGTATTTGCATGGAAAGTTGTGAAGCATGTGAAATCTAATGCAATCGTTGTTGCTAAAGAAGGTCAAACTTTGGGAATTGGCGCAGGTCAAATGAATCGTGTGGGCGCAGCTCGTATCGCATTAGAACAAGCAGGTGCTAAAGTTGAAGGCAATGTAATGGCATCGGATGCATTCTTCCCAATGTCAGATACTTTGGAATTGGCAGCGAAAGCAGGCATCAAAGCGATCATCCAACCAGGTGGTTCTATCAAGGATCAAGATTCAATCGATGTTGCGAATAAATACGGCATCACAATGGTGTTTACTAAGAAGCGTCATTTTAAACACTAATTAGAGTTATACGGTCACCGAGGAATAGATGGTATTTCACCTCAAGCAAAGGCGCCATCTATTTCCTCGGGTGGCAGTGATTTCATCATAAATATTATTAAAATAATATATAATTAAAATATTTATGAATAGGAATATACCCAATGGGCAAACGCATTATCCAATCACTGTCCTTGCTGAATCTCCTTGCATTACCGTTTGCAAATGCTGGTGGCGGAGAGCCATCATATAATAACTCAATTATCTTCGGCCATTCTGAAATCAGTAGCAATCTTCCTTATTTAACGCCTTACAATGATACACGTGTCAACGCCATTCTTCAGTTGAATGATAATGTTGTGGAAGAACAACTTTTGATGGCGATTAAAGAAAATGATTGGTATGCAGATAATACGCCCAACCCTTTAAGTTTACCTGTACACACATCTTTATTTGTTCGATCTAATTATGATTTAACGAAAGAACGATTACCTGAATTAGTCGCGGTTGTTAAAAAATTGCACCAAGATTATTTTCAATATTGGGAAAATAATCAGGAAGATTTAAAACAAAAAGGTATTTGGTTTGTTGATCCTGAAATTGCCCTCAAATGCGAATATTACTGCTCAATCTCTGATTTGAATGCAACGTTGGATTATATTGATGCTGTAGAAAAAAGCTCAATGTCAGCAGCTCAAAAATACACATTATCTTATGCGCGTTATCAGCTTTTTCAAGAAAAAGAATATTTTACGATGACACAAGATAATTTTGATTTATCTAACGATGCTAGTCGTGATTTTTATCGCTACCTTGAAGTTGCTATGTATTTCAATAACAAGGAATATAAATTAGCGAAAGAAGTATCGCACTCTTTATTACAAAGTGATAATACTTGGTTGAAAGAAACGAGCCTATATTTACAAGGAAGATTATCTTTAAAAGAAGCACAAGATCAATTAGTGGATGAGTGGGAAGGCACAATCTCTAACAATGAAGAAGGCAAAGCATGGATTGATCAATCTCGAGCTGAGTTTAAAACGTATATGGATCAATATCCTAATGGTTTATATTTTAATTCAGCGCAAGGTTTATTGCGCCGTTTGAATTGGTTGTCAGGTAATAATGTTGCAGTCGTGCGTGAGCTAGAGCGTTGGTATCAAGCACCTGACCAATATTTGCAAAAAGATCATCGATATAATGAAAGATTATTGGATCTATTGCTGGAAGTGGATCGTAAAGTCGTTGATCGTTATGAAAATCAAGATGTGCTAGTGGAAAATCCTCAATTACTTGCAGTTAGAATTTTACAATCCCTGCGTTATTACACTTATGCTTATGGTGCAAAAATTGATTATAGCTTTGAGCATTTAGTTGGGCAGTACCAATCGCACTTTAAGGATCAACCAAGATTGTATCAATATCTTGTGGCGACATATTATTCTGAAATTGATCCTCAGCCAAAAAAAGTGGTGGAATTATTGCCTGTATTGGATGAAAGTAAGCAAACTCTCACAACTTTTGAATTAAGCGAACAAATTCTGCGTGCACAAGCCTTTGAAGCACAAAAGCGCTGGAGCGCTGCTGAAACCATTTGGCAGGAATTGTATAAGCGCACGAATACACCATTGCAACGTGAATTGATCGAAGTGGGTATTGCTGATAATTATGTGCTTGCTGATAGAGTTGATCTTGCTTTTACAGCTAATTCCATCGTGCAAAATCCTGCTTTAAGAGACAGCTTGATTGAAGATTATGTCAGTCGTGGTTTTGTCATTGATTTAATCAAGGATGGTTATATTGGTGATGATCAAACGCGTGCTAAATGGCTATATATTCAGTTGACTAAAGATGTTAAAACCATTAATCCTACGGAATTTTTTGAAGATATTAAATTAGTGGATCAATTCAAAAATGTAGATGTGAAAGATGTCGCGCATTTTGATTTCTTCAATCAGTCCATCAAAAATGCTTACCAATATCAATGTGGTACGCCTATGGATGTGATGCAGCAGTTGGCGAGCAATCCTAATGATTCACATAATCAAATGTGTTATAGCTTTATGGTGGAAAGAATGCCTGCTTACACTGTTTTAGGTGATCATCAATTTACGCATTTAAAGCCATCAAATTGGGCGGAACAGATTGTTACGAATTATGATAGTTATCGTAAAGTAATTGATAATCCAAAAGCAAATAAAGATGATCGCGCATTGGCTTTGTATCATGGTATTAACTGTTATAACCGTGGCATTAATCGATGTGATGATAAGGAAATTCCTAAAAGTGAGCGCAAACGTTGGTTTGATACTTTAAAACGAGAGCACAGTGATAGCCAATGGGCAAAACAACAAAAATATTATTGGTAATATTATCCTTATTATTATCTAAATCCTATGCTGATATTGATGTGAACCAATATCAGCAGTTTTGGTATTGGGCAGGCACGAAATATCAGCCGATTTTGAAAGATGCGAAAGTGGTTTATTTGCACCGTGGGCAGATTGATGGTTATAAAGGCAAAAGCTATTTTAAACCTCAATCAGGGCAAGGTGTGATTGTGTCTGATCAGCAATTTTGGCTTGTATTTCGCACTCATACTTTAGAATGGAATGAGTCTATTTATCGTGAGATTGCTAGACAGTTAGCTGCGTGGCAGAAAAAAGGTGGGAATGTCATTGGTATACAGATTGATTATGATGTACCTACGCAAAAGCTCGCTGATTATATTCAGTTTTTGAAAAAATTAAGAACGTGGTTACCTGAGAAATATCAGTTAAGTATTACAGGATTATTGGATTGGAGCCGTTATGCGAATCCTGAAAATTTAGCGCAACTGGATGATGTGATTGATGAGCTTGTGATTCAAACGTACCAAAAGCGCAATACGATTCCCAATTATGCGGATTATTTAAAAAATATGGAAAAAATGCCATTTTCTTTTAAAGTTGGTATTGCTCAACGAAGCGATTGGGTGAATCCTGAATACCTAGAAAAAATGCAAGGTTTCAGTGGGTACGTTGTATTTTTACAGAATGAGTAGATGGTGAGGCATATTATTTCATTATATTAATCTGCTCCTATATAATACTTTTCTAAAATTCAAATAATTGATTAACTCAATAAAAGGAAAGTGCCATGGATCTATTTAATTTGCCAATAACAATGAAAGATATTCGTGAAGCACAGAAAGCTTTAAGTGGAAAAGTATATCAAACTGGCATTGCTCGCAGTAATTATCTCAGTGAAAAATGTAAAGGTGATATTTATGTTAAATTTGAGAATATGCAGCGTACAGGCTCATTCAAAATGCGTGGTGCATTTAATAAATTAAGTTCACTAACTGCCGAAGAAGCAGCACATGGTGTTGTGGCTTGTTCTGCGGGAAATCATGCGCAAGGTGTTGCATTATCCGGTAGTATGCTAGGCATTAATGCGAAAATCGTGATGCCAGAAACAGCGCCGAAAGCCAAAATTGATGCGACAAAAGGCTATGGTGCAGAAGTTGTTTTGTATGGCCAAAACTTCAATGAAACCATGCAAAAAGCGCAAGAGATTGTGAAGGAAGAAGGTAGAGTTTTTGTGCATCCTTATGATGATACTAAAGTAATCGCGGGGCAAGGTACGATAGGCTTAGAGATTTTAGAAGATTTGTGGGATGTTGATAATATTGTTGTGCCAATCGGTGGCGGCGGTTTGATCGCGGGTATTGCAGTTGCTTTAAAATCTTTTAATCCTAATATTCATATTTTTGGCGTGCAGGCTGAGAATGTGCATGGCATGGCGGCTTCATTGCTAGCAGATAAAGTTGTATCTCATCGTGATACGAGTACGATTGCAGATGGTTGCGATGTGGCAATGCCAGGCGAATTAACATTTAAAATCACGAAAAGTTTAGTGACAGAAGTTGTGACAGTCAGTGAAGAAGAAATTAGAAAAAGCATGATTGCGTTGGTGCAACGCAATAAGATCATCAGTGAAGGCGCAGGTGCATTATCAACAGCAGCGATTTTGAGTGGCAAAATTGGCCCTGAATATATCGAAGGCAAGAAAACTGTTGTGATTATCTCTGGTGGTAATATTGATTTAACAAAATTGGCTTCAATCTTAAATTCATAATACATAATTAATATTATACAAATGTATATATTAATATTGATATATATGGGCATTTTATATTTAGACTAACTAGAAGATTACTAAAAGAGGTTTTGAGTTGAATGATAAATGTAATATAGAAGGATGTAATCGAGATTGTTTTCAAGACAGTAATCAATGTGTTTTACATTGTGATAAACACGATTACTCAACTGATTATTATAATATTTCAATTTTAAGAAATTTCTATGATGAATTAATAGATTATATTATAGAGAGCATATTAGAGTTTCGTAGAATCCAAGTTGATAACAAAGAGTTATTAAGAGAGTATCTTCGATCAGGAGAGGCATCAGAAGAAATTAGAGATTTATTTAAGGATGAAGTAATAGTTTTTAATTTGATTTTTTTTCCTTGCAGAGATGCTAGAGATAAATTTGATTATTTGAGAGTATTAACTCAGCTGAAAGGTATTCATTTTAATTACTGTAGCTTTTCAGCTACATCTTTAAATATCCAAGATGTACAGGTGTTTTATCAAGACTGCAACTTTAAACAATATTGGATGATTCAAAATACATCTCTTTTAGAAAATGTAAATAATGTTATATACCAAAGTTGTATTTTTAATAACGAGGTAAGTATTTCAGCGTGGGATGGTGATAATACCCTAGGTATCGCATTATTTACAGATTGCATTTTTCATCAAAAGCTATCTTTTGAAAATATGATATTTGAGAATAAAATCTTTATAAATAGTAATGATTCAGAAATTGAAATTGGCGCTTTAAGAATCACTAAATGTGTTTTACAAGATGATTTTATATTAAATAACTTGAATGCTAGATCTATTCTAATAAAAAATACTGAATTTAAATCAAA
Organism: Wohlfahrtiimonas larvae; assembly: GCF_002006755.1. GTDB lineage: Bacteria > Pseudomonadota > Gammaproteobacteria > Cardiobacteriales > Wohlfahrtiimonadaceae > Wohlfahrtiimonas > Wohlfahrtiimonas larvae. The sequence continues at coordinate 2,471 of NZ_MVDO01000067.1, read as the reverse complement.
ATTTGAAATGAAAGATAGCCATATAGCTATGATGTTTGAGGCTAAAAATACAAATTTTGAAGGAATGTTTGATGTACAGGACTCAAAATTCGGTGGGTTTGAGTGCTTCAAGTGTGTATTCAGTAATGTTGCAAGCTTTGAGCATTGTAATTTTTCTGTAGGAAGAGACTGTATAGATTGTATGGCAATATTTAAATACACGACATTCCTGAGTTTTACGAGCTTTAGAAATTCTAGATTTCATCTTGGTTTGGATTTAGAAAATGCAAACTTAAAAGAAGTACCTAATTTTTTAAATATCCAATTGCTCTCAGATAATACAAATAGAGAAACATTGCGTATTATTAAAAATTCCTTTGATAAAATTGGTAATCATATAGATGCCAATGATTTCTTTGTGAAAGAAATGAAGAAATATAAGCAAGAATTATCTCGTCAAGGAGGTAATTGGCAAGAACGAATAATTTTATGGTTCAATGAAAAAGCATCTAATTTTGGGCAAAGTTATATTAAGCCAATTGTATGGATGCTGCTTATGGCTATATTTTATTCGGGGTTAATTTATGCTCAAGAAAATGATTATTTATATAGAATGTATCCGCCATTCAATAATGTTTTTTCTTGGTTGTCACAATCTATAAATAATATTGCTAAAAATATTATTCCATTCAAGTCTTTTGCAAAAGAAGGGATGGAGTTTCTAAGCCTGATATTCTATATAATGTTTGCAAGTTTAACTTGGCAGACAATAGTTGCTTTTAAGCGACATACGAAACGTTAATATTATTTAGATAATATCTGAAATAGGCTAAATTTATGACAATGGAAACTATCGCAATTAATTACATCGAATTTAATGTAAAAAATATTGCTAAAAGCAAAGCATTTTATTCAGCTTTAGGTTGGAAATTTGTAGATTATGGTGAGCAATATTGCGAGTTTAATTCAGGTGCTTTGAAAGGTGGTTTCTTCCAAGCGGATGATGTAAATTCAAAAGGTGGTGCTTTAGTTATATTATTCAGTCATGATTTAGAAAATACATTAAATAATATTAAAAATGCAGGTGGAATCATCACTGCTGATATTTTTGAATTTCCTGGTGGTAAACGATTCCATTTTAAAGATTCGGATGGCTATGAATTGGCTGTTTGGTCGAATGTATAAAAAGCTCTATACAATTTAGAAAAGTCATTATTGTGATTTAATATTTTTCAAGCCCCTAAAATTTTAGGGGCTTATTTTTTGGGAAAATGTACTATGCATACTTCACATACCGAATGAGTTTGTATTATTTTTGCCCAAATACAAATAATTCTCTTTGTTATATTTATTTGAAAAATATATAGAATTTATGAGTGTTTTTTATCTTAAAATTTTAAGTGTATGTTTTAGAATGGATTTATTTGATTATAATTTCCTAGGCCAATAAAAAAAATTTGTGATATGATTGCCCGCCTATCGTGCTCTAGCACAGGTAGCAAAAATTATTCTTGATATTAATCATAAGATTTATCTTTTATGGTTGATTAATATCAGTTAGTACCAAGGAGTAAGGGGAAATTATGGCTAATGAAGCTAAAGATATGAAGCGTCGCGATCTTCTCAAAATGATTGGAGCGACTGCTGGTGGATTCGCATTATACAATTCAATGATGGCATTCGGCATGTTGAATAAGAGCGATTTCAATGGTGCGCCAAACTTAACAAATGCCCCAAAAGGGTCAACAGTTTTGATTTTGGGTGCAGGTTTAGCAGGTTTAGTTGCTGCTTATGAATTAAAAAAAGCAGGCTATAAAGTTAAAATTCTAGATTTCAACGATCGCGTTGGTGGCCGTGCTTGGTCATTACGTGGTGGCGATGAGTACACTGAATTAGGTGGTTACACTCAAAAATGTGAATTTGCTGAAGGTCAATACTTGAACCCAGGTCCATGGAGAATTCCTTATCATCACCAAGGTTACTTGCACTATGCACGTGAATTTGGCGTACAAATGCAACCATTCCAACAAGTGAACCAAAATGCTTATTTGCATAACTCAAATGCATTTGGTGGCAAGCCACAAAGATATCGCGAAATTTTCTCTGATTTCCGTGGCCACACTAACGAATTGTTAGCAAAATCAATCAACCAAAATAACTTGGATGATTCGATCACTAAAGAAAATAAAGAAATGTTGCTAGAAGCATTGAAAGAATGGGGTGCTTTGGATAAGAACTATCGCTACACTGGTGAAACTGGTTCTCATTACCGCGGTTGGGCAACACCAGCTGGCGCAACTCATGATGCAATTCCATCAACGCCTTTGAATTTTGATGACGTATTGTCTTCAAATTTGTGGTCAGCATTGAATATGCATTTCAACATTGAATATGCATCAACAATGTTCCAGCCAGTGGGTGGTATGGATCAGTTGCCTAAAGCAATTGCTAAAGATTTAATGTCAGACATTCAATTGAGTTCAAAAGTTATT
>NZ_MVDO01000066.1 GCF_002006755.1 Wohlfahrtiimonas larvae | reverse complement strand
CCAAGGTTACTTGCACTATGCACGTGAATTTGGCGTACAAATGCAACCATTCCAACAAGTGAACCAAAATGCTTATTTGCATAACTCAAATGCATTTGGTGGCAAGCCACAAAGATATCGCGAAATTTTCTCTGATTTCCGTGGCCACACTAACGAATTGTTAGCAAAATCAATCAACCAAAATAACTTGGATGATTCGATCACTAAAGAAAATAAAGAAATGTTGCTAGAAGCATTGAAAGAATGGGGTGCTTTGGATAAGAACTATCGCTACACTGGTGAAACTGGTTCTCATTACCGCGGTTGGGCAACACCAGCTGGCGCAACTCATGATGCAATTCCATCAACGCCTTTGAATTTTGATGACGTATTGTCTTCAAATTTGTGGTCAGCATTGAATATGCATTTCAACATTGAATATGCATCAACAATGTTCCAGCCAGTGGGTGGTATGGATCAGTTGCCTAAAGCAATTGCTAAAGATTTAATGTCAGACATTCAATTGAGTTCAAAAGTTATTGAAATCAACCAAGATGATAAAGGCGTTAAAGTAACTTACGTTGATATGGCTGATGGCGATAAAGAGAAAGTAGAAACAGCTGAATGGTGCGTTTGTACAATTCCTTTCTCAGTATTGGCACAAATCAAAAATAATTTGAGCCGTAAAGTTAAAGATGGTATCGCTGCAGTTCACTATGCAACAAGCTTTAAAGCTGGTGTTCAATTCAAGCGTCGTTTCTGGGAAGAAGATGAGCAAATCTACGGTGGTATTACCTTTACAGATTTAGATATTGGCCAGATTTCTTATCCTAGTGATCAGTATTTCTCTAAAGGCCCAGGTGTTGTATTGGCGGCTTACCAATTTGGTATTAACTCATTTGATTTCTCTGCAAGAACACCTGAAAACCGTTTGGCTAAGGTTATGGATGATTTCGTAAAAATCCATCCACAAGCTAAAGAAGAGTTTGATAATGGTATTTCTGTTGCATGGCACCGTAATCCAGGTACTTTAGGTTGCTATGGTTTATGGACTGATACAACTCGTGAAAAACATTTTAAAGATGTTTCAACAATGGATAACCGTGTTGTGTTGGCAGGTGAGCATGTTTCTTACATTCCTGCGTGGCAAGAAGGTGCGATTTTGTCTTCATTAGAAGCAATTCGCCAATTGAACGACAGAGCATCTAAGAAATAATTGAAGGACAAGACAGATGAAAAAGATTCTTTTAGGTACTGCATTTTTAAGCATGTTGAACTTTGTTTACGCTGATGGTGCGGGCGGTTTAGCAGGTAGTGGCGTTATCGAAGTAAGAGGCGGTGAAGAAATTTATAATGCTTCTTGTGCAGGTTGTCATATGCCAGATGGTCGTGGTGCAGTCGGTGCAGGTTTTTACCCAGCATTGAAAGATAATCCAAAATTGCAACAAGCAGCTTATCCATCCATCGTAGTATTGTATGGTTTACATGGTATGCCAGCTTTAGGTGGCATTTTGGATGATGAACAAATTGCAAATGTTGTGAACTATGTGCGTACTAACTTTAACGGTGTGAAAGAAACAATTACAGCGAAAGATGTTGCGCCAATGCGTGTTGCAGATTACGACTATAACGATTTGAACTAAAGTCAATGAGTTATCATTAGATATCTTTAGGTAAAGTAAGATATTGAATAATAAAGAGGTAGTTGCTGAAAGTGACTACCTTTTTTCTTATATATTCATTCAATGAATGATATGATATGACCGCTTTGTAGGATCATGAATTTGATATTTTAGTGAGTGAGAATAGAGAAACGATGAAAATTTTAATTGTTGGTAAAGGTGGGCGCGAACATGCTTTGGCTTGGAAAGTAAAGCAAAGTTCTAAAGTTTCAGATGTATTTGTAGCACCAGGTAATGTTGGTATGAAGGACATTGCAACTTTGGTGAATATTTCTGAAACCAATGCAGAAGAATTGGCTAATTGGGCAGAAGCAAATCATATTGATTTAGTGATCGTGGGACCTGAATCAAGCTTGGTTGCAGGTGTTGCTGATCAAATGAATGCAAAAGGCATTAAAGTTTGGGGGCCAAACCAAAATGCAGCACAGATCGAAGGCAGTAAAGATTTCGCTAAAATCATTATGAATAAATATGATGTGCCGACAGCAGTGCATCAAACATTTACCAATACAGCAGATGCTATTCAATACCTTGAAAAAGTGGGCGTGCCAATTGTTATCAAAGCTGATGGCTTGGCAGCAGGTAAAGGTGTTGTATTACCAACAACAATGGATGAAGCAAGAGCAACAGTTGTAGATATGCTGGAGGATAACCGCTTTGGTGATGCTGGTGCTCGTATCGTGATTGAAGAGTTCTTGGAAGGCAATGAATATTCATTAATGTGTTTTGTTCATGGTAATAAAGTTGTGCCAATGGTCATGGCGCAAGATCACAAACGTGCTTACGATAATGATGAAGGTCCAAATACAGGTGGAATGGGTGCTTATGCTCCTTGCTTCACCGCAGATAGTGATGAAACTGCAATTGCAGTGAAAACAATCATGCAGCCAGTTGCTGATGGTTTAGTCAAAGAAGGTAAGCCATTCACAGGCTTTTTGTATGGTGGTTTAATTTTAACAAAAGAAGGTTTTAAAACCATAGAATTCAATGCTCGCTTTGGTGATCCTGAAGCAGAAGTTATTTTGCCATTATTGGAAAGCGACTTGGTGGATGTGATTTTATCTATGTTAACCGATGGTGAGATTCCTAAAGTAAAATGGAAAAATGAATATTGTGTGGGCGTAGTTTTAGCCTCAGAAGGTTATCCGCAAGAACCTAAATTGGGTTATCCATTGAAAAATGTGAAAGCGGATGGCGTGAATAATATGATTTTCAATGCAGGTGTTGCTGAAAAAGATGGTCAAATCATATCAAATGGTGGCCGTATTTTAGTAGTAACAGGCAGTGCGCCAACATTTAAAGAAGCTAAAGCGAATGCTTATGCAATGATGGATCAAGTTTCGACAGAAGGCACATTCTTCCGTAAAGACATTGGACATCGTTTTAAAGAGAAATAGATATGAAAAAGATCATGGTAATAGGTTACGGTGCCATGGCTCAATATGTAGTAGCAAATTTGCCGAGCGATTTATCGCTCGGTTATTTGTTAGTGAAGCCAGAAAGAGTTAAGCAAATACAAAATATTATGAGTGATTCTGTTCAGGTGATTAGCTGTGTTTCAGAATTACAAGGCAAGCCTGATATTGTTGTGGAAATGGCAGGGCAAGCAGGTGTTAAACAGCATCTGTTGGATCTATTAGCTTTGGGTTTAGATGTTGGTGTGATTTCTGTGGGGGCATTTGCTGATAGTGATTTTGAAGCAAAAGTGAAACAAGCTGAAATAGATCATCGATGTCAAGCCTATCTTTTAACGGGTGCTGTGGCAGGTATGGATGGTTTAGCAGCGGCGAAGCTAGCGGGTTTAGATCAAGTCATTTATCAAGGGCGAAAACCGCCTGAAGGCTGGCGAGGTAGTCATGCTGAATCCTTGATAGATTTAAGTAATATTCAAGAAGCCACAACCTTTTTTAAAGGCACAGCACGAGAAGCTGCAACGTTATTTCCTGCTAATTCTAATGTGGCAGCAACGATTGCTTTAGCTGGTATTGGAATGGATGCAACGGTGGTTGAGTTAATTGCGGATCCGTTAAGTGAACGTAATCAGCATAATATTCAAGTGAAAGGTGTGTTTGGGGAAATGAAGATAACAATGCAAGGTTTACCATTACCTAATAATCCTAAAACTTCAATGTTGGCAGCTTTGAGTGTGCTTCAGTTTTGCCAATGATCATTATTTTTGATGATTATTTAAGAAAATGCATTCAAAAGTAAATATAGGTTAATTTGATGAGTGAAATTTATGAAATAATATATCATGCTTATTATAATGGGCAAATAGGACTTCACTTAAGTATGGGAGATTATTCATCATGAGTCATATGATTTGGAACGAGTACATTAAAGCATTAAAAAATGAGGTAAAGCCTGCTTTAGGTTGTACTGAGCCGATTTCTTTGGCTTTAGCGGCTGCCAAAGCACGAGCAGTTGTGGGTAATGATACAATTATTCGCATAACAGCAAAGGTTTCTCCTAATTTGATGAAAAATGGCATGGGGGTTACAGTTCCTGGTACAGGGATGAAAGGCCTTGCAATTGCAGCAGCAGCTGGTGCGGTTTGTGGTGATGCTGATGCTGGCTTAGAGGTTTTGAAGAATATTAATA
>NZ_MVDO01000065.1 GCF_002006755.1 Wohlfahrtiimonas larvae | reverse complement strand
ATTATTCATCATGAGTCATATGATTTGGAACGAGTACATTAAAGCATTAAAAAATGAGGTAAAGCCTGCTTTAGGTTGTACTGAGCCGATTTCTTTGGCTTTAGCGGCTGCCAAAGCACGAGCAGTTGTGGGTAATGATACAATTATTCGCATAACAGCAAAGGTTTCTCCTAATTTGATGAAAAATGGCATGGGGGTTACAGTTCCTGGTACAGGGATGAAAGGCCTTGCAATTGCAGCAGCAGCTGGTGCGGTTTGTGGTGATGCTGATGCTGGCTTAGAGGTTTTGAAGAATATTAATAATGATCATGTGGCTACAGCTAAGCAGCTTTTGGATGATAATTTAGTATCAGTTACGATCGCAGATATTGATAAAGTGCTTTATAGTGAGGCTGAAATTCAAACAGCCAATCATACTGCGCGCGTTTGTATTGCAGATACACATACTAAGATTGTTCGTATTGAAAAAGATAATGAAGTAATTTTTGAAGAGGCTGTGATTGAGGGGAAGGAGCATACAAAGCCTTATGATTTATCTGGAGCTTCCATCGCAGATATTTATGATTTCTGTACACATGTGCCCATTGAAGATATTACATTTATGAAAGAGGCTGAGATCATTAATAATGCATTGTCTATTGAAGGTTTAAAAAATGATTATGGTTTGCATATAGGTAAAACCATGATGAAGCAATTGGATAAAGGATTTATTGCCAAAGATTTAATGACAGATATTATGATCCGTACAAGTGCTGGCTCAGATGCTCGTATGGGCGGTGCAACATTGCCTGCGATGAGTAATTCAGGTTCTGGCAATCAAGGAATTTCTGCAACGATGCCGGTTGTGGTTGTGGCTGATTTTGTGAAAGCTTCTGAAGAAGAGCGAATTCGAGCACAAACATTATCTCATTTGGTGGCTATTTATATTCATAATACATTTCCAGCATTATCCGCATTGTGTGCAACATCTACAGCAGCAATGGGTGCAGCAGCTGGTATGGGTTGGTTGCTAGGTGATAAAAAGCTAGATGTGATCAACGATGCAATTTGTAGCATGATTGGTGATGTTTCAGGGATTATTTGTGATGGTGCCGCAAATAGTTGTGCAATGAAAGTTTCATCTACCGCAAATTCTGCATTTAAAGCAGTGATTATGGCATTGGATAATGTACGTGTTACAGGGCAAGAAGGTTTGGTTTCGCCTACTGTAGAAGAGAGCATTCGTAATCTTGGCAATTTAGTAACAGAGGGGATGAAACAAACGGATGAGCAAATCATAAAAATTATGATCAATAAATCACAATGTTAGCTATAAATGTATAGATGTTTATAGAGGATTTGCCATTTGATGATCTTTGTATTAAGTGGCAAGTTCATGAATATTTAAAAAATAAATTTTATATAGTGATATATACATAGTATGTTAAATAGGCAATAAAAAATAAGAATAAAATAGTAGTGCATGTTCTAAAAATATAGAGGGAATTATGATGAAAGATAATTTCACTCTGGTTGAGTTGCTCATAGTATTAATATTAATCGGTATCTTAGGTATGGTAGCAGTACCTATCAATCACAAAATGGATCAATCCATCATTAGTCATCAAGAATCATATGTAGTACAAGTAGAATATCAACCAGAAAGCGAAGTCGATATTAAGTAATATTATAAAATTAGGCAGCTGAGATCCTTTGGTGACTATTCATCAAAGGATTTTTTATATACAAATATTAATATTTAAATTCTCGTCACATTGATAGTAAACTATATTATAATGGAGATCACTGTATTTTATGAACGTTACTTTAAATAACTTGTTGTAAATTTATATTTAGAATACATTAATAATGATAATTAAAATGAGGTGAAAAATGGGTCAATCATATTTATCTGATTTAACAGCAATCGAAGGTTTTAAAGCTGCATCATTAGTAGATGCTAATACAGGAAAGGCATTAGCATCTTTTGGCTCTGGGATTGATATTGAACTTGCATCCGAGGGTAATACAGAAGTTTTAAATACAAAAAGAAGAGTAGTTGATCTTTTGGAATTAGATGATGTTATCGAAGATATTTTAATCAGTTTGGGTAAGGAATATCATTTAATTAGACCTTTAGTTAAACAACCAAGCATTTTTTTATATTTAGTACTTGATCGTAAAAAATCTAATCTTGGGTTGGCGCGTCATTTTCTGAAAACATTTGAGCATTCATTGGAGTTTTAATATTAATAATCTTCTAAGTTAATGACTTCATAAGCTGGCATTTCATAAGGATGTGCCGCTTTCATTGCATTAACAGCGGCTTGTATTAATGGCTCTTCTACAACAAGCTCAACGCGCCATTCAGGGACAGTATGGAGTTGGTTAATTTCTCCAGAATAAGGTTGACTATCTTTTAATGGTTTAAATTGACCAATACCAAGTACTTGCCAGGAACAATGAGAGTAGTTACCCAGTTTGCCACCGCCAACATGAAAGATTGCATCTTTGACGCTCTCAACGTGGGATTCTGGAACAAAGAAAACAAATTTATACATAAACTTCTTCCTAACGAGTTAATAATAAAATATATATACTATATTAATAGGTAGTTATAAATTTAAGTTGTTTTTTAATCATTCATCATGAAATATAGTTTAACATTAATTGAGCTATTAACAGTTGTTGTCTTTATTGGAATTTTATTATTAATAAATTTGCCTGTTCAACATAAAGAAAAAGACCTGTTTGCCCAACAATATGAGACCAGTGAAACTGAAGAATTGAAGTGCCGAAAATTATAAAATATATTTAAGCACAAGTTTGTGATTATTTTATCAATAATGAATCTTGCATTCAGTTTATTAAGGCTTGATAATGCTCTCTTTTAAATTATTGGCAGTCGCTTGTGTATTTAAGTAAAGTTAAACTCTCTGGTTTTAAATCCTTTGTGGATCATACAGTTTTTGACCTCACTGATCGTTTAAATGGTATTGTTGGGCCCAATGGCTGTGGGAAATCTAATATTATTGATGCTATCCGTTGGGTGATGGGGGAATCCTCTGCAAAACAATTGCGTGGTGAATCCATGACCGATGTTATCTTTAGCGGTGCCACTAGCCGAAAAGCTTCAAGTTTTGCAAGTATTGAACTGGTCTTTGATAATACAGATGGCAGAATTGGTGGGCAATGGTCAACATTTACTGAAATTAGTATTAAGCGAGTTTTAGAAAGATCTGGGCAAAGTACTTATTTTTTAAATGGTGCAAAATGCCGTCGTCGAGATATTACAGATATTTTCTTGGGCACAGGCCTGGGCTCAAGATCTTATGCCATCATCGAACAGGGGATGATTTCTCGTATTGTGGAATCTAAGCCTGATGAATTACGCTTAGTATTTGAAGAAGCTGCGGGTGTTTCTAAATACAAAGAGCAAAAGCGCGAAACAGAAACACGCATCGAACATACACGCCAAAATTTATTGCGTTTATTAGATGTTCGTGAAGAGTTAACGAAACAACTAGAGCATTTAGAGAAGCAGGCGAAGAAAGCAGAAGAGTATCAAATATTGAAGCGCGAAGAGCGCTTGTTGCAATATTTATCATTAAAACAAAAGCGTGCAGAATTAGAGCAAGGACAATCTGAGTTACAAAATCGTATTGATGCTTTGCAAAAAGAGTTTCATGAGGCGGTGGCTTTTTATAATGATTTGGTTTTAAAGCATAATGGTCATAAAACTGCTTTATCAGAAAAATCTGCATTATTAGCAGCAAAAACGGAACAGCATCATGCCAAGCAAAAAGAGATTTTAACGCTTCAGCACAAGATTGAGTCCATTCGTACCTTACAGGCACGCACAACTGCGGATCATAATGAGTTACAAATTCAGATCCAAAAGATTGAAGAAGAATTGCTTGCTAGTGAAATGATGCGTGAAAACTTAGAAAGTGAACAGATCGAAAAGAGTGAATCTTTGATGATCTTGAATGAATCCTTGTTTGAATTAAATGAAGCATTGACTGTATTGAATGAAACCTTTGATAACTTCATTGCTCAATCTAAAACCGTGAATGAAGAGATCAGCTTGTTAGAGCGTAAGGTCGATGTTGCAAAAAATAGTATTGCACATTTTGAAACAAAGCAGATCACTGATGAAAGCACAATTACTAAGCTAGAAAATGAACTTAAAGTATTATTAGATAATGATACGTTAAAAGATCGTGAAGTTTTACTTTCAGAGCAGCTAGATGAAAAGAAAATTCAGCAGGATGAACTGCAAGAGCAGATTTTAACGCATAAAGAAAAACAGAGTGAATTGAATGGCCAAAAAGTATTAGTGGAACATGCAATTCATCAAAATTTACGTCAACAATCAGAGTTTGAAGGGCGATTGAGTGCGCTAACATTGTTACAAAATGCGCTGTTATCACAAGAAGAAAATATAGAGCCATTATTTGAAGTAATGCAGATTGAGCCAAAATGGCAAAAAGCAGCAGAAGCTGTGCTATCTAAATTTTTAACTTTGTCCATTCGTGAAAATAGCCGTGGTTATGTCTTGGGTGAAAGTTCATTTGATTTTACGCCGCAGCATTTAGGATTTTATATTAAGAGTGAACATCAATTAGGTTCATTGTTATCTCACGTTTATGTGGCAGAATCCTTAACAGATGTTAAAAATAAGCGCCAACAATTACAATTGCATGAATGTTTGGTTTTAGAAAATGGTGATTTATATGGCGTAGATTGGTTCATTGGTCATGATCAGCAAGAGATTCAAGGGGTGTTAGAGCGTGCTGAAGAGATGAATCAGTTAGCAATAAAGCTCGAAGAATTAACGCTTGCAATCACTATGCAAGAGGAAGAAAAATCTGCCATTATTGAACAATTGGAAGTTTTAAAAAACCATTTAGAAATTTTAGGAAAAGCATTAGAGCAAGCTAAAACTGAAACAGCTTCTATCGAAAAAGAGTTAGCTGTTGTGATCAAAGAGCGCACTCATATTACAGAAAATCAAGCTCGTATTGAAAAAGAGTTATCAGCTTTAAAATTAGCGCATCAAGAAGGCCAAATAAAGATTGAAGAGAGTCGAATTGAACTAGAAAGCACATTGATACTTTTGGATGAAAAGAAAGAAGGTAAAAGTGTGCTTGAATCTCATTTGATGCAATATGAAGAAAACAAGAAAAAAACATTAGCAGAACAGCAAGTATTGGCGCAAAAAGTAAATGAAGAAACGCGCCAATTGGATGCTGTGCAATTTAAATTGAAAGAAACTGATACGAATTTAGCACGTTTAAAATTGAATCAAACGCAATCTTTGGCAAAGCTCGAAGAGAAAAAAGAAGTATTAGAGAATAGTGATGAAGTTATTATCATTGAAGAAGAGTTGATGATTTACAATGAAACATTGCTCGAGATTGAAGGCGCTAAAACTGAATTGACAGAAGTTGTGGGGCAGTTGCAAACCACTCTATCTCAGGAAGAAAAGCTCAAAGAAAGTCAAGAAAAGCACATCGAAAGTCAAAAAGAGATGATTCAATCTTTGATGCTTCGTGATGCTGAATTTAAGGCGCATGAAGAACATGTGGTGAAAAATTGGGAATCTTTGTTAGAAACTTTAGGTGAGGAAGAATTACAATCTTTATCCCAAGAAATGATTACAATCGATGAAGATAATATTGATGAGTTATTGAAATCGGTACAAACAAAACTTAGTAAAATTGGTGCTGTCAATTTAGTGGCGATAGATGAATGTAAAGTTTTAGGAGAGCGTAAAACCTATTTGGATGAGCAAGATCAGGATTTGAATAAAGCATTATTTGAGTTGGAAACTGCAATTCAAAAGATTGACCAAGAAACGAAAGAACGCTTTATGGGTACATTTAATGCTGTAAATACTGATTTTTCTAAATTGTTTCCGCGCTTATTTGGTGGCGGTGAAGCATATTTAGAATTAAAAGGCGATGATGCATTATTAAGCGGCGTGAATATTATCGCGCGCCCACCTGGAAAGAAACCTGGGACGATCCACTTATTATCAGGTGGTGAAAAGGCATTAACTGCAGCTGCTTTAGTTTTTGCGATCTTTAACTTGAATCCTGCACCATTCTGTATTTTGGATGAAGTGGATGCACCGCTTGATGAGGCAAATGTTCGTCGTTTAGGTTCATTGCTTCAAGAAATGTGTAATAGAGTTCAGTTTATTTTTATTACACATAATAAAACCACAATGTCGATTGCAGAATCATTGATCGGTGTAACAATGAGTGAGCCTGGCGTTTCTCGTTTGGTTTCTGTAGATTTGGCAGAGGCTGAAAAAATGGCGCAGTAGTATTTGATAGATAAAGTCTTGCTTGATATTTTTATGGTTTCATATATTAATATAGTATCTGATCTATGATGCAGAGAAGCTGTAAAGAATGATGGGAGGCAGTATGAAGAAAATATTGTGCATTTTAGGGATGTTGTCTTATGCGTTGGCACAGCCAGAAGGTTTTGTTCATCCATCAAGTTACGATGAAACAGATCAACAGTACCAAAAAGTCCTTGAATATATTGAACAATATAATATTAATCAGTACTGTAATACCGATGATAGTATCTGTCATCCCAATGTTTTACGAGCGGCTGAGTCTGATAATATCTCAGCCTTTTTATCATTAAGCACAGTACAGAATCAAGAGTATTTGAACAGATTAATAGAGGAATATTGTAATACTGATTTTTTTCAATGTGGTTATGCTAATTTATTAAAATTGTATGAAGAAAAATTATGGTGTGATGTTGGCATTTGGGAGATGCGGGATGAGCAAAATATAAATTTTAAAAATAGGCAATATCCAAAATAAAACTTATTGTGGTTGGTTTTATTTTGGATGAGATTAGAACCTGTCCTAAATTATAAGCTACCACCATATTTTTTTAAGTTTTTTAACCATCGTTTGTTCTCATTTTGACAAATATTATTATCTGTATTGAGAGCTTCAATATGCTTTTCTGCTTCTCCTCGAGTTTTAAAAGCTCGAATGTATTCTGCATGAATAGATTTTCCTAAAGCCTTTGCTTTTACATCATATGAGCGAGCTGTTTCTACTAAAGTAATTTGTTGTAGTTTCATAGGAACCTCGTTAACTAATTATTAATATATTGTATTTATTTTATTTTAATTGATTAGATTTGTGATTAAAGTGACTTAATCTATTAAGGCGTAGGATACCACTAAATTTAAAATTTTCTATATATTATTTATTGTAAATAATGATGGCTAGCAACGTGCGGGTTCTTTAATAATGTTTCCTTGAGATGAATAGGTTGCCTTTAAACATAATATTTCTTCTGTATGGCGTGTTGTATGGCCAGAGAAGAGAGTTCTGACAAAAAGTTCTTGATGGCTATCATTATGAATATAGATAGTTTCAATGTGTCGATAAGTGTGTGGTGAAACTAATAATTGTTGAGCATACTGTTTAAGGTGTTGGTGTTCACCTGAAGGGCCATCAAATTGTTGAGCGACAATTGTCGAAAATCCTTTTTCTTTAACATAAAATTGACTACGATATCTATTTTCCCAAACATATAAAATATATGCTGAAATGAATAAAAAAATACTGAAAATAGCAATGGATGAAATGGTTTCAACCTTACGATCTCTTAAGATTTCAGTATTATTTAATCGTTCATTCATGAGAAAACTTCGCTACTAATTATAAACGAGCAATGATAACTCTTATTAAGAGTATTATTGTTTAAATATATTAATTGGCAATGTAGTGATTATTAATTATTTTATAATAATATTGGCTATATTGATGATTGGCGCGCCCAAGTGGGTTATATGCCTTACGAGCGCACACTATAACATACCTAATCTTTTGATTTTGTAAAATCTTTAGTAAGATAATGTTCGTTTAAATATGAATGGTTGGGATCAAATTGGGATCTGTAACGAAACGCGGTAGCAAGTATTATGCTCGTGTGCGAGTTATGCGTAATTATATTCTGAAATCAGAAGGAAAAAGTTTTACTTCTGAAATTGATGCATTACTTTGGATCAAGCAAAAAGAAAGCGATATCACTAACGGTGAAGATGGCAAAGTAGATCGTACCAAAAAAGTGAAAGATGCTGTAATCCGATTTATTGATGAAGTATGCCCAAAAAGGCATGGTGGTAGAAATGAGGCAATTCGTTTAAATGCCATTCTTTTAATGCCTGATTTTCCTGCTGATGTACCATTGACGAAATTACAAGCTAAACATATTGCGGTTTGGCGTGATAATCGTCCTATTCAAAATGCTAGTAAAAATAGGGAAATCGCTATTTTGAGAGCAGTTTTTAAAGTTGCCAGGAAAGAATGGAATTGGTTAGAAGATGACCCTTTGAAAGAATTAGAAAGTCTACGCAAGCCAGCACCACGAAATCGTAGAATTTCAGATCATGAAATCAGTTTGATCATAGAATATTTAGGTTATGAAGATAAAACACCTGAAACTCAAATGCAGACAACAGCCTTGATATTTTTATTTGCCTTAGAAACAGCAATGCGACAAGGTGAAATTGCATCTTTGGATTGGCGTCAGGTTAATTTAAACCAAAAATACCTCACACTATTAGAAACTAAAAACGGTGATAAAAGGGATGTACCTTTATCAAGTCGTGCTATTGAACTTTTAGAGCTAATGCAACCACAACGTGCAGGATCAGTTTTTAATATTTCAGCAGATGTTGTGAGCACCACATTTAGGCGTGCAGTGAAACGCTGTTTTATTCAAGATTTAACATTTCATGATACAAGGCATGAGGCTTGTACACGATTGGCTAGAAAATTAGAAGTATTGGATTTAGCTAGAATGATAGGGCATCGTGATTTAAATTCATTGATGATTTATTACAACCCAACCGCAACGGAAATTGCAAATAGATTAGGATAGTTATGTACAACGTAGATAGTGATAAAAAATTTAGTTACAGAGATGAATATGAACGAATGTATATAGCAAATAATATATATCAATCAATTCATGGCAACAGCTTTTATAGTCCATGTCTATTAGATGGTCAATGGGGGAGTGGGAAAACGGAGTTTTGTTATAAACTATGGCATTACATCATAGAAAAAAATTCTATAAAAACATCTGAAAATGTTAATGAAAAGTTCATACTAACACCTGTTTATATCAATGTGTTTAATGCTGAAAGGATTAATAACCCATTTTTAACATTAATGGGTGGGCTTGTTGGTTCTATTAATGGTGGTGAAGTTATTCCTGCATCGTTAACGGAAACGGCATACAAAATTTTATTTACAGAAGTATCACTACAACCTATAGGTGCTGCCGCTGTGAAAGATGCTGCTACTTTTTTATTATCAAAAATAAAAGATTATGTTCCAACAATCTCAGGCGAAATTACTAAACAAATTAATGATGGTCTTAGTAAAGATGTTAGTAGTAATATATTTAATAACGCATTTGAAGAAGTTAACAAACTTGATTCTGACTATAAAAAATTTTCTACTGAGTTAAAAGCTTTCGCTACTACAAATCATCCTATATTATTTATAGTCGATGAATTGGATAGGTGTAAGCCTGATTTTGCCATTCAGTTTTTAGAATGTATTAAACATTTTTTCAATGTTGAAAATGTTTACTTTCTATTATCTTGTAATGTTAATCAATTATTAGCAAGCATTGAACATTTATATGGTAGCAAGATTGATAGTGAAAACTATTTAAATAAATTTTTTAAAGATAAAATTCCACTAAAAAATAACCATAAAAATATTCAAGCTAATCGAGCTATTTTAACTAATAATCGAGAGAATCTTAATTTTTTTCAAGATATACATATGCCTGATTATATTGAATATATATTCATAACAACTACTTTGAGACAACAGGAAAATATTATAAATAAATATCAACAAATTCAAAAAGAACATCTAAATACATGTATTGGCACTAGTGGCAACAAAAACTTATCGCATTTAATTATTTTTTCCATCGCTTATTCAATTATTATGAATAATATAACTAACCTTCAAGAATTTAAAGGAGATGGAATATTCAAAGCCATGGCATCTAATTATAATAAAAATATGAATATAAATCTAAGGGGATCTTTCAATGGTACAGATTACTTTGGTAATGCATTTAGGGATGTGGAACACTTAGTTGAAAAAATTTTCCATCAATATACATAAAATAAGCCCTTTCGGGCTTTTTTACTATCTATCCAAATGCAATGTTATTAATACATCTCCTTTCTGGAATCAATAAACGCATCGATTTCACTTTCTTTCCAGCGTGGTGCTCCTTTGGGTGTGATGCGAATTGGAGTAGGGAAGCCATCCAATTTGATGATGGCCTGTTTTGTATGACCAACTGAAAACCCAAGTTTGTTGGCAATATCTGTAATTGTGAGTAGTTTGTCGCTCATGAAGTTCTCCTTACTTCTTCTTAAATACATAACAACGCAATGTTTTCTTATTCACATTGCTGCGGATTGATTTGGCTTCTACGAATGGATAGCGCACAGATTTCTGCACCATTTTTTTAATGAGTTTGATGTCCTCAAGGCTTTGATTATTTTCACGAGCAGCGGCATAAAATTCATTGAGATTGATGGCAATTTCATCTTCATTGGGTGAATGGTTCAGTCTGTATTGATTGGCCACTAATTCTTTTTCATCAGTTAATGATTCAAAGTACTCATAAACATCCCAGAACTGATCCATTGCAGGGTGATCGCTGATTAAATCTTGTTCACGCTCCATTGCTAATTCATGGATGTAGCTGGATGCTTTGGCTTTTACGTTATCTGTGATTGGTAAAATCTCGCACAATGCTTGTAAACAAGACATTAATAAGCCATGAGTTAAGCCAATGCGTTCCGTTTTTAGATTCGGCAACTTCATGATGGCATTGCGGTTATTGGCAAATGTTGCTTCAATCATGTCCAAGATTTGACGTTCTTTTTTCAATACTTCAAATAAAAAGCCTGATACATCATCTGTGGCCAATCGCTGTAGTCGTTCTGCTGCATCACGTGAATATTGGCCCTGATGATGGCTTTTGTCGTAATAGATGTAGATCAAACGTGACAATATTGCTTCTGAACCTGAAACTTTATTGTTTTGTGAGATCACAACAGATCCACGAAACGGTTCATCATCTGTGTTGTTATTATTGCTTTTCACACCCAAAACACGTGGCGCACGGCCGTTAAACAATGGCTTGATTTCATCAAAGCTGAATGTTTTTTGCTTATGCTTGATTGGCATGTTGGGATCATTGGTATCACTTTCGATCAATACCACAGGTAAATTAGATACTTGTGACAATGTACGAGCAAGACCAGGCTTGGATGCTGTGGTTGGGTTAATCCCTTCATAATCTGAACGTCCAACCAAGGACCATAAAAATTCAATCAAAAATGATTTACCTGCACCAGCTTCGCCTGTGATTTCTAAGAATGGCCACGCTGAATAACGATCACGCAATTGTTCAGCAAAGAGTGAACCAAACCAAAAGGCCAAACAGATTAATCCTTTTATGCCAAATACGATCATGAAGTCATTGAACCAATCCGTATTGAATTCATCATTTGGGCGCATCGTTGTCATATCAAAGGTTGATTTGATATTGGTATCACCCAATTCAAAGTAATCTTCGCTATTTTTCTTGTATAACTTGCCATCTGCTACCGCAAAATTATTATAGATATAAGCCTTGTGATCCCTGCAATAACCAATGTATTTGATGGTTTCAATGTCAATGATGTCACGTGTTTTATGCGTAAAAATATCATTGAGCTGATTTGTTTCACCTGTATAAATAGCACCGGATAAAGCAGCCATGATTTTGTTTTTAAACTCTGAGCCGCTGCCTAATTGCTTAGGTAAAAATGCGCTCTTTGAGCTCTTTTGCTCACTCTTTTTAACATTCACATAATAGAAAGATTCTTCCGTTGCACGGTCAATTTGGTAGTACAAAATATCAATCGTACAGTTAGCGATCTCTGTAATCGTATTCGATGAATTGAAGGCTTTATCTTCTAGCTCTGCTTTTTCTTCAGGTGTGATTTCATCATCTTCTTTTTTGTCCAATTGCTTCACTGCTGCGTTATATGCCTCATTGAATTTTTTATAATTGAACTCAAACCAATACGTTTTGTAGTTAAATTCAAAATAAAACTGTTGGCGGTTGATCTCTTTCCAAAGTAATTTTGCTTTGGCCACAGGGCTTTTTGCAGTCAATAGCGCACCATTGAATAATGCTTTTTCAATGCCTTTATCTGTGAGCTTGCCTTTGATTAGCCAATCGTTCCAATCTGCATCTTCATTAGTGATAGCAACACGTGGATCATTGAAACCTAGATCAATCAATTTCTTATGCCAATTGATGGCAATCTTTTTAGCTTTGGATTCAGAATCTAAGGCAATCACAGGTTTGATCTGTGGATTGCTTGCCAGGATCTCTTTCAAAGTTGTTTCAGGAAAGTTATTGGCACTCATTGCGCTGATTGCTGTAATGCCAATGTGACGCAATGCTAATGCATCAAATATGCCTTCTGTGATCCAAACTTCATCATGTTTAGTTGCATCAAAATCAGGATGAACCCAAGCCAAACCACGATAACTATAACCCTTCAAGAAACGCGCTTTATCAAAGAAGTTTTCAGGGTTATCAATGAAGCGTTCCCAGTAGCCATCCATTTCGCCATTGTTTTGCATTGCAAAACGTACAGTTGCAGTTGAATTGCCAGCAGCTGCAAATGTTTCTTGTGTGAAGATATTTGTATCAACCACAGCTAAGTTGAATCCACGTTCTTCACGCAAATATGCCTTAGCCACAGCTTTAGAATCTGTCACCATTTCTGCTTCATAACGCTTGGAATATGATTCAAATAGGTGAGGGAATAGTTCACGAATTGTGACTTCATGCTCACAATTCTTGGTACGATCACAGCGAGCTTTATAAATGTCTGTGCTCCAAATCCAAAATGATTTCTTGCCACATTTAGGGCAAACGCCATTTTTATAACGCTTGCCACCGCCTTGTGGCTTTGCACCAAATTTGGTTGTAAATTCTTGGATGATTGCTGCATCCAATGCTGATGAATTGGCCATAACTACTCCATTTCATTAAAGTACTGAAGAATTTCGTCACAACCTGTCAATTTCGAGAAGTTGCCTTTTGAGAAAAACAACATCGTTGGCATTTTAGTGACTGAATAGCGATGTCTGAGCACTGCCAAGTTTTTCATGTTGGGATCCACAGCCAAATAAACATGATCAACATCGACTTTTGCTAATGCATAAAACTGTGATAGTGCAGCGGTTGATTGCATACAGTTTTCTTGTGTGAATAAAACGAATGTTGGTTCGTTGTGGATCACATTGTCGAAAGATTCAAGAGATTGGATAGTGTGAACAATCATCGCTTTTTCCTTTTTATTCAAATGACTTGGAATGATGACTTTGTATAAAGATTCGCTATTAATAAAAGTCATACCGCATTCCAATACTTCACAGCGATAGTGCTTGAAACGTGTTTCTGCACTGTAAGGATTCGTGTAGCACAACTTAGCCGTTGCGCCACATCCTGGGCATTGCGTGCTATTGGGTTTTTTCGCCATGGTTTTTCGGGCCGGATTTAATGAATGATTCAACTTCAATTTTCTTCTCCTCCAAAATGGCTATTTGTTCCCTGAGTTGCTGCTTTCCAATTGATCTTGTCCATCTCAATTTGTTAAGATTTTGCGTCTTAACGCTGATCATTTCTTTAAGTAAAGCGAGGTAATCTTGCATGTGCTCAGTCATCATTCACCCCACTTATTTAAAAAATAGTGAATATCACTCAATTCGTTTTGAAGTTGGATGATCTCTTCTTCTTGTTTTTGCTTGCCAGCTCTTGTGATGTTTGTTGGATCAGAGATTATTTCTTTTTTTTGCTCAATGTCTTCCTGAATAAAAATGCATCTTTTTTTGAAAGCAAGATTCAACTCTTGTTTACTCACCAATTCTTCTAAAGATCGTGTTGTAGGAAAAATAGTTAAGGTTGGTTTATTTTGATTAGCCATTTCTACGCCCTCTTAATTGGTTGATCACTTTCTGTGTTGCGACTGCTTGCTGTAATAAATGAAGTTGAAACGCTGAATCCTTCACATGTTCAGCAGCTTGATAGAAGTTGTGGCGAATGGATTCCAATGCTTCGATTAATTTATCTTTTGCCATGTGATTACATGAATGAGAAAGCTTCTGAACCTGCATTGCCAAAGTTAAGTAATGCGCTGTTTTTGCTTGCCCTTCGATTTGCTTCGCAACATCTTTAAAATTGCTATGTGCTGAGTTTAAAAACTCTTTCACATTAATTTTGGGTGTAGAAATCCCCTGACCATTTAAAGCCATATTCAACTCCTTGATTAAATTTAAGTGTGTTTTATCGCAACTTATTCAGTATGAAATTCTGAAAGTGCCTTCTTGAGTAGAGCATGTGCAACTGTTGCAACAGGACGTTTTTCTTTAGTAGAAATATCTTTTAATGCTTTTAATTCTTCTTTTGTTAGTGAAATTCTAACTTGTTCTGTTCGTTGTTCACTTGTAAAAAGCTTATTTTTCATCAATAATACTCCGATTGACTATCCGAATGATCATATTAAAGTCCTAGTAATTGACTATATGGCACATATTACAGATCAAACGATCTGTAGTCAACATAAAAAGGTATTAAATGGAAAGTATTGGGAAAAGATTAAAAGAAATTCGTGAAAATTTAGGAATGAACCAAACAGTTTTTGGTGCCATTGGTGGAGTTGGGCAAAAAGCTCAAATTAATTATGAAAAGGGTGAGCGAAGCCCTTCTGCTGAATATTTAGCAAATCTATCAAAAGTACCAACAGTTGATATTCAATATATCGTTACTGGTAATAGATCAAGCCATGCATTATCTGATTCTGAACAAGAGCTACTAGGTGCTTTAAGAAGTATTGATGCAGATATTAGAGCAATGGCTATTGCTGCTGCATTAAGCGTTATTAAGAGTGGCAAAGCTCAAGAAAGTAAAACGATTAATCAGCATGGTGGACAGTATTCAGAAGGTACTATCAATAATGTAATAGGGATTAATAATGGTGGGAACAAAGATAATTAATCAATTCGGTGGCCAATACTCTGAAAGAGATATTAATAATATTGCTCATAATTATCCTTTGTGTACATATTGCTGTCAAAGATTTCAATTAGATGATGCGATATTGCCATATTGCAGGCCATGCACTGATGATTTTAGAGAAGAGATGTATCAAGAAGAGTATGCAAAAATTCATCCCACCATAGATTTTTGGCAAAAAGTTATTTTATATCCTGCTATAGCATCTGTTATAGGCTTTCTCGGCTTATTAATGTATTTAAAGATAGATAATATTTTTGTTCAGTTTGGAGTTTCCACGTTATTTTTGGCTGTTATGGGTGGAATAGGTTATTACCCACTTAAAATCTTTAAAGCATTCAAATATAAGAGTGAACAACGAATATGTGAAAAAGTAGTGAGAGAATTTCCATTTAATCAAGCAGAATTAGATCAGCTAAACATAAAGGAATAGTAATTAATCATGGGGTTTCTTGGTTTCATTGTCGGTGCATTTATTGTTGGTTTCTTGATGAAAGTTTATCAGTATTCATTAGGAAATTTAGGTAAAAAACTAACATGGTTAAAGGTCATTAAATATCTATTGATTTCACTACCATTTATATTTTTGTGTACTGCAATTTTTACTGATGGTGAAGATGTCATAGGTGGATTTACTGTTTTGAGTACACCTTTTATCATTTGGAATATATTCATATTAGTGAACTGTCTTCCTAAAAATAAACAAAATGAAAGCTTTTCAGGCGCATGGGCTAGATTAAAAACCGATTTAAAAGAAGCTAAAAAAGAGTTCTCAAAAATATCTGTGGATGTTGTTACGCCAAGTAAAGCCAAATCAAGTGATGTGACTTTCATGTATGAAGATAATAACGGTGATTCTAATATGGAATCCGTTTATCCCTATGAAGTAACACCTGATTATATTAGTGGTTTTTGCAACAAAAAAGGCAAGGATCGGAAGTTTTACCATGATCGTATAGATTTTTACTTCGATAATGGTGAAGAAATCATCAGAAATATGATGAATGAATACTATGAAGAGGAGCGACGAGCTAAACGATCTACAATTGAGAATTTATCAGCATCATCTAATGATCCAAATACCATTAATTTTATTTATCAAGATAGTGAAGGGAATACAACTAAACGCAGTGTAATTATTAAATCAGTTGATTATGAGTATTTCACAGGTATATGTTTAGATCGTCACGCTGAAAGAACTTTCAAAAAAGATCGTGTAGTTGAGTATTTAGGCAATGCAAAGCAGTTATTACAGAACTTTGTGCCAACTAAAAAGAAAAAATCAGCACCTAAGAAAAACACTAAATCACCTGCTTTGACAATTAACTTTGTTGGGTTCTCAGATGAT
>NZ_MVDO01000064.1 GCF_002006755.1 Wohlfahrtiimonas larvae | reverse complement strand
ACTAAACGCAGTGTAATTATTAAATCAGTTGATTATGAGTATTTCACAGGTATATGTTTAGATCGTCACGCTGAAAGAACTTTCAAAAAAGATCGTGTAGTTGAGTATTTAGGCAATGCAAAGCAGTTATTACAGAACTTTGTGCCAACTAAAAAGAAAAAATCAGCACCTAAGAAAAACACTAAATCACCTGCTTTGACAATTAACTTTGTTGGGTTCTCAGATGATGAACAGATGTTATTGGAAGCATTGGCAAAGCCATATAATTTGAAAGTTTTGAAAACTCAAACCAAAACATTATTTGCCATTATTACCAATGAAGAACTACCAGAGAAACAAGCGGAACGAGCCACAGAAAATGGCACGTTGATTATGAATAAAGAACAGTTTTTACATTTTTTAGAAACAGGTGAGGTTTAATTAATAATTATGAGTACAGAAGATGAAAATGCTACAAAAGTAGATGATACTAAAATTACAACTATTGAAATCAAAATTAAAGCTTTAGATGACAAATTATCTACAACAGAAACAAATGTAAAAAATAGAGTTGATGCATTAGATGAAAAGTTAGTGGTAGCAGAATCAGATACGAAAGAACGACTTAAAATTGTAGATGGCAAATTATCTACATCAGAAACAGATGTAAAAGCTAGAGTCGATGCATTAGATGAAAAGTTAGTGGCGGCAGAATCAGATACGGCAGAACGGCTTAAAGTTGTAGATGGCAAATTATCTACATCAGAAACAGATGTAAAAGCTAGAGTCGATGCATTAGATGAAAAGTTAGTGACAGTAGAATCAGATACGACAGAACGGCTTAAAGTTGTAGATGATAAATTATCTACAACAGAAACAAATGTAAAAACTAGAATCGATGCATTGAATGAAAAGCTATTTGGCGAAGATGGTGCTGAATTTAAAATTGATGCATTAGATGAAAAGCTATTTGGTGAAGATGGTGCTGAATCTAAAATTGATGCATTAGATGAAAAGCTATTTGGTGAAGATGGTGCTGAATCTAAAATTGATTCATTAGATGAAAAGCTATTTGGTGAAGATGGCACTGAATTTAAAATTGATGCGTTAGATGAAAAGCTATTTGGCGAAGATGGTGCTGAATCTAAAATTGATGCATTAGATGAAAAACTATTTGGTGAAGATGGTACTGAATCTAAAATTGATACATTGAATGAAAAACTGTTTGGAGAGGAAGGTACTGAATCTAAAATTGATGATTTAGATGAAAAGTTGTTTGGAGAAGAAGGTGCTGAATCTAAAATTGATGATTTAGTGGAAAAGTTGTTTGGAGAAGAAGGTGCTAAATCTAAAATTGATGATTTAGTGGAAAAGTTATTTGCTGAAGATGGTGCTGAGAGTAGAATTGACGATTTAGATGAAAAATTAGAAGAAACCAACGATTCTCTTGATGCAATACAAGCTAAAACGAAGGAACAAGCTAAAGAGCTAGAAAATTTTTTTGCAAAGAAAAAAGATGAGGTTGATAAAAAGATCATAGAATATGAAAATACTTATAAAAGATTCACGACAAAAATTGAAGAATTATTGCCATCTGCTATGAGTGTAGGATTAGCGAGTTCCTACAAGATAGCTAAAGAATCATTTAATGAGGAAATTAAGGGATACACGACTGCATTAAAATTTTTATATGGAACATTTTTAGCATTAGGTTTGTATAATTTATACATATACGCTCAATCGGGGGATATTAGTTTAACATTAGTTTTTTCCAAAATATTAATGCAATTACCATTTATTGGGCTGCTTGCTTGGTTAACTACTTTTATCTCCTCTAAATTAAATGGGGCAATACGATTGCAGCAGGAGTATGCTCACAAAGAAGCTGTTGCTAGTTCATATAGTAGTTTTAAACAACAAATTGAGAGCATAGGGAGCAATAATGAAACAGAATTATTGGAGCAATTAATGCAAGATTTAATTAACAGTGTATCTTTTAATCCTTCTAATACCCTAGATAAACAAGCTATTGTAAAAAATCCTATTGATTCTGGTACTGAATTAGCTGGTAAAGCATTGGAGGCTGGTAAGATGCTCACAGGTAATGATACTTCTAAATAATAATTATTATGGTTTCACTTCAGCCTCAACCTGAGTAGTTAGACCATTATCCCCCAAAGAATGGATCACACGATTAGCGATCCATTTTTTTTCGTCTATATCTTTTTTAAAGCCCATCACTTTGACTGGTGAACATGCCAATGTTTCAGGTTGGCCAATGGCGAGAAAGAAATTAAAGCTTTCTTTACCACGTGCTAGGCGTTGCATCTCTTTTTCAGCTGCTCGCATGGCTTCATCTTCACTTCTGAATGTTGTGCGGAGCATTTTAGTTTTATCATCTTTGCCAAAAATAACCTGTTTGCGTCTGCCACCTTTTGCATCATTATATTTAGCGATCACACCTGTATAAGCATTACGATCACTCACTTGATAGCTGTGTTTATCACCATCTTTACGAGTAATAATTACTTCAGGTAGTTCTTGACCACTTGCTGTTTTGCCTGATCCTGCTTCCAAAAATAACAGTGTGCCTTTTTTGATTGTGGCCACAGCATCATATTCAATTGCCAGGCGCGTTAAAAGATTAGCGTCAGATTCATTGGATTGCTGTAAGTCATTTATTTTGATGATTTTTAATGAATCACTGATCGCAGTTTTATATTCATAACGCTTCGCAATTTCATTGAGAATCTCTTCAATGGTTTTATTGTGATAAGCATGATTACGTTGTTCAATGAATTTTTCACGAAAATCAGCTGACTTTGCACCGATTTCAATGACATCTGGTGCACCTGAATGCGTAATGCTATCCACCACAAATGTGCCTTTATCAATGAGCAGTTTCTCTTTGAAGCCAATGAATACATCTAATTTCACGCCTGTTTTTGGCAATTCTACTTTGCCATCTGCATCATCAATCGTGATCGTGACAGAATCAGCTTCAAAGCCACTGTTATCAATCAAGTTTAAACTGATCAAACGGTTGGCAAATGCTTGTGTGATGTCATTGCCTTCCATCATGATCATATAGTGTGGTGTTAATACGCCAGTAGATAATATATTCATATCAAACTCACCAATTGCGTTGTGATGATACTAGCATAATCTAAAATATCATCACCTGATCGTTTGAATGAGATCGTGAAGTCAATGCGATTGGGTGCGTTGTTGGATTCCAAATATTTGCACGTTTCAACAATAGAAGTACACACAAATGTGCCATGAATTCGGCCACTTGATTCAATCAAAGGGAAGGCAATGCCAAGTTCACATTGCACTTTGAATAGATCAACGACATGACGCCCACCTGTGATCATTGGGAATAATACACCTTTGAGTGTAATTTCATCGTTGCCTTTGCCCATGAATTGTAAGCTGTTACTTTTGCCCACGCGGTTGTTTTCAGCATATTTA
>NZ_MVDO01000063.1 GCF_002006755.1 Wohlfahrtiimonas larvae | reverse complement strand
CACTTGATTCAATCAAAGGGAAGGCAATGCCAAGTTCACATTGCACTTTGAATAGATCAACGACATGACGCCCACCTGTGATCATTGGGAATAATACACCTTTGAGTGTAATTTCATCGTTGCCTTTGCCCATGAATTGTAAGCTGTTACTTTTGCCCACGCGGTTGTTTTCAGCATATTTAAAAGTAGTGGTTTTCTCATACTCTTCATGTGGCATGGTTTTGACTGAAAAGGGGAACAAGCCCCACATCATTGAAATATTCATCAGTGAGCATCCTTTAATTCAGCATTAATCTTATGCTGTTTAAGTGTATCAGCCACTCTATCGCCTACAGCTTTTGGATCACCTGCACCATTAATAATGATCGTGTTGGTTTGGTGAATAGTTTGATTGGATTGTGTTGTTGGTGGTTGTGGTAATCTAGGACCAGATGGAACAGGAATATCCATCGGTTGAAATGGTTGATTTACGCCCATCGCTAATAGTTGCGTTGCTTCAGGTAAATTATTAAATTCACTGAATGTTAATCCTGTTTTGCCAAGAATATCCATGCGGTCATACATG
Organism: Wohlfahrtiimonas larvae; assembly: GCF_002006755.1. GTDB lineage: Bacteria > Pseudomonadota > Gammaproteobacteria > Cardiobacteriales > Wohlfahrtiimonadaceae > Wohlfahrtiimonas > Wohlfahrtiimonas larvae. The sequence continues at coordinate 4,493 of NZ_MVDO01000063.1, read as the reverse complement.
TCAGTATTAGTTTTACCAACGATATTGTCATAAATACTCACAATGCCATTTAAGCCATTCATAATTAGTTCAATAGCACTTGAGAACCAATCAATGATTGGTGCGCCTACTTCTTTGAAGTCATTCCAAAAACGTTGGGCATTCATTGAGAGATCATCCCAATGACCTGATAAACGTAAAATTGTGCCATCCCAATTAGTAAGCAGATCATAGACTAATTTAAGCCCAGCGATAGATGTTGATGTTCCTGCTGACATCACATCCCAAACCAATTTTAATGCACCACCAATGCCAGGTATTTTTGCAAGTAAATTACCAACATCTTTTTGCATGATGCCAGCACCTTCTTGCCAGAACCAAACGAGCGTATCCCAATTTTTATACACGGCATAAATAGCAAAACCTAATGCAGCTAAAAACCAAAATACAGGATTTGTGAGCATAGCCATACCCATAGCTTTGATGCCTGTCGCCATTGTCATAAATAGTGTTGCTGATTTAGCAAATGCAGCACTAGCCAATAACACTTTGAATTTCATTGCAAATGCTACGATTAAAGCAAGACCTGAACCAATGGCTGTTAGGGATGCAATCCATCTAAAAGTTGGGGAGCTATTCCAAAGTTCCATGATCGCATCAAAATTATCATACAGCTGCATGCCCAAAAATACGGCAAGGGTTAGGGCAGTGATGATGGGATGTCCCACAAAAGCAAACTTCAATAAACCTGCTGCCATGGTAATACCACCAATTGCTGCGGTTAATGCGATAGCACTGCCAGTGATTTTGGATAAATTGCTGATTAATTCTGGATTCTTGGCTGTAAAATCATTGATTTGACGCATGATATCAGTTAAAGACTGTGTGATATTGCGTAAGCCTGCATTATTAGTGAAAAAGACAGAAATTCTAAATTCTTCCCATGCTGAATTTAGGTCTTTTATGTCACCTTTTAGATTATCTGCCATAACTGATGCAGCAACCTGAAGTTCATTTCTACTATATGCTGATGAAATATCATCAAATAAAGTACCATAGTTCTTATAAAAGTCACTTTCAACAAAAGTTGCCATTGCTGATGATGCTTCAATACCAGAAATAGCTGAAAGTAAACGCATTTTATCTGCGTTGCCAAGATTTTGGGTTTTGATAAACATTTCTTGAAAAATATCTGCTATTTTTCTTAAATTACCTTTGTCATCAGTAACTTTTATCTTTAATTCATCTAAGGCTTTTCTTGCGCCTGATGGTGGTGCAGCTAAACGTAATTGGATTTTACGCATCGAAGTACCTGCTTGATCTGCTTGTATCCCTACATTACCAAGTAAGCCAACCATTGCTAATGATTCATCAATAGACATTCCCAAGGATTTTGCAGAAGGTGCCATATATTTCATACTCTGCCCAAGCATTTCCATATCTACATTCGTTCGTGTAAATGCTGCGGATAATGAGTTGGCTACTTTTTCAGAATCTGATGCGGTTAAACCAAATGCTGTAAGAATATTAGAGTTAATATCAGCAGCTCTGTCAATTTCTAAACGACCAGCACGAGCAAGGTTTAGTGTACTTTCCATGGCTTGTATAATTTCTGTTGGTTTAAAACCTGCTTGTGCATAGAAAGCTTGACCGCCAGCAACTTGGGTAGCGCTTGCCCATGTTGTTTTACCTAAATCTCGCGCATTCTGGTTAAGTGCTTTCATTAAAGCATCATCTTTTTTTAAAAGAGTTAATGCTTGCACTCTGCTCATTGTCTCTTCAAAGTCAGCACCAACATTTAAAAATCTTGTTACACCATAACCTGCTCCCATAGCAGTCATGACTTTCATTGAACCATTCATCATCATCTGTTTGCCAGAACTGCGTGCATCACGTGTTCTAGCCCACAGTTTGATTTGTCGTTCTTGTCGAGCAATAGCTGCCGTTGTTAGGTCCATTTCTTTGCGAGTGCGTTGCATTTGTTCAAATTGGGCACGGTTGGCAGGCGCATTGTTTAATGTGCGTTGTAATTCTAATAAGCGTTTACGTTGAGCAGCGGCAGCTCTGCTAGTGTCATTGATTGCACCTTGTAAATTTCTGAGTGGCTTGGTTGCTTTATCTAAAGCCTCCAAACGTAACATTAATTTTAAATCTGCCATTATTGCTACTCCATACGTTCGCGTTCTTTATCATTGTGTTCTTTGGCACTTTCTAACCAAATGAGAAACTCTGATAAGCTCATCTCATTCATTTCACGCATAGAAATGAATGAGAATGTTAAGCCCAAGCCCTTCATCATCTCTTCACGATAAATCGGTGTAGGGAAGGGATCAGGGATTTTTAGCTCTGAATCTCTTCGCTTGATTCGCTCGCCGTTTCTGTAAAAAAACCTGCCACCGCAATGGAAATTTTGCCCAAGTCCGCAGCAGATAAACGATTGAGCATCGTATCTGTCAAAGTTGGCGTTGAAATTCGTGGCAACAATACAGATAATGTAGAGCCTTGACCCAATTGCAATAAGTTGATTGGTACATCACGCAATGCCAAAAGGTTGGGTTCACGCAATTCAATGCTTGTGATTTCTGTTTCGTTGACTTTCAACGGACGTTTTAATGTAACTGTTACATTTGCCATAATATTTTCCTTATTTACGTGCTAAATTATTTCTGCGTTGTTCAAGTACATCTATGCCGTTGATTCTGCGAACCATACCCATGATGTCCTCATAGTAGATTTCTACACCATTGAGTTTGTATTCAATGCGAGCAGGTGCGAATTTCACTGAGTTTTCACCCAATTCACCTGTGCTAGATTCACCTGGATCTGCTTCTTCCAATTGACCCCAAAATGTGGCTTCAAACGCTGACTCATTACAGGAATCACCATCTTTCAAAGAACCATAGATTTTGATGATCTGATCATCTGGCGTGCATGAATTAGATGTTAGCAAACCTAAATCTAAGCCTTTGGTTGTGAATTCTGCTGACCAATCTTCAGATTCACCCACTTTGACTTTTAAGCCACGAGTGAAGCCACCTGCCTTGAGCACTTCTAAAATTGGGCTATTTTTTGGTAATTTGAATTTTTCACATTTACCCGCATAATCTTCACCATTAAAAACAACGTCAAAGCCCATTAAAATTTTTGGTAATACAATGCCACTCACATTAACCTCCTAAAACGCTTTTCACGTATTCTTCTGTGATCATCACTTCAACTTCTGGTGATTCAACAGGTGGTGTTGGTGTGAACTTCACTGACCAAGCTGGCTTACCACTCATTAAATCATCCACGCTATTTTTTTCAGGGTTCAAGAAAATACGACCACCCAAAATTTTATTGGCCAACGTCAATGCTTCAAAATAGCTAACGCCACGAGCCTCAAAATCTTTCAATAACTTTCTTGTCATTGGCTTATCTTGCGTCATGTTTTTGAGCAAATTTGCACAGTCAAACGTCACAACTTGTGATGAACGAGTGAATACTTCAAAGTATTTATCACTGTCTGCTGCTGCACATGTACGATTGCCCCAAACACGATAACCATCATCACGTACTAAACAAGTGATGCCTTTTTCGTTCAAAGTATTGGCTTCTGTGCCATAGCCATTGATCGGGTTATATGTCACTGGCTTTGTTAAGCCTTGCACGTTTGACAATGCATTATTTGAAATAGATTGATGCCAACCAATTTCTTGATCCAATTTTGCACGTAAGCCCGCAATTTTAGCCACTGCATAAGTTTCAGTTGGTAAGCCAATATCAGGATTAAACGTGATGACATCACCATAAACAAGCATCATTTCATCGTATGCAAACTCTTCACGATATTTGATGGCTTCAGCAATATTTTCACAATGACTTGCACTGATATAAGTGAACCCTGCAAACTTCTTGGCATGTTCAGCCAAAGCAATGGCAACGCTTTTATCAGCATCATATTTTGGAATGATGAAAATACTAGGCAATAAACCTGTATCACCTGCCAATTCCAATGCTTTTAAACCTGTACGGCTATCATCAGCATTCAAGTTACCAATCACATTTGCTGTTGTTTCTTCTGCTGTTTCACCTTCTTCCACGCGCACTACGATCACATTTGTATTCACTTCTTCTTGAATACCGCGCAACACTTCTTTGAGTGTGCCTTTCGTACCTGCTTTTTTGATCGCTTCATCTAAGTTTGTGATCAAAGTGCATTGATCCAAAGGGAAGTACTCTGCATCTGCATCGCTTGCTGTACAAATAGTTGCAATGACTGCCGTTGATTTAGAACGTAATTCAATGTAGCCATCATTGCGATTAATCGCATGTACGCCATGTAAAAATTCACTCATTTGTTTTTCTCCTTTTGTTTAGCTGCTTTGGTATCTTCCAAGTAGCCAATGCGCACCAAATGATCCACTTGTTGATCTGTTAATACTGAAGGCTTAACGAACATTCCACCACGGCGGAAATGCTGTTGGCCAACTTTGAAATCACGTAAGATTTTCATGATTACTCCTTAGTTTTAA
>NZ_MVDO01000062.1 GCF_002006755.1 Wohlfahrtiimonas larvae | reverse complement strand
CTCATACCAACACCGCAAACACATCAGATTCATCATAAAAAGTGCGTACAGCGTTCCATCGCTCACGGCGTAATTCATCTAATTCGGGATTCATTAAACTTGCACGATCTTCGCCTGCCTTACGACTGAGATCCATATCCCTAAAATCTTCCAATAGCTTTGCCTTGGCTTCGCTGAACACTGCACGCTCAAAATTAAAAACATAACGGCTTCGCCCTGCTAACTCTTCATTGGGTACTTGTTCAAGCTCTGCATATTCAGCATGTTTAGCTTTAAAGTTTTTGAGCTCAGAAATAACCAGATCTAATGCAGATAACAAAGCCATTTCAGCTTGAGCATTTTCAACAGAATCCAAAATACGCATGGATTGACGAAACTTCTGAACATTAATGCCAGGCCAAAAGCCTGATCTTGGTATCAAAAACTCATTATTTTTACTGTTTTGCCCCACAAAACCCATGATAATTCTCCAATGACGGGGCTATATGCTGATACTTCGCGTGTCATATACATGATCAGCTTCTCAACATACGCCCCCGCGTGGTGACGCTCGTTATTCAACTACTTCAGGTTGACTTTGTTCTTCTTGTTTCTTCAATGCTGCTTCTAGCTTGTTGGCTCGTGTTTTAATCCCAACATCAGGATCCAATTCCAAAGCACGCTGCCACACAGCCAATGCAAACTGTGGATTACTTTCTTCTGAAAGCTCACCAATGGCACGATTCAATTTGGCACGAATGGCATCCAACATATCTGCATCAGCCATTAATTCATTTAAAGTAATTAAATGATCCAAAGTGATGTCTGCTTTATTATTCAAAGCACGATTCACAATTTGCTCTGTGATTGCCCCTGCTTTGTTGGTTTTAAATATGGGCGGTAACTCATAATTATTTTCCATCAAATACGTTGCTATGCGTAAAGCCAACTCAATCTCACCTGCATCTACTGCCCAGATGAACATTTCCGATGTGATCTTATCTTCAGGTGCATCTTGGTTATCCAAAATGCCTTCCACCCAAGGACGATAATCATCCAAATGCTCTGCTTTAAAGCGTTCTTTCTCTTCAAAGCTAAGGATTGCACGCAAACTTGATAAATCTTGCTTTAAACGTGTGAGCAAATTTAAATGCGCAGGATTAGCACTAGTTGGTAAATCACCATGCTCATCCAGTTTGGCTGCTAACTTTCGGGCTTTTTCTCGTTTAAACAAAAACATAGATTACTCCTACTCTTTTGCAGCATCTTCTAACGTGATATTTTCAATCAACACCGCTTGCTCATAGTTATGCAATGCATAGAACTCATTTTGCTGATTGTAGTTTTCATATCGATCACGCTTAGAATTCATCTCATAAGATGAACGCACAGAACCTTTCTGCACACGAATTGCTAAGTTCTTTGGACGTGTAACAAAGATCGTGCCATCTGGGAAAAAATCAGGTGCTTGAGCAATCAAACCATTGATAATGTAATAAGCATCTTGCGTGATTTTTTGTGCCGTTTCAGTGTTTGTGGTTTTCTCCAACAATTTCATTTGTCGGCCCACCAACAAGTCGCTTGAAATATAAACTTTCAAACCTTTTTGGTACTGCTTCGGAATCAAACTTAATGCTTGAACAACCACTTGATCTAAGTTTTCCATCAATTGGCCTTTACCAACTTTGATGGCTGCACCTTCCAATTCAGTGATCACATGCTCAGGTGCATGGTCACGCATACGCTGCAACCATCCGATGTTCACATCTTCGCCCAATGGATACGTTTTTTTATCCGTATTTTCAGCAACCTTCACACCATTCCATGCAATGCGCTCTACATCTTCACGCTTACTTTCTAAGCGTCGATCTTGTAAACGTTTTTGGAATTGTTCTTTAGAGCGTGCAAAGGAGTTCAATTCACCAAATGTAAAATGCGTATCGTGATTCGTGGTAACTGCTGTATAAACAATGCCATTTGGCTTACCTAATCCGCTTGTTTCACGCTCTTTAGTTTCTGTATTAGTACGTCCTGATACTAATTGTGATGGACCAAAGCCCAAATCATTCACAACCATATCCGTACAAACATCAATATCAACTTCGCTCAAAATGCCTTCAGATGCGACTTTATTCACCCAAACATATTCAGTTTGTGGATTAATTGTGAATTTTTGGCCACTTTCAATCGTTGATTTATCTACGCCATTCAATGCAGCTTGTCGCTCTGTATAACCTTCCAAGCATTCCAATGTTTCTTTTAATAAAACTTCACTCATAATTTTGTCCTTAACAATCTGCTAAATATTCATTTTTTTCGCCATCACCTGCCACAAATTCATTGTGATTTTCAGGCGCAGCCGTATTTTTGAGCGTTTCAAATTCTGTTTTCAGTGCATTGAAAGCATCGGATAATGTTTTGTTTTCTTGTGTGAGCTTTGCGATCACCTTATCTTGCTTTTCAGCAAATTGATTGAGCACGCTTTCTAAATCAGCAATATTAAAATGATGATCTTCTGATTTTGGTTGGCTCATTGGTTGTGGCTCTGCTTGTTCTTTTTGCGCAGCAAATAAACCTGCAAACATATTTTTGAAGAAACCTTTTTCATTAACCTCAAAAACAGCAGCGCCTGTTTGATCGTTCTCTTCTGCAAAGTCAATGCCAATAAACTCCAAAGCTGTTGAAAAATTACTTTCCTTATTTTGGCGTGCATGAAGATTAAATTTCATCGCTTCCGTGCCTAACGAAGCAGGTGAATCTGTTGCGCCTAAACCACCTAAGTAGGCTTGACCTGTTTCAGCAAAGTTAGGATAAATTTCTACAGAAAAAGCCTTTTTCTGTGAGTTTTCAAACATTGTGACAAAATCCTCAGTCACTTCTAATTCAGCATACAATGCACGCTCTGTTTGGCCATTGATCTTATAATCTTCTGCCTTCACTGCTAGTACTGTGCCTAAGCTTTTAAATGCACCATCGGCCATCACACCACGATAATGCTCTAGCCAAATATTGGCGGTATATTTAGCAGGATCATACGATGCTGCCATTTGGTTAATCTGTTCTTTGGTAATCTCACGACCATCCACTGTTTTACCGCTAACAGCAATGCGTGTGAATTTCGTTTTTTTATTCATGAGTAAAATCCCATTTCGTGAAAATATTGCGTATCAATAAAAGTGGATTCAATTTTTACGTGATTCCGATCAGAACGCACGTCATTACGGTTTGCGATGCGCCATCGCAAACTGAAACGAGATTATTTTTTTGACATAACCATAGAGAATGGGCACATGAATAATGAATTGCTCATCACCCCCGAAAACACCCAACCACGCGAATTATCAAGACTCTATTATTTCGCAGGCTTGCGTGTGTCTGAAATATCTAAAATGTTAGGCACACCTGAAAGCACACTTTATGATTGGCGAAAGCAAGATAAATGGGATGAAGCTGACTTTTTCACCAAATGCCAAGATGCTTTTCAACTCAAATACCTTCGTTTATTGATGAAAAACACCAAAACAGAAAACGAAATGCGTGAGTTTAAAGAATTAGGCGTACAAATGAAAAACATCTACTCACCCAAGCCAGAACGCAAAAAGCGCAGTGCCCAAATTAATTCTGATCAGTTTGATTGGGAAAAATTCAAGAATCAAATCAAAGAAGGCTATCAAGATCTCAAACTGTATCAACAATCCGCCATCACAGATATACGCAAATATGAAAAAAGCAAACGATCAGCAGGTGTATTCAATTGGCTGAAATCACGCCAAATCGGGTTTTCTTATGGCTTGGCATATGATGCCTTGTTGCGTTTAGTTGAGCTTGAAAATAATCAGATTTATATCGCTGCTAGTAAAAATCAGGCTTATACATCACGCAATTATGTTTTTAAGTTTGTGCATGATTTGACAGGCCTTGACCTTAAAGGCACTGATTCTGTTGAATTCAAAAAAGGCTTACGTTTTTATTTCTTAGGTGCAAATCCAAGCACTGCACAATCATACAGTGGTGATGTCACCATGGATGAATATATGTGGATGCCACGATTTGACGAACTCAATGAGGTTGTTACAGCTTGTGCAACCAATGAGCGATACATTATTAAACGTATGTCCACGCCATCATCTAAAAAACATGCATCTTATAAATTGTGGAATGCTGATGATTGGAATAAAGCGCATAAAAATAATCCTGTGAGAACAGATTATAAAACCCTAAAAAGTGGATTGCTTTGCCCTGATGGTCAATATCGCAGAATCATCACATTGGAAGATGCCATCAAAGAAGGTTGTGATTGGATCAACATTGATCGCTTACGTTTACGCTATCCCGATGAAGAAACATTTTCACGCCTATATGAATGTGAATTCTTTGATGATGTATCCAGTGCTTTTAGCTTTGATGATTTAAATGCTTGT
>NZ_MVDO01000061.1 GCF_002006755.1 Wohlfahrtiimonas larvae | reverse complement strand
AAACCCTAAAAAGTGGATTGCTTTGCCCTGATGGTCAATATCGCAGAATCATCACATTGGAAGATGCCATCAAAGAAGGTTGTGATTGGATCAACATTGATCGCTTACGTTTACGCTATCCCGATGAAGAAACATTTTCACGCCTATATGAATGTGAATTCTTTGATGATGTATCCAGTGCTTTTAGCTTTGATGATTTAAATGCTTGTATGGTGGATTCATGGGAAAAATGGACGGACTTTGAGCCACTCACAAAACCACACAAACCATTTGGCCGTAAAAAAGTAGCAGTTGGCTATGATCCTGCTCGCACCAATGATGGTGCCACTTGTGTTGTAGTTGCCATTCCATCTAATAAAAATGAAACATTCCGTATTTTAGAAAAACACTTTTGGGAAGATGTTTCCTTTGAGAACCAAGAGAAATACATCAAAGAAATAACAGATCGCTACAACGTCGTGCATCTCGGTATTGATACCAGAAACATGGGGCTAGTGATCGCTGAACGTGTTGAGAATTTTTATCCCAACTTAACACGCTACCAAAGTGATCTATCATTGAAAACTTTATTTGTTCTACAAGCTAAAACCCTCTTTCGTGAAAGAAAAATAGAGTTTGATGCGGGTTGGCAGGATCTTTTATACAGCTTTTTGAATATTAAAAATGCTATGACCAAATCACAGCAATACGCAACTTTCCAATCTGTGCGTGATGAAGAACATGGTCATGCGGATTTAAGTTGGGCAACGATGTATGCATTAGGTTATCAGCGTTTTGATGGCACCACCGTCGATACAGAAAATGAAAGTATTATAGTTTTATAGAGAGAATAATTATGAATGATGTCTTAACATTTAGCATTGGCGAACCTGAGATTTTTAGCCCTTTTGATCTGATTGATCTTTTATCATGCCAAACCATTGATGGTTATTATGCGCCACCCATTGCTTACGATACATTAACAAAATTACCACGATTGAATACACACCATGAATCAGCACTAGATTGTAAAAAGAATATTTTGAGCTCCATTTTTAAAGAAACTCAATATTTGGATTATGAATCTTGTGAGGCATTCATCAAAGATTATTTAATGTTTGGCAATGCATACCTTGAGCCTGTACCTTCTATTTTGGGCAATACGATCCGTTACCGCCATGTGATGGCAAAATATACGCGCATTGGTACAGATGGACAGTATTACTTCTTAAAGAATTTTGGTGAAAAAATCCTTAAAAAGAATCTCATTCATGTCAAAGCTTACGATGTGAATCAGAATATCTATGGCATGCCTAATTATTTGAGTGCGATGTTAAGCATTGCCTTGAATCATGCAGGTACCATGTTCCGATATAAATATTATAAAAATGGATCGCACGCTGGCTTTATTTTAGCCATCAATGGCCACGTTTCTGACAAGGGGATGAAAACCATTGAAGATACACTCAAACAAACTAAGCAAGATGGCAACTTTAAGAATTTGGTTGTCCACCTGCCAAAAGGGGACAAAGATTCTGTCCAATTAATCCCAATCAGCCAGATTGCTGCAAAAGATGAATTTGTAAATATAAAAGATGTATCTCGTGATGATATTGCATCCGTGCATCGCGTGCCTTTGGTGCTAATGAGCATTCAAGCCAATAATGCAGGGGGGTTTGGCAACCCTGCCCCATTTGCGAAAGTATTCTATCAAAATGAGCTATATCCAATGATCCGAAAATTCATGTCCGTCAATCATAGAATTAGCCAAAAAATATTTGATTTTGATAAGTACGAATTGGAATAGCCATAGGGGTGCATTTTAAAGTAGTAACATTGGTAACCTATTCAATCAATTTATCTCATAAGCATTGATACAGCTATCTTACAAAGCATGTTCAAAATGTAATATTTAAGTATAAAGTTGTAACATGAGATTACATACTTATATATCCATATGAAATATAAAGATTATTTATGATTAAAATGTTACTTCTTTTTTGTAATATAGATTACATAAATATTACTAAAATGTTACTTTTCACAATCTCTTATATGATCGCTATATCAATGCTTTTGAAAGATTTATAAAAAAATGTTACTAATATTACTACTTTTAAACATACCCCAAAGATTTTAAAAACTCCTTATATCAGGACCGAAATATTCAATAAAAAAGTAATAAAAATATTCAGAATAAGCTAGAGTTGATTTTAGCTGATAATAAACTATGATAATTATACGCGATGCTTTGGTAATCCTAACCAAACAAAGGTAACTCTACGAGCCTATGCCATATTTTTGGCCGCAAAAAAACGCATTTTGTGCATAATCCTCGCCGTGGTGAGGTGCGGATTTTTGGCGCTCATTTCTCTAGGAATAAAATAAAACTCAATCGATGCCAGGAAGAACACCTATTCATTTGGTTATGCTTTTGGCCACACACATCAATGTTTAAAATTTATTCAGTTCATAACCATCAAAACATGATCACTTCTTGTGCAGTGTATTTTTATTAATCATTTTGGTGGACAAAAAAGCGGACAGACATAAAAAAACTACTTCAAATCATTGAAATAGCTTAATTTTTTACTAGATATTTGGTGGAGGCGGCGGGATTTGAACCCGCGTCCGAAAACTATCCATCCTTGGTACTACATGTTTAGCCGTATCTTCAATTTAACCTTTTACCATCCGACCGGCAGGATAATAAACGGCTGTCCCAGTTAGGTTTCGAGAGGGAGCTCCTAGGCAAACATCTCTCTAGATCGTTTAAGTTGACTGATGTTACCACCGAACGAACACAGTAGTAAGATCAGTTAGCAGGCTTAAGCTGCTAAAGCGTAGTTATTATCGTTTGCAATTATAACTGATTGCCGCGTTTTTACGAGACTCTCGACCTTCTCGACATGCACCTCAAACTTCAACATCCCCGTCGAATCCAAGAACGCCCCCGTTTGAAACTTTTTCGATTGTAACACAAAAACAGTAAAACTTCTTCCTAATCGTTAAGGTTAAACACAAAAACTTTCTCGGGAAATTTCACTGTTCAAAAAAATGGTGGCTCGAGACAGAATCGAACTGTCGACACGCGGATTTTCAATCCGCTGCTCTACCAACTGAGCTATCGAGCCTTTTTGGCTTCTGCTTAATGGTGGCTCGAGACAGAATCGAACTGTCGACACGCGGATTTTCAATCCGCTGCTCTACCAACTGAGCTATCGAGCCATTTATGCGATGCATCATCGCTAAGCAGGTGAGCATTAAACACTATTCGTGCCATTTGGTCAAGCATCATATATGACTAACTTTTAATCATAGTCTATTTTTATATGCTTTGTGATCTAAAATATAAAATATATATCCTAGGGAAACCATTGAAATGCTACTGAGTAATCTCGATCAAATGATTAATGCCTCCATTGAATCAGGATTAGATTCTGCGCAATTATTGATCGCAAAAAATCATAAAATTATCAAACATTCTGCATATGGCAATGCTGATTTAAAGACTTTGTATGACATTGCATCCTTAACTAAAATTTTTTCTTTAACAGCTTTGTATCAAGTTTATACAACTCAAGGAAAAATTAATTTAGATTTAACCTTAAAGGAGATATTCCCAAACTATTTTACAGATAAATCTTTAGCCAATAAATCCGATATTACCATCAAAATGCTATTAGCTCATGAGGCAGGCTTCGAACCCAACCCTCTTTTTTATGATAAGAGCTATAACACTGAGCTTTTTTGCCACAATCGTGATAATTTTTTGGCCAAGTTACTCAAAGCACCTTTAATTCATGCCCCACAATCTTGCTCTTTATATTCTGATGTCGATTTTATGCTACTCACCTTTATATTAGAGCACCTATTACACACGAAACTTGATATGCTCTTTCAAGCAACTTTTCCAGAATTAAAGAGCCAACGCATTTGTTACCAACCACTACAACATAATTATTCAATATCAGAAATCGCCCCAACAGAATTACATGGCAATACACGCGATGGCTTCATTCATTTTGACAATATTCGCACTGAAACCATTCATGGCGAAGTGCAAGATGAAAAAGCTTATCACTGTATGAATGAAATTTCAGGGCATGCAGGCTTATTTGCCAATTGCGAAGCGCTCTACTCTGCTTTGCAGCTTATGAATATTCCAATCGAATTTTTACAAAGCCAATCAGATGATCCAAGTTTTGGCCTAGGCTGGCGTTTAAATAAAGGTGGAGATATGGCCTATCATTTTGGCCATTATGCATCTGAAGAAGCTTATGGACATACAGGATGGACAGGATGCGTTTTTATCATCGACCCTAAATACGATTTAACAATTATATATTTAACTAACCGAAAACATAGTAAAGTATTAAACCCTGCACGCAATCCCCATCGTTTTTTAGGTGATATTTTATGGGCAGGACAATATAAAAATATCATGAATGAAATATACCAATCACTGGGATTAAATTAATGAAGCGATCTAACAATTTACTCATTCAAATCATTATTGTTATTACATTAGGTGCATTAATGCCTTTAGCATTTGCACCATTTAATCAATGGTGGCTAGCACCATTATTATTAATGGCTTGGCAATTAACGATTAAAAACAACTCTAAGATACACAGCTTTTGGCTGAGCTATCTATTTGGCTTAAGTATATTTGCAGTTGGACTTTGGTGGGTAAGAATTAGTGTCAATCAATTTGGTGGCGCTCCATTACCACTTGCGATCACTATTGTTTTTGTCTTATCGGGCTATCTTGCAATCTATTATGGAGTATTAGGTTATCTAACTCAAAAAATTAATGTTGGTACCATTACACGCTATTTATTATTATTGCCAACAGCTGGGGTGTTATTAGAAATATTACGTTCTCACGCATTCACAGGATTTCCTTGGTTAGCAATGGGATATTCCCTTACACCAACCTTGCTGGCGCAGTACCTCTTCCCAGTATTTGGTGCATTAATCAGTAGTTTTATTGTTTATTGGCTAGCAGGTGTTTTATTATTAATCATCACTACTTTCAATCAACGATCATTTTCTCGTTCTTTTATTTCAATCATTGCATCGACTATTATTATTGTTGGCAGCACTCTTGGTCTCCAAAAATATTTAAGTGATCCGATTCAAAATTTATCAGAGCCAATTAATATTGCCTTAATTCAAGGCAATATCACACAAGATCAAAAATTTGATGAAACACAATTTGAAGCATCCCTAAAAACGTACTTATCTCTTACTGAAAATGTTATTAATAAAGCAAATTTGGTTGTTTGGCCTGAAACAGCAGTTGTTGCTTATTATAATAATATGAGTAGTTTTTTGGAGAATCTTAGACAATGGTCAGATTATACTGATACAGAACTACTTCTTGGCATCCCAAGAAATCAACAATTACAAGATTTTAATGCTTTTTTACATTTAGGTGAATCTTCTTCACAAGACCAATTCTATGATAAATACCGTCTACTACCTTTTGGTGAATACATTCCCATTCCAGATGTTTTTGGTATTTTTTATGAATGGATCAATATCCCATTAGCAGGATTTACAAAAGGTGCGCCACAACAAGCACCTTTCACATTCTCGCAGTTTTCAACACAAACGACAGGCTCAATCTGCTTTGAAGCAGTATTTGGTGAATCTTTGCGTTACCAAGCGAACCAAAGTGGTTTCTTAGTGAATATCAGTAATGATGCCTGGTTCGGCGATTCTTTAGCCCCTTGGCAACATTTACAAATCGTGCAAGCACGAGCCATTGAATTTGCTCGACCCATTGCTCGCGCAACCAATACAGGGTTGACTGCATTTGTTGCATCTAATGGTGAAATTATTGCTCAAGCACCACAATTTGAAGCGACCACATTATCCACAACCATTATAGGTAAAAAAGGCTTAACCACTTATGTGAAATATGGTGATAATCCTTGGATCATCGTGGCAAGCACACTATTTTTATTAATCATAATCTGCTCCTTCAAAAATCGTAGAAAGCAATACACAAGAAAAGGTTAAATTTTGGATTCTCTATGCAAAATACAAAATCATCATTATCTTTATTAATATAAATAATGATGATTTTGTTATCGAAAGCCATTGATACTACCCATAATTTGCCAATTCCTCACAACCTTTACATTCTCTATACAAATTATGGCGGTTAATTCTATATAATTCCTGTCATTTACGTTATGACGGCTCTTCTTTATGAAAATCAAGAATTTTAAAACTGTGATTTTTTTAATTATCACACTCTCTATTATTGGCTTTATTATCT
>NZ_MVDO01000060.1 GCF_002006755.1 Wohlfahrtiimonas larvae | reverse complement strand
GACGGCTCTTCTTTATGAAAATCAAGAATTTTAAAACTGTGATTTTTTTAATTATCACACTCTCTATTATTGGCTTTATTATCTACAAAAAATACTTTATACAACAGCCGATTAGCTATTTAACAGAACCTGTTAAAAAACAAAATTTAGATGTCACTATTTTAGCAGATGGAAAACTTGAAGCCTCACAACAAGTTGAAGTCGGAGCACAGGTTTCAGGACAAATAAAAAAACTACACGTCAATTTAGGAGATTCTGTTAAAAAGGGAGAACTCATTGCTGAAATTGATGATTTGCCCCAAAAAAATGCTGTCAAAGATGGTGAGGCTAGACTCAAAAATGTTGAAGCATCTAAAGTTGCAAAACAAGCACAAATCGTTAATGCTCGCATTACATTACAAAGACAAAAGAACCTGATCAGCCAAAAAGCAACCACACAATCAGAGGTTGATATTGCAGAAGCAAATCTATTAGTTCTTGAAGCAGAACTAGATGCATTAGATGCCCAAATTGCACAAGCTAAAATTGCTTTAGACACTGCAAAATTAGATTTAACCTATACAAAAATTGTCGCCCCCATTGATGGTGTAGTGGTTGCAACTGTTGTCAAGGAAGGCCAAACGGTTAACTCTGCACAAACAGCACCCACCATTGTTAAAATTGCTGACTTAGACGTAATGAACATTAAGGCTCAAATATCTGAAGCTGATATTACAAAAATACAGCCAGGTATGAAAGCTTACTTTTCTATTCTGGGCGAGCCTAAAAATAGATATCCTGCTTTGCTTGAATCAACCGAGCCTGCACCTGAAAAATTCCAAACAACCACAGGTAATACAGCAACAACAGCAAGCACAGAAGCAATCTATTATAATGGCATTCTAAAAGTTGATAATAAGCAGCATCTATTTCGTATTGATATGACAACGCAAGTTTATATCATTGTTGATAGCGTTAAAGATAAATTAGTCATTTCTACTATGGCTACTCGCTTTAAGCCTTCAAATATAGCATTACCAGAAACATTACCTAAAACTCGAGATCAAGATGGTAACAAAGAAGCATATGTTTGGGTGCAAGAAAAGAATGGCCAAATAACACATAGAAAAGTTATTTTAGGCATTAGCAATAATATTTATACAGAAGTGATCTCAGGACTAGAAGGTGATGAACAAATTGTTCTTTCAGAGTCTTTCAGTGAAGACATTAAAAATGGTCCCAATCGTATGCCACGTATGAGGTAAGCAAATGTCACTCATTGAACTAAAAAATATTACGAGATCTTTTAAATCAGGAGAGACGTCAATACAAATTTTAAAAGGCATTGATCTAACTATTCAAGAAGGTGAGATGGTTGCTATTATTGGTGCCTCAGGTTCAGGGAAATCAACATTAATGAATATATTAGGATGTTTAGATAAAGCATCCTCTGGTGATTATATATTCCACGGTGAAAATATTGGACAATATGAAGATGATCAATTGGCTAAGTTACGCCGTGAACATTTTGGCTTTATTTTTCAACGTTATCATCTTTTATCTACACTCAATGCCGAAGGCAATGCTGAAGTACCTGCTATCTATGCTGGTTTTTCCCCAATACAACGCAAATCACGTGCAGAGGCATTACTTGCAGCACTGGGATTACAAGAACGTCTAAAATACTATCCAACACAATTATCAGGTGGACAACAACAACGTGTAAGTATTGCTCGTGCACTGATGAATGGTGGAGAAGTCATTTTAGCTGATGAACCAACAGGTGCACTAGATAGTGAAAGTGGCCAACAAGTACTAAAAATATTACAAGAGCTTAATCAAGCAGGTCATACAATTATTCTTGTCACACATGATAAAGATGTCGCCAACCATGCAACAAGAATCATTGAGTTAAAAGATGGAGAAGTATTAGAAGATCGACCTAATACACCTCCTCCTATTCAAACTTCTAATCATGAACCAGTTCATCTACCACAACTCAGTCAGAAAAAAAATACAGAGTGGTTATTACTGTTAGATCGTATTATCAATGCATTTAGAATGGCCCTTATTTCCATGTCTATGCAACGTATGCGAACATTTTTAACCATGTTAGGTATCATCATTGGTATCGCTTCGGTTGTTCTTGTGATCGCTTTAGGCCAAGGAACCATGAATCAAATTCTGAGTAATATTAATTCTATGGGTACCAGCACATTAACCATTTACCCTGGTAGTGGCTTTGGTGATGCACGTTCAGGCCGAGTACGGAGCTTAACACCGAATGACGTCAATTTTCTCAGTGAACAATCCTTTATCAAAAATGTTACACCTGTTGTCAATACCACAGCATTGGCTCGCTTTGGCAATTTAGAAAAGAATGTTTCCGTGATGGGTGTCGGCACACAATATTTTGATACTGAAGGCTATACTCCATCTGAAGGAATTTTCTTTGATGAAGAAAGCGAAGAAAATCTCAGTTTAGATGTCGTCATTGATGAAGCAACAAGGGATGAGCTCTTTGCTGACCATACTAACCCGATCGGTGAAGTCATCACACTCAATCGTTTACCTATGCGAGTCATTGGTATTGCAACATCGAAAAACCAACGATCTGGTGGATATAGCAATTTAACTGTTTTCATGCCCTATTCTACTGCTATGAAACGATTATTAGGACAAAGTTATCTCCGCAATATTACAGTCACAGTACACGATCATATCAATATGAAACTTGCAGAACAAACTTTAACAACCTTAATGATTCAATTACATGGCGCAAAAGATTTCTTTATATTTACAGCAGATTCATTCAAAGAACTCGTAGAAGAAACGACATTTGTTATGCGATTCTTGATCTTCTCTATTGCCATGATTTCATTGGTTGTCGGTGGTATTGGTGTTATGAATATCATGTTAGTTTCTGTTGCTGAACGAACTAAAGAAATTGGCATGCGCATGGCAGTAGGTGCACGAAAAAGCGATATCTCTATGCAGTTTTTAATCGAAGCTGTCTTAGTTTGTCTTTTAGGTGGTTGTGCTGGTATTTTAGTTGCGTACATTGCAGGCTATGGCATTAACCAATTAGAGCTAGATTTAAGTGTTGGTTTCTCATTAATATCAATCGTTGTTGCAATAGGTGCATCCACCGCAATTGGTGTGATATTTGGTTATTTTCCTGCGCGCAGAGCTGCACAATTAGCTCCCATTGAGGCACTAGAAAGATCATAAAATAAAGGCTCTCTTTCATAAGAAGAGAGCCTTTATTAACCAATATCATACCCAAATATTAAGGTTTAATCTTTTCTGAAACTGATTGTATATCTAAAACTTCAAATTGATGAGGTAAACCCCATTCACTCACATAACCATCACTGGCTGTAGATTGAATTCTAAAAAAGTAAATTCCAGGTACTAAATTCTCAACGAATAATTGATTATCTGATAATGACTGTTCTAATAAAACTTTTTCAAAAGCAATATTATCAGAAATCTGAATCAGATACTGAGTCCCTTCTTCTAAAGCTGCCCATTCTAATTGAATGTCCGCAGTTTTAACATTAGCCTTTTCTAAATTTGGATCTTCTAATAGAATTCTAAAATCCTTAATCGCTGAAAATGGTCCACGTTTTCCATTTTCATCAATCGATGCGACGCGCCAAAAATAAATACCTGATAATAAGTCCTCAGGCTTATAAGTTGGTTCCGACAAATTATCTGCATCAATCACGATATCTCTAAAATTATTATCTCTTGCAACTTGTAGATAAAAAGTTTTTGCCTCATCATTGGCTTTATCCCACGTAAACGTTAAATGGCGCAATAGAACCTTTTCATCTTGTGCAGGCGTTGTAAGCACAGCAGCAAAAGGACGAGCATTTAAAATAAACTCATACTTCCCGGGCTGGCCTGTTACACCGTTTTGATCAATAGCACTAATCATTGCTTGATAACGACCATCAGGCAAGTCATTACCTAATAATACATTACCTTCTGAGCGCATGCTAGAAACTGCATCTTGTTCGTCACTCCCCACAGGAATAATTTTTGTAGCATAACCTGTAACATTATCAATTGCTTCTACATCAATTTTAATTGGTACTGCTTCAATTAATTGAGGAAAATTAGCAAATTCAGGTGCTGGCAACATTTCGACCTGCTTACTTTCACCATCTTTAGAAATAATGATCGCTTGACCTGCTACTAATTCTGCCACGGCATCACTTTGTGCTTTTGTAGCAACTTTACCTGTGACAACTTCAGTCACGCTATCTTCATTATCAAATCCCATCCGAAACACTGTGCCTCGTACAGAAGTGGTTGCAGTTGCAGTTTTGACTTCATAATTTGTATTAGAAATTGGGCTCGAATATACTCGATTCTCTAAACGACCTTTATCCAATTGCAATTTAATATCACTTAAAGAACCATCCCCTAATGCGATTAAATCATTCAAAATAAGCTCACTATTGCTTTGTAACAATAAACGAGAACCATCTTTAAATAAAATTGTCGCTAAACCATCATCGCCCGTTAGAATTACATCACCTGTGACTAAAACTAAATTATCTTTCTCTGTAAAATCTTGGCCAAATTCTAAAGTCTGTTGATTACTATTAACCACCTTCACAGCACCAATAGCACTCACTAAAGTTGCCGTTGACTGGTTAGTTTTTAACCATTTTCTAGGTACTTTAATTAAAGTACCTGGTTCAATATAATCATCATTTGGGAGTTGATTGATTTTCTTTAAGTCTATCCATAATTTAATGCTATGTAGATGGCGCTGTGCGATATTCCACAAACTATCACCTGGAATAGTCTTATATAGAAAAATATCCTCATCAGATTGAGTTTGATCTACCTCTGCCGAGGCAACAGAAAACAGTAACGCTAATGCCACCATCATTTGAAGCCATATTTTAATTATAGTTTTCATAATTTTTATCCTTTGTACCTATTATGCTAATATTTATTTAAATAATAATGCTGTTAGTAAAAAGTCTGCTGCTAATACAAATAATGAGGCTTTCACCACTGTTGCCGTAGTTGAATTAGCGATACCACTTGAAGTCGCACCACCCACTAAACCTTCACGCAATGCAACTAAATTACAAATCAATCCAAATACTATACTTTTTATAATGACACCATTAAAAATATCATCATAAAAAACAACAGATGATTGCATCTGTGACCAATAACCACCGCCATCTAAACCCAACACGTCAACTGCAATATAATAACTTCCTAAAATACCAATATCTGAAAACAAAATTGTCAATATTGGCACAACAATAATACCAGCCATTAAACGTGGTAATAAAATATAACGGTACGGATCCACAGCCATCATTTCATAACTCGACCATTGCTCTGTAGCTCTCATTAGACCGATTTCGGCCGTTAATGATGAACATGCCCGCCCTGTATATAATAGCGCAGTAAACACTGATGCTAACTCACGAAAGAGCGCCAATGCTGTAACTGTCCCCACGGAAGCTTCTGCACCAAAACGTACCAAGTTCACATAACCTTGAAAGGCTAATACCATACCGATAAATAGCCCTGATAGTAAGATTATAGGTAATGACAAAATACCTAATTGATAGACTTGACGAACAAATAAACTTGGCTTCTGAAATAGATAGGTAAAATGGCGGATGATCGCAAAAAAGAAAACAACGCTATCTCCTAACGAACTGATCAACCGTATTGTTTTTTGCCCAATTGCTTCAATAAACTTCATGATAATAACTCATCCTTCAAAGCAGTTGTGGGTAAATTAAATGGCACAGGCCCATCTGATAAACCTTGTATGAACTGTTGAACCCAAATATTTTGATCAGCTTTGATCTCTTCTGCAGTACCATGTGCAATAATTTTACCACCGCTTAAAATGTAAACGTAATCGGCAATACTTAGTACTTCTTCAACATCATGAGAAACAATAATACTAGTTAAATCCAAAGCATCATTCAGATTTTTAATCAAACGTATTAACACACCCATAGAGATAGGATCTTGTCCTGTGAAGGGCTCATCATATAATAATAACTGAGGGTCTAAGGCGATCGCACGCGCTAAAGCAACACGGCGAGCCTGCCCTCCTGAAAGAGAGGAAGGTTTAGCATCTTTCAATGCCCTTAAGCCAACAGCCTCCAATTTCAATAGAACCAAAGTATTAATCAGCTCTTCAGACAACTGAGTATGCTCACGCAATGCAAAGGCTACATTATCAAAAACTGACATATCAGTAAATAATGCACCTGATTGAAACAATAGCCCCATTTGCTTGCGTAAATCAAATAACTGATTACGAGATAATTGTTCTAAGTTTTTCCCCATGACTGTAATCTCACCTGACTGAGGTAAAATTTGTTTAGTCATTAGTTTTAATAAAGTTGTTTTTCCTGTCCCTGACGGTCCCATTACTGCGGTAATTTTACCTTTAGGAATGGTGACAGAAATATTATCAAAAATGATACGCTGTCCAAACGATAGCGAAACATCCTTTAAGCTGATCATTTCAGACATTCAGACTCCTAACTATGCTTTTGCAAAAATGCTCTAAATTGCTCAATAATACCAATAAATGCCTGATGATATAAATCTATTTTAGCTGCATCATAATTATGATTAGTGCGCATATTATTCTCTAGTGCCGTTGCTAAGTGTACAACATCATCTAATCCCACAATATTTGCATTACCGCGAAAAGTATGTGCAATACGTATCAAATCCTCATAGGACTTTTCATCAATAGGATGTTTCATAATTTCATTAAATTCGACTTCTAGACTTCCTAAGTCATCTGAAAATGCATTAATTAGATCTTGATCAAAATCTGGCACAGTAGTAATCATTGAAATACTATCTTGATGTTTTTGTAAAATCACTTTGGCATCATGGATAACATCCTCAGCAACTTCACGATTTTCAAAATTCATATTACTAATATATTCGATCGCCAGAGTGACCTCTAATAAATCTTCTTTAGATAAAGCCACCAAAATAAATTCATCCACAAAGTATCGTGTTAAACCATGAGCAATGGACAACATTGTTTCTGCTTTAACTGTATCAAATAAGCTCTGCTGTAGTTTTTTCAACTCATCCACATCTTTATTATTCATGGTTTGCTCACGAATCTTACGATATTGAGAGACAAATAACTTTAATGCGGACTGCTTCGCACTGATATAAGCCCAATTTTTAGTTTCATTATAAGATAATGGTACCGTTTGGCTACGATGGCTCCATAAATCAGATAAAAAGGACTCTAATACCCAAAACTCACTTACTATTTCATTAAACTGAACATTGTCTACAGGAGCCTCAATTAATTGGCGGAACGATTTCAATAGATCATCAGTCAATAATGACAAGCGTTTCAATCCCATAAAACTCAAAACATTAATTAGTTTTTCTAAAAATGGCAGTGAATCTGCTAAACGTAAACGCTGGGCTTGATCTAAATAAACTCGCTCTAATTGTTCATGAATTTTGACAAGTTCATCTTTCAATGCAGATCCAAAACGCTTATAAACTAATGGTGAAATTGAATAAACATCTTGCATTAATACGTTATTCTCTATGAAATCCGTACCTTCATTTAAAGAATGGATCACTTTAACAAGATCGTCACAAATTTCTGTATCAATGTTATTTTTAGCTAACAGCTGAGACAATCTGCCATCTAGCTGCGCCAAAATTCTATGTGTATCCACATTACAAGTTTGCTCATTTTTTAATAATGCTTGCACATAAAATGATAACAATAGCCAATCTCTAGCATTCAAAACAGGTAATACTGAAGAAATATCACGACTCAATGCATTTAAAGCATTCAATGGCACTATTTTGTCTGTATTTTTTATCAATGATAACAGTTGTCGCTGATAGAGTGTTCTCAAAACCTTTAATAAGGTGACATTAATTTCATCATGAGCTTTATCATCTATATCACTGCTATAGTCAGTAACAATTTCAGCTTCAATGATCAGACCTGAATCCATAAAATCATCAATGCTTTGCTCTAAAATTAGACAATAACGTAACAAAAAGTCTTCAGCTGCATCTTCACCAAAGGCCGATAGCTCTGGTACTTTCTCCAAAGCCTGTTGTGTATAATTTACAGCCTTTTGCCAATTCAAGACCGCAAAGACATTAGAGATTTCCTCTAAAGCAATACTAATATTATCTTTTTCTTGCTCTTCATCATCTGAGTTTTCTAACAGAGTTTCTAATGTATCACGCAAACTTTGCACAATATTTTTTAACTCTTCAACCACTTCTGCATCAGTTAGTTCAATTACATTATCACTCATTATTATTCCTTCAAGTCTCTATTTAACTGATCAATTTCTGAAATAATTAACATCAATTCTTCTTCAACTTCACGGTATGCGACCACCGAGTCATTTGTATTACTGACAACATTAGAAAAAAATTCATCAATCAATAATGAACAATGTTTCATGCCAATTAATTCTTTCTTCTGTTCTGTAAAAAATTGCAGCTGACCTTTTAAAGTTGTTCTCAACTCATCTAAATTAGCATTTAGCTCCCCCTGCTTTAACAAGGATAAATCATGAGTTAAGGCTTGCTCTAAATAATCGTAAGTTCGCTCCATTTCCTTTACTAAATAATTAAAACTTGTTGCAGATTGACGAACTTCTCTACCTTTATTCAAAATACGCTCACTTTCATCATTCAAAGAAGTAATGATTGATAACTGAGGCAACAAACGATTACGCAAAATAATAAATCGCTCAACAATGGCCATAACTTCATCAATTCTCTGCCCTCTTGCATCTTTTTCTGATGCAATCGATAAACGAGATCGATTTAATCTTAAAAATAAAAATGAGAAAATAATAAAAAATAACACCGTGCCAATTGAAGCGACTAATGAAATTAAGAACACCGACTGATTAGTCACCTGAATATATGACTGTTGAGAAACATATGCGTGGTCAATCGTTGCTTGTAATAAACTTTGAATATGATCTTTTTCTTCTTGTAACCGTGTTTTCATTTGATTCAACATCATAATGCCACTAGCATCTTTAATTAGATTAGAAACGTCTCTAGCCAATTGATTAAAAATAAATTGTGATTCAATAATATTTTCTTCTTCTAGCGTTCCTTTAATGCTCTGTATCGCATCTGCTGGAGAACCCAACATTAAAACATTTAAACCTTTTTGAACTACCGATAAACTATCTGTCAGCTCTGAAATGGTTTTAATATCCATTTGTGATTGACTATTAATCATACGTGTAATATTGGCATGTAAATTAACAACTGAATTTGCCAATCGATCAATATATCTCACTGTTTCTAAACTCACAGAGCGTGCCTCTGAAAGCTGCTGAGAAACTGATAATAATGTTTGATATAAAGATTGACTTGCGCTATCTACACGCAATTTTAATTGAATGGCATCATTCATAGTATCTAGCGTAATTGATTGCTCAGACACTTGTTGCTTAAAGCCATTCCATATCACTTGAACATTATGTACTTCATCACTAGCAACACTATTTAAAATATCAGTCACACTTTGAATTTTATCCTTCAACAAGGTTTCACTTAAATGCCCACCTTGGGTTTGGACACTAATATAACTGTCGATATCTCTAATAGCATCATAAGCTTGAGACAATTTTTCAACATCCTGATTCGTTTGATATTTTGGCAAACTAATAAATGCAAAAATAATAAATCCTACTAACAAAATGCCAAAAACAAAGAAAGCCATTGCAATTTGCTTTCTTTGTTTTTCATAAGGATTATGAATTGGCTGGCTAGTAATAGTCACAGCTTCACTCTCTTCAATCACAGAAAAAACCTTTATTATTTAAATTTTTCGATGACGCTGATTAAATCATCACGAGTGAATGGCTTAGTAATAAATGCATCACAGCCTGCTAATTGACCGCGCGCTTTATCAAAAGCACCATCCTTACTAGTCAACATAATCACTGGCGTTTTAGATAGCTCTGATGGTGAACCTTTAATGATTTGACAAGTATCATATCCATCTAAATTTGGCATCATGACATCCATAAAAATTAAGTTTGGCTTAACTTCTTCTAGATGAGACAAAGCATTAAAACCATCAATCTCTGAAACAACATCAAATCCCTCCTTAGATAAGATCAATTCTGCTGTTTTACGAACAGTACTACTATCGTCAACCACCATGATTTTAAAATTATTTGCCATTGTTATATTCCATTATCTAACTTGCAGAGAAACTATTATAGGGGGTCATTATATCTATAATTTTGACTTTCACTATGCCTTTTCTTCAAATTTATCACGCAAATACCTAAATAACAAAGTTCTACTACGAGATTTTCCACCTTTTTTGATCTCGTTAATAGAATTACGAACTAATTGGCGCATATACTGAAAATCAATTTCCTCCAATTGCTCAACAATTTCATTATTAACAGAGGAATCTTGATTAAGTAAACGCTCAACTTTATTCTCTACCCACTTCTCCACCATTTTTTGCTGTTCACTGCCTGAACGCATATATTCTAATCGCTTTGCCAAGCGCGCATAATCTTCATCATCAAATTGGCGCATTAACTTACCAATTAATTGCTTCTGACGCTTTAAAGATGAATCATTACGCATCTCTTGTGCTAACAACACTGCATCTAATAAAGTATCAGGTAAATCCAAGCTCTCTAAATCATTTTTAGACAACTGAATTAAAGTCGTGCCCAATGCCTGCTTCGCATCCGCCTCTCTCTTTAATTGGCTCTTACTTGGACCATAATCAAATTCATCTTCATGCATGTTTATTTCTCCTCATAGCAAAAAGCCTGCAACAAAGTGCAGGCTTCTAAAATTTGGCGTCCCTACGGGGATTCGAACCCCGGTTGCCGCCGTGAAAGGGCAGTGTCCTAGGCCTCTAGACGATAGGGACGTATATTTTAGATTTTTATACTCCATCTAAAAGAGTTACTACTGAATCAACCAATTAAAGTTGGCGTCCCTACGGGGATTCGAACCCCGGTTGCCGCCGTGAAAGGGCAGTGTCCTAGGCCTCTAGACGATAGGGACAAATTAGGCTTTTATACTCTTCCAATGAGTTAATACTCTGCGAATCCACCAACTCACTAGAGATAAGTTGGCGTCCCTACGGGGATTCGAACCCCGGTTGCCGCCGTGAAAGGGCAGTGTCCTAGGCCTCTAGACGATAGGGACGTATATTTTAGATTTTTATACTCCATCTAAAAGAGTTACTACTGAATCAACCAATTAAAATTGGCGTCCCCACGGGGATTCGAACCCCGGTTGCCGCCGTGAAAGGGCAGTGTCCTAGGCCTCTAGACGATGGGGACATCGTACTTGGTGGAGCTAGACGGTTTCGAACCGTCGACCTCTTGCATGCCATGCAAGCGCTCTACCAGCTGAGCTATAGCCCCAGATAATCTGGTGCGCTTAACTTCAAAATCACCAACATTTAAGTTGGCGTCCCTACGGGGATTCGAACCCCGGTTGCCGCCGTGAAAGGGCAGTGTCCTAGGCCTCTAGACGATAGGGACATCTCTGTTTTGAAGTTAGTTCGTCTAACTGAGGTGATGCATAATATCAAAAAAATTCAGGGTGTCAACTTTTTTTTTACAAAACCCCAGATTTTTCTTTCTGCTCCTCAATTTCCTTACAATCGATACACAACTCAGCTGTTGGACGAGCTTCTAAACGCTTGATACCAATTTCTATCCCACATGTTTCACAATAACCATAATCATCAATTGTGAGTTTGTGCAATGTTTTCTCAATTTTAGCGAGTAACTTTCTCTCGCGATCACGCGTACGTAATTCTAAGGAAAATTCTTCTTCTTGGCTTGCACGATCATTAGGATCAGACAAAATTGTTGCGCCATCATTTTGCATATTAGAGACAGTTTTCTCACTCTCTTGCATCAATTGTGCACGCCAACCATTAAGGATGCCACGGAAATGTTCTTTCTGAGCATCATTCATATAATCTTCACCTTCAGATAAAACGTAAGGTGTGAAATTCTTAAATACGGTTGGATTATTATTATTCATTCAAAACATCTCCATCTTGCGTTGTAAATTTAGTGCAGTATCAAAGCATAAATTTAAGAAAATAGAAAGACATATGTTATGTCTTAAATCAAAAACTAAGACAATTACAACTCTTTATATTCTCCATCAATGGTTCCCTCTCTCCTTTGATTCGTATTTTGGGTACTATTTTGCTGTTGATACGCTTGCGCCTCTTGAGCACCTAACATTTTTTTAATTTTTCGTATCTTCCAATAAAGATACACATAAAAAACGACAGTAAGAATAGCACCAATTGCTAAAATTCCAAGCCCCAATGGAATGATTAAAATTAAAAAACCAATTGTCGCGAGTGCAAATAATACTTTTTGCCACAAAGATGCTGGTTTTCCATTAATTATATAGAGCTGTTTCATTTGCCCTCCTCTTGTTCATTCCTATCCGAAAAAAGGCATAGTATAGTATGCATCACCTTTTTTAAAAAAAGCTTTTACAAAATTTACGACTTCCCTTTTATCCTAGGAGTTTTTCATGACAAATCAAATGACTATCACTTTCCCTGATGATTGGCACATTCACCTTCGTGATCATGATGCGTTAAAAACTACAGTACCACATGCTGCACAAAGTTTTAAGCGCGCTATTGTTATGCCTAACACCACACCGCCTATAAAAAATCGCCAAGATGCTGAAGCTTATTATGCTCGCATCCAAAAACATATCCCTGAAGGTTCCGATTTTCAGCCACTCATGACTTTGTACTTAACGCCTGATACAACAGCTGACATCATTGAAGATGCTAAAGCTTCTGGCATTGTCCATGCTGTAAAATTATATCCAGCAGGCGTAACAACAAACTCTACAGCTGGCGTTTCTTCTTTGAGCAATCTTTATCCAGTTTTTGAAAAAATGGCTGAAATTGGATTACCTTTACTCATTCACGGAGAAGCAAGTGATCCTGAAATTGATATTTTTGATCGTGAATCAACTTTTATTGAACAAGAATTGAAACCATTGCACACAAAAATACCAACTTTAAAAATTGTGTTAGAACACATTACAACTAAAGATGCAGTCGAATTTGTTTTAGCCGCTAATAACAATGTAGGCGCAACATTAACCCCACAGCATCTTTTATTCAATCGCAACTCATTGTTATCAGGTGGCATTAAACCTCATTTATATTGTTTACCTATTTTGAAACGTGAAACTCATCGCCAAGCATTGATTGAAGCGGCAACAAGTGGCAATCCAAAATTTTTTATTGGTACAGATAGTGCACCGCATGCTCAAAGTGCTAAAGAAAGCAGCTGTGGCTGCGCAGGTTGCTACTCTGCCCTCACTGCAATTTCTCATTATGCAGAAGCATTTGAACACATGAATGCATTGGATAAATTAGAAGCATTCTTAGGCCATTATGGTGCAGACTTCTATGGTCTACCAAGAAATACAGAAATGATCACTCTTGTACGTGAAGATTGGACACCGCCAGAATCATATTCATACTTAGAGAACGAGCACTTGATTCCATTAGGCGCAAAACAAGTTTTAAAATGGAAAGTTAAATAATTTTGATCAAATATCACTCAACTGTTTTATCTTTTGATGGAACAGTTGATGATTCTTCGTCTACAATGATTGATCCAATCATCAATAGAAGAGCTAATATGGTGAAATATCGTGACCAAAAATCAAAAACAAAATTCTCGCGCTTCTTAGCATTATCACTCTGTGCATGGCTCATGATTATAGGCGTTGTAGCCACTACCCTCTTCTATTTTCAATATAAATTAAACTTTAAAACAAGTTTTACACAAGTTAGTAGCTATTTAACAATCTATCAACAGCGAGAACTCATATTCATCGCAAGCACAATATTCATTGCGCTCTTTTTACTCATTATATATATCAGGATTTTTGCATTCAAATATCATATATTAAGCCGACTGCTCTTAGCATTGATACCGACTATTTTTCTCACCGCACTATTATTACTCAGCTTTAATACTCATTTAGTATTGACAGAGTTAAATATTCCATTTGGACAAGGATTATTCACTTTTAAAAAATACTTACAAACCTTCTCCATAGACAATATATTACAAGCAATTACAACTCTACCTTATCAGCTAAATTCTATTAAAATCCCACTTTATATCATGATTTATAGTTACATCACTATGTTCACTATGATCATTATTTTACCAATACAAATCTATATTTCTAATCAGTCATTGTGGCAAAAATTTAATGCCTTACTCATTTTAGGCTTTGTAATTTTATTTAGCATCAGCGCATACTACATAATCATCCATTTCATCATTAACGATCCTTTTCTATCCTATGAGCCTTTTTTTAAACCAATATAAATACTCATGAAAGTTTTTAGTATTCTTTTTGTAATTTTGTGCCATAGCCTACTCTTTCTTGTATTTTTAAATACAGAAAAGGAATTATGGATGGCCGATTTTTC
>NZ_MVDO01000006.1 GCF_002006755.1 Wohlfahrtiimonas larvae | reverse complement strand
CACAATCAATTTCTGTAAGTTTAGTTAAATCAGCAATATTTTTCATGAATAATAAAGCAGCTAAAACCACACCAATTGAAATGGCAATGATCATATCAAAAAATACTGTTAAAAATAGACATACCAATAGTACTGCAATATCCCCTTTAGGAGCTTTTTGAATAATCTCTTTAACTTTTTTTGCTTCACTCATATTCCATGCAACCATAAACAGTAAAGCAGCCATCGCAGCCAAAGGTAAATAAGATAAATATCGTGCAAAAAATAACAAGGCAGCCAATACAAATAATGAATGAACAATTGCTGAAACTGGCGATGTTGCGCCTGCTTTGAAGTTAACAGCTGAACGTGCTATTGCAGCTGTGGATGTAATACCACCAAAAAAAGGAGCAACAACATTACTCAATCCCTGCCCCAATAATTCACTATTTGGATTATGCTTTATACGCGTCATATTATCTAAGATAACAGCGCATAATAAAGATTCTATTGCACCCAATACCGCCATCGAAAATGCCGCCGGTAATAGCGCTGAAATATTCTTCCATGTCCATTGAAAATTGCCCGTTTCAGCAGGAATATTCCAGGGCAAAACAAATGATGGCAACACAGGTGGAATACCTTTACCTTCATCACCATTTGGCAGAATATAACTAAACTTACTGCCAATTGTTTGGATATCATATCCCAACCACTGATAAATCAGCATAACAAGTAAACCTGCAATAATTGCAGGTAAATGCCCCGGAAAATTGATTCTCAGTTTAGGCCATAGGACTAATACCCCTAAGGTTGTCAAGCCTACTAAGGTATCTCCCCATTGTAACGTTGACAAAGATGAGATAATCATCATAATTCGTGTAATGAAATCATCTGATGCTACTGTTGGCGTTAAGCCAAAAAAATCCACAAACTGCATACTTGCAATCGTAATTGCAATTCCTGCTGTAAATCCCAATGTTACAGGTAAAGGAATATACTCAATAACCCGACCAATACGAGCCAGCCCCATAATCGTCAATATAATACCTGATAACAATGTTGCAACTAATAACCCTTGTAGCCCAAATTGCTGAGATACGGGCAATAAAATTACAATGAATGCAGCAGTAGGGCCTGAAACACTTAACTTTGATCCACCTGCCAATGCTGCCACCATCCCAGCAACGCCAGCTGTATATAAACCATATTGTGGTGGTACACCGCTAGCAATTGCTAATGCCATTGCCAATGGAATCGCAATAATACCCACTGTAATCCCAGCCAAAATATCGCGGATAAAACGATTCAATGAGTATCCATCGCGAATACAAGCATTATAAAGCGCAATACCTAAACGAACCCGCGTAATATAGTTTCTTCTCAATGATACAATCCTCAACTATTTATAATTTATATTAAGATTGTAACCGATTTATAAGAACAAAAAAGCCCCGTCTATTGACGGGGCTATCAGTATCAGTGAAAATAATTATTAGAGTAAATTACTCAGCAACAACGTTCACTTGAATATTTACGATTACATCTGGGTGTAATGTTAAAACTACAGCGTGCTCACCAATGCTACGGATTGAACCATCAGCAATACGAACATCACGTTTTTCTAATTTAACACCTGCATTTGTTACTGCTTCAGCGATATCTTGGCTAGTTACAGCACCGAATAAACGGCCTTCTGTACCTGCTTTCACAGACATAGTAATTACAATACCGTTCAATTTTTCGCCGCGCTCAGTTGCATCAGCCAAAATTGCAGCTTGCTTAGCTTCTAACTCAGCACGTTGCTCTTCTAATTTAGCGATATTTGCTGGAGTTGCTTCAGTAGCTTTACCTAATGGTAATAAAAAGTTACGAGCATAACCAGATTTTACTTCAACTGTATCACCAAGTTTACCCAACTTGTTGATTTTTTCTAATAAAATAACTTGCATGATTGCTCCTTAAAATTAATGCTGATCTGAATATGGAAGCAATGCAATGTAACGAGCGCGCTTGATCGCAGTCGCTAATTGACGCTGATAACGCGCTTGCGTTCCAGTTACACGACTTGGGATAATTTTCCCAGTTTCAGTAATATAGTTTTTTAAGGTATTGATATCTTTGTAATCAATTTCTTTTACATTTTCTGCTGTAAAACGGCAGAATCTTTTACGACGGAAATAACGTGACATATTAAAATTCCTTTAGTTAAATGATGTGATTATTCTTCATCCGCAGCTTCTGAAGATTCATCGTTTGCACGATCTTCACGCTGTGGTTTCATCAATACTGATGCTTCAGTAACTGCTTCTTCTTTCTGAATAATCATGTGACGTAAAATCGCATCATTGAAACGGAAAATGCCTTGTAATTCTTCAAGAGCAAGATCATTACATTCAATGTTCATTAAAACATAATGAGCTTTGTGTAATTTTTGAATTGGGTAAGCCAATTGACGACGACCCCAATCTTCTAAACGGTGAATTTGACCACCTTCATTAGTAACAACTGAACGATAACGCTCAATCATTGCTGGTACTTGTTCGCTTTGATCTGGGTGAACAAGGAATACAACTTCATAATGACGCATATTCATAATTCCTTATGGATTTATTAAACAAATAAAGTCTTCAGAATTTTCTGTAAGACAAGGAATGTATTTCGCTAAAAATACAAGCGCTGAATTATAAGCTTTCTGTTTCTAAATTGCAAAACTTATATAACGTTTCGCCCATTTTGATGGCCGTTCCTTCTTTTAAAAGATCGTTCAATACTACTGAATCATTCTTTTCTAATAAAACTATTGCTGTAGATCCCATATTAAAGCGACCCATTTCAGCGCCTTTATCTAATTCAATGTCACGATCATATATTTGATAATCAATTACACGCCCATAAGGTGGCGTGACATCTCCACCCCAAACAGTTGCAATACTTGAAACATTGATAGCACCGACAAGAATTAAAATCATCTTGCCATATTCAGTTTCAAATACACAGACATAACGCTCATTTTCTGCAAACAACGTAGGAATTTGTGCAGCTGTTTTGAGTGAAACACTGTATAACTTTCCAGGAACATGAATTGTACGAAGCAATTTACCTTTTACAGGCATATGCACGCGGTGATAATCTGCTGGTGATAAATAAACTGTTGCAAAACTACCATCTGAGAAATCTTTTGCCAATTCAGGATCTGCGATTAAACTTTCTACCGTAAAATCATGCCCTTTTGCTTTCACAAAACGAGTATTCTCCAATTGTCCACACGCAGCAATTTTACCATCAGCAGGTGATACTAAAGGCGATTCAGCAACTGGCCTTGCCCCTGATTCTAATTGACGTGTAAAAAACTCATTAAAGGTTTTAAAATCATCAGGTGAACGATATTTACTCTCTGCCCAGTTGATTGCATACAATTTAGAAAAAACTCTAATGAATAAATTTTTAAACCAAACAGTACGAATTCTTGTGAGCTTACGGATACACCATGAACTCAAGCGCTGTGGCAAAAAATATTGTATTGACATATAAAGATAACCTTATTTAATGATGGATTGCTCGGCATTATACCATTGTCGTGCTAATGCTAGTTCTGCTTCTGTATCAATACCTACAGGAGGAATTGTGTCCATATGCTCAACAACAATCGAATACCCATTAGATAATGCTCGTAATTGCTCTAAAGATTCTGATTGTTCTAATAGTGAGGGTTTTAATTTAGGATATTCTTTCAAAAAGAAAGCACGATAAGCATAAACACCAATATGTCGTAATGGCTGTACGTTTGCAGGTAATTCCCCTGTGCCTTTTTCTACACCGCGAGGAAATGGGATTGGCGCACGTGAGAAATATAACGCCTCATCAGAATGGCCATGCACCACTTTAACAACATTGGCATTAAAAAAATCTTCCCAACTATCAATTCTAGTTGCCAATGTACTCATGGCAGCTTTTGGATTATCTTCCAGCTTATTGGCAACCTTTTCTATGAATTCAAAAGGCAAAAACGGTTCATCTCCTTGCCAATTGACAATAATCTTTTCATCATCAAAACCACATAACATCGCAACTTCGGCTAGACGATCCGTCCCTGTAGGATGCGATTTCGATGTCATGACCACTTCTGCGCCTATAGATTTCATATGGTCAAAAATGGATTGATCATCTGTTGCCACGATAACCTTTTTAGCTTGAGCTGACATTGCTTGTCGCCAAGTATGCTCTATAACAGGTTGATCACCGATCAATAACATCATTTTATTGGGCAAGCGTGTTGAATTTAACCTTGCAGGAATTACAATCGTAAAATTATTCATAAAAAACCGTTATTATCATTCAAAGTACAAAGTTGCTATTCTATCAGAGCAATATGTAAAAACAGAAAACTGATGACAAGCCTATTAATTACACAATATAACACTTGACTTATAAACAACCATTCTATAGATTCGATAGAAACTAGCACAAACAAATGTCAAGAGTTGTCAACGCGACTTAAAATATAACTTATTGATATGTAAAATTTATATTTTTCTGATCAATTAATGATCACTCTCTTGACCTCAAATAACCATGCACCTTATAGCATAGTTTTTTTTATTATTCACAAAGTTATCCACAGTTCTTGTGGAAAGCATTTTGACTAAAATTTAATCAAACTAATGATTATCTATATAAGAGGCAACCTAATGATCATTGACTATTTTTACAGCATTATTACTTAGGTTTTAAAATCTTTCTATACAATACAATTTTGACAAAAAGAACTCCAAATATGAAAAATCTCGATACAATTTTCCACAACCAACCTGTTGTTCCCATCGCGATGATCAATGATATCCAAGATGGCTTAAAGCTTGCAACAATCTTAATCCGTGAAGAACTTCCTATTCTTGAAGTTACATTTCGTACTAAAGAAGCATCAGATATTTTAAAAGCCATCAAAGATCATTATCCCGATTTAACAGTAGGCGCAGGAACCGTTTTGAATGCAGAACAAGCAAAAATTGCATTCACCTCTGACGCCGACTTTTTAGTGGCACCTGGTTGTAATCCTAGAACCATCCAAACAGCTCAGGATTTAGGTATGCCTATCTTGCCTGGTGTTAACAACCCATCCGCCATCGAGATGGCTTTAAACTACAATGTAACCACGATGAAATTTTTCCCTGCAGAAATTTCTGGTGGAATTCCTATGATTAAAGCACTAATGGCTCCCTATCAAGATATCCACTTTATCCCAACTGGTGGTATCAATAATGAAAACTTCCAAAGTTATTTAGCAACAGAACGCGTCATTGCTTGTGGCATGAGTTGGATGGTGGATAAAAAACTTATCGAAGCTGGCAATTGGGATGAAATCACTCGCCGCGTCCGCTTAATTAAAGAAATGTTAAAACAATAATTTCTCATAGCCTTTAATATTCTCAATGCTTAATGTACCTTCATTAAGCATTTTTTATGGGTCATTCATTACTTTTGTACGCACTTTTGTCGCTCTAAATCCAAATACCGAGCCACTTCATTGATATATCGTTCGCCAAATATTGGACGATAAAGTGCGGCTAAATGGTCCGCACCTTCCACAAGCAATAAAGCACGATTATCCGTCTGTAGAGCATATAATTGCTCACTGTGCTGATATGGGATAATCCGATCCTTCTTACCATGTAAAAATAGTATAGGTAGATCACTTAAAACTGATAAAGATACATTTGCGCTATATTCATTAGCAAGCAAGATGCCTGCACCAGAAACTTTATCATTTGCAATAAGACTGTACGAATAAAATGTAGAATCAATCACTGCCGCACAGATTCTTTCTCTTGATTTAGGCGACATTTTTGCCAAAGCAGCTAAAGTATTATTGCCACCTAAACTTTGCCCCAGCATAAAGACTGGCATATTTTCAAGATCACTACGATTTAATACATAATGAATCACCGCATTGGTATCTTCATATAATCCTTTAATTGTGGGCTCAATGGCATCAGACTGACCATAACTACGATAATCAAAGGTTAAAACATTATAACCTTGGCTCGGCAACCAAGAAATAAATGACCAATGATTCGTGATATTGGCAGCATTACCATGCACATGAATCACAGTACCTTTTGCTTGAGTTGCATCTTGTCCCCCCGCCTCATTAATCACAGCAGGTACAAACCAACCATTTAATTGAATTCCATTTATGCTGCTAATATTAACAACTTCAAATTGTAAATTTTGTTGTGTGGGAGATAAACCATAATCTATATCATCAGGATAAAAAAAATAGGATTCCGCTTTTTTAATAAGCCAAATATAGCTAATAATAATCAAAACTAATCCGCCTATCATCACACCAATTTTTTTACACATGAATAATATTCCTATTGATTGAGAATTTTCTGACACATTTTTGGCATAATTTTAGATACTGATTTTCCTTTAGAAACTGCTGGCTTTTTAATGCCTAATGCTAAGTCTGCTTGATCTTTCACCCAATTTTGTAAATCCTCATCACAGCCTGAATTTTTAGCAACGGGGAATTGTGGCTCACAATCCTTTTGATTTTTTGGGCAAACTAAACGTACATGAAAATGTGAATCATGCCCAAACCAAGGACGAACTTTGTATAACCAACTTTTATCTTTTTCTGTTTCACACAAATAAGCTTTGATCACAGGATTCACAAAAATACGTTCTGTTTTAGGATACAAGGCAGCCTGATGAATCAAATCACGATAATATGGTTGCCAATACTTAGAAATAACACCGTTCTTCATATCTACTAAAGATGGCGTTTCTAGACCTTCTACCTGCTTCGGTGATAATCCATTTTTACCAATTGATTCAAACCAGATATCCACATCTAAACCAATTTGATGACTGGAATGACCGAAATTCATAGGGCCACCACGAGGTTGTGATAAATCTCCCAAAATTACAATCTTATTCTGAGCTTTTGCATATTTTCCTAATGATTCAATGAATACTAACAGCGACTCATCGCCATAATGACGATTACGGCTGGGACGTACTTGCTGAAAACCTTCCCCAACAATAGGCATAACTTTACCACCTGAGAAACAACCATTGGCATAACTACCATAGATTTTTGTCGGTTCATTAGTTGGTTTTTGAACGGTATGCCAATTTTCAGCAAAACTCCATGGTGAAATGAGCATCATTAAACTTAATACGTATTTAATCTTCATCCGTTGTTCCATTCTCTTATTCAATCTCTGATTGATTATTCAGTAATGGATGATCAATCCATTGCCATTGTCCACCGATCCAAGATGAATGTTCTCCATCACTCTCAATTTTGCATCTAATGCCAACTTTTGCCTTACCCTCACTAAAAGGATAAGCACAATCATATTTTGCCTCGATCAAAATCTGACCTGTGATGCTCGAGGCATAACCAATTTTTCCATTCTTATAAATGCGATATAAAACTTCACTCGCAATATCAGGACCATTATCAAACCAATATATTTGATAAATTTCCCGACCTTGAGCATCCATGAACACAAATTTATGATCGCTATTCTTATTCAAACAGTATAGAAAAGGTGATTCAACATCAAAGCACCGTTGATCCTGTGGCTTTCCCTCTGCTAATAATAAAAACTGTTCATCTAAATTTTTGGCAAATACACCACTAGAAACACTTAAAAGCTGTATGAGTACAATCATAATATAACGATACATCTTTTTATCCTTATTATTTAATGAACTCTAACAATAAAAAAATCTGCCATAGAATGGCAGATTATCATATTAATCTCATTGAATCAGTTCAAAAATATTTGATTCAGTGAATTATACCAACGCTTTAATCCATTCATCACGCTCGCCTTCCAAGAAATCCACCATTGGAATTTCAATCAAGGTATAAGCACCACTTTGTAAGCGAGTTGCCGCACGGCCACTTGAAACCATCACTTGCGCCGTCAATGCAGGATTATCAATAGACATTTTAAACATAAAGTTTTGGTTGCCTGTAGAACCTGAAACGCCTTTGCGTGTTAATTCAACACCATGCCCTACATCTTTCAATGCATCCACATCATCTACAAAACGAACATGAGTTTCATCATTAATAAAATATGGATCTGTTTTAATTGCATTTTCCACCACGTCACGACTAGCACCTTCCGCCAATTCAACATAAACTAAACGGCGATGCACCCCTGCGCCTGTTGGCATAGTCATTGATAATGCATTTTGAACACCTTCGATCGCTTTAACAGCAACTGTATGCCCCATACTCATGCCTGGACCAAAGTTTGTGTAAGTCATACCGCGTGGCGCCATAGCAATCAACATTGCACGCACAATTGAGTCTGTACCGGGATCCCAACCTGAAGAAACAACAGCAACAGCATTATATTTCTTTGCAACTTCTGCTAATTCAGTTTTAACATCCAAAATATTAGAGTGAATATCATAGCTATCTACAGTGTGAATACCTTTCGCTAAAAACTCTTTAGCTTGCTTAGGCACTTCACGTGTTGGGATTGCCAAGAATGCTACGTCTATCTTTTCGCTAAATTCATCTACAGATTTCTTCACTTCAATATTAGGATATTCAGCAATTGGCTCACCACTACGGCGAATCGCACCTACTAAATTGAAATCATTCGTATTTAACAAAACATCGATAACTTTTAAACCTACGTTACCAGAGCCGACAACAATAGCATTGATTTTATTCATCTAATTATGCTCCTTAAGCAGTAAAACTAATTTGAATCCACAATTATTTGCTTCATCATTTCTATGTGTAGAGATTCAGTATTCAAAGAAGGAATGAATTGATAATATTCACCGCCTTGCTCTTTAAAGTAATCTCTATTCTCAACACCCATTTCTTCAATGGTTTCTAAACAATCCGCACTAAATCCTGGGCAGAATACAGCAACACGCTTTACACCTTTCGATGGCAAACTTGGCAAATATTCAAAAGAATAAGGTTGTAACCACTCTTCTTTCCCAAATTTAGATTGGAAAACTGTTGTAATCTTAATATCTGAGCGCCCTAATGATTCTGTAATCAATCGTGTAGTTTCAATACACTGATCATAATATGGGTCACCTTTTTCATACGTTGATTTTGGCATACCATGATAAGATAATACCAACTCCTCAATCTCAACACCTTCTAAATTTTTAGCAATTTGTGTTTTGCATGCTTCAATGTATAAAGGATTACGATAATAATCACTCAGCATATGCAATTCAGGAAAGTATCGACGCTTTGTTAATGTTTCTGCAACACTGTCA
>NZ_MVDO01000059.1 GCF_002006755.1 Wohlfahrtiimonas larvae | reverse complement strand
CCCACTTTATATCATGATTTATAGTTACATCACTATGTTCACTATGATCATTATTTTACCAATACAAATCTATATTTCTAATCAGTCATTGTGGCAAAAATTTAATGCCTTACTCATTTTAGGCTTTGTAATTTTATTTAGCATCAGCGCATACTACATAATCATCCATTTCATCATTAACGATCCTTTTCTATCCTATGAGCCTTTTTTTAAACCAATATAAATACTCATGAAAGTTTTTAGTATTCTTTTTGTAATTTTGTGCCATAGCCTACTCTTTCTTGTATTTTTAAATACAGAAAAGGAATTATGGATGGCCGATTTTTCATCAGAAGGTTTAAGTCAATCAAATGCAGAACAATCAACTTTTCAACCCAAATATCAGCATCAGAATGAATTATATGTGATCACCGTTGAGTTAAGTGATTGGATATATCCAAATGCCACACAAGAACCTCCAATTGAAGAACCTGAGGCTATATCAGAAATACACACTGAGTTAGTTATTCAAGAAAGCATTCAGCCTGAAACAGATCCAAAACCAGCAGCTCCCCCCAAAGAAATAGCTCCACAAAAAATAGCATCACCAACAAAACCTGCCAATAGCGCACGCAATCAAAAAGGCACTGGATTAGGTAATCGCAATGTGATTGGTAGTGGAACAGGTAAAAATGCTATAGATGGCCCTGCGGGCTTTGCCAATGGTAACAGCGAGCAAACTATTCTTCGCAATATTCAACGCTGTTATCCTTTGATTTCCCGTAGACGCGGCGAACAAGGTTTAGCAATTGTGAGAATTTATGTCGATCATAATGGTAACTCAATCAAAACAGAGATCATACAATCCACTAATTTTTCTCGTTTAGATAAATGTGCGCTAGAATCTGTCAAATCGCTTAAGGTAAAATCAAAAATTAGTAATGGTCAAAAAACTTCCAGCTATTTTGATCAACCTATTCGTTTTCGTTTGAATTAAATAGACTAAATTAAGGATAATACATTTTAATGATTGCTCTATCTGTTAAAAACCTATTTGTTCAATCACATAATAAAATTCGTTTAAATCATTTATCTGTTGATATTGAATCTGGGAGCCGAGTTGCCATTATTGGCCCAAATGGTGCAGGTAAAAGCACCACATTGCAAGCCCTATTACGATTGATTCCAGCATCTTTTCAATCATTACAGTATTTTGATCATAACATTCAAAGTTTATCTAGAAAACAACTTGCAAAAATTATTGCGTATGTTCCACAAACCCATCCTAACCTAACTATTTCTGTATGGGATTGGTGTGTTTATGCAAGATTTCCTTATCAAAAATTTGGCTTTTTTCTCACAAAAAAAGAGCACATCATCATTGATACAATTCTAGCCAAAACAGAATTGATACAATATAAAAACACCCCATTATCCCATTTAAGTGGCGGAGAAAGACAGAGAGCATTTATTGCGGGGGCATTGTGCCAAGAAACGCCTATTATTTTTCTGGATGAACCAACAAATTTTTTAGACCCTAAACAAGCTCATGAAATATTAAAACTCATCCATGATATCTCTATCGAAATGAATAAAACTATTATTTCTGTCACCCATGATATCAATGAAGTTATGCATTACTTTACACACTGTTTAGCTATCCAAAATGGGCAAAAGCTATTTTATGGCCAAAGCCATGAAGTTATTCACTCAGATAATCTTTTTTCTTTATATAACTACCGATTTACCGAAGCTACAAGTGAGCAAGGAGTAATATTTTGGTAAAAACTATCTCTCCTCAGCGCCGTTTATGGACAATAACGGTTTTTGTTTTATTAAGCATAACATCTCTTCTGATCACACCATTCATTGGTATGGAAAATATTTCTCCCAAAATGTTATGGCAAGACCTACCTGCTATTCATAATATTTTTTGGAATATTCGTGTTCCTAGAATCATAACTGCTT
>NZ_MVDO01000058.1 GCF_002006755.1 Wohlfahrtiimonas larvae | reverse complement strand
GTATGGAAAATATTTCTCCCAAAATGTTATGGCAAGACCTACCTGCTATTCATAATATTTTTTGGAATATTCGTGTTCCTAGAATCATCACTGCTTGGTTAATTGGTGCCATGCTTGCTATTTCTGGCATGGTTTTCCAAGCAATATTACGTAACCCATTAGCAGAACCTTTCACATTAGGCATTGCAAGTGGCAGCGCATTAGGTGCTGCTATTTATATACATTCTGGGATTGCTTTTTCACTTTGGATATTTTCTGGATTATCATTTGCTGCATTCATTGGTGCAATACTCATGACATTCTTAATTTATGTTCTGAATAAAAATGCCTTAGAATCCATCTCCCGTTTACTATTAGTTGGCGTCATTCTAAGTTTTTTTTGCAGCAGCTTAGTTATGATCATGCAAGCTATTGGCAGACCACAAGATAGCTATCGGCTGATGCAATGGATGATGGGAACCATTACTAATGTTGGGTATAATGACATTAGCTCCTTAATAATTGTTA
This sequence comes from Wohlfahrtiimonas larvae, assembly GCF_002006755.1. Lineage (GTDB taxonomy): Bacteria > Pseudomonadota > Gammaproteobacteria > Cardiobacteriales > Wohlfahrtiimonadaceae > Wohlfahrtiimonas > Wohlfahrtiimonas larvae. The sequence continues at coordinate 7,619 of NZ_MVDO01000058.1, read as the reverse complement.
TGATAATCAGTACAATAATCATTGCATTATTAACACCCAAACTTAATCTGCTCAATGCAGGACATACGATTGCTCTCACCCGTGGTATTGAACCAACCTATACATTTATCCCTCTATTTTTCTTAGTGAGTTTAATGATGGGAACAATGATCGCAGTCAGTGGACCGATAGGCTTTGTAGGATTAGTTATCCCACACATTACTCGTCAATTAATTGGTAATGATCACCGCTATTTATGGATAGCTGTACTTTTTTTAGGTGGTGGAATATTAGTGATTGCAGATCTTGCCGCACGCTTATTATTTGCACCTTCTGAGCTGCCTGTTGGTGTCATTACAGCATTACTAGGTGCTCCATTTTTTATCTTAATCTTAATCAAAGATAAAAAAAATTAATTCTTGTATAATTATCAACCTACAAAGGGGAAGAGAGTGTAATTCTCTCACGGACCCGCCATCGTGATGCTTTAAACAGCTAAGTCGGAATACCTTTGTTGACCTATGATTAATTTCCTCGTGGACTAGGACTCGATATTTTATGAAACTTAACCCATTATATATGGCACTGGGTGCTATCTTTTTTGTTACGCCTTTAACATTTGCACAAACACATGATGATCAACAAAGTGTTACTCAGACTTTAGAAAAAGATGAAATTGTATTTACTGCAAACCGTACAGATCAAAAACTAGACACTGTTGGCTCCACCATTAATGTTATTTCTGAACAACAATTAGAAAATGGCCAATATCAACGTGTTAGTGATGCATTATCAACATTACCTGGCATCAATATTACTAGAAGTGGCGCCAATGGTTTAAGTGGCGCATTCATCCGTGGCATGAGTAGCGATAACGTTCTAGTCATGATTGATGGGGTGATTGTCAACAATCCATCCAGCGCTGGCCGTGGGTTTGACTTTAGCACATTAGACACATTAAATATAGAACGCATTGAAGTATTAAAAGGCCCTCAAAGTACATTGTATGGCTCAAGCGCATCTGCAGGTGTCATTCAAATGTTCACAAAAAAAGGTGGACCACAACGGACAACAGTAACATTAGAAGGTGGCAGTTATGAACATGTTAAAACAACGGTGCAAACACAAGGCCAAACAGATACCTTAATGTACTCTTTGGCTCTAGGGTTAAACCAAGAACATGGTATCTCTACTGCGGATAAAAAACTCGAAGGCAACTCTGAACGAGACAAATTTAAAAACCGTGATGCTTCTTTCTATATTAATTATGCACCTTTAGATTGGATCAACTTTGATTTAATGGCACGTTATGATCGCCAGCATACAGATTTAGATCTTGGTGGTGGCCCTAAACAAGATGCATTATATTATTATCAAAAATCTAAACGTTGGTTAGGCCGTTTTGCCATCAACACAATTTTATTCGATGAACAATGGTTAAGCTCATTAATCTATGATATTTCCGATAGTAGAAGTAGAAACTATCAAGATCCCGATCATAAATATAATACGACATATAGCAGAAGTGCCTTTAAAGGTAGATTACAGACGATTTCTTGGCAAAATACATTAACATTACATTCTGATTTCCAAACATTATTTGGATTTGCCTATAATAGAGAATCCATGTCCACTTTTACTAATTCAGTTTCTCAATATGGACCTTATGATTCAAGTTATCCTAAAAAAAGCATCAATCAAAAAAGCTTCTACTTAGACCAACATCTTAATTTTAATAACCAATTTTTCAATACAATTGGTTTAAGATATGAAGATCATTCAGAATTCGGTGATAAAACAACATATCGCTTAACATCTCGTTATAACATCACTGATTTTGTTGCAATTAAAGGTAGCTATGGTACTGGCTTTAAAGCACCAACATTGTATCAGTTATACGAACCAACATATGGCAATAAAAACCTTAAAGCTGAAACTAGCAAAGGTTTCGATATTGGCGTTGTTTTAACGCCGATTGAGTCTACAACGGTTGAATTAACGTATTTCCAACAAAAAATTAAAGACCGAATTATTTTTGACTCCCCTACTTCAAAATATAAATCTAGCGATGAATTCAAAAGTAAAGGTGTAGAATTTTCAACCAATACACAGCTCAATAATCAATTATCATTTGGACTTAATTATACTTATACAGATGCACGAGATTATTTAAAAAATAATGGCACCTTAATGAGCAATAAGGCTGTTCGTGTACCTAAACATATGGTAGGTGGCCATATTAATTTCAAACCATTAGAGCAATGGAATATATTTGCTGAAGCTAAATACCATGGCAGTACTGTCAGCAATTTAGCCGGATGGTCGCCTCAAAAAAATCTTAAACCTTATTGGATGGTGAACCTTGCAACAAACTATGCAATCAATGACGATGTAAGTATTTATGCTCGTGTGAATAACTTGTTAGATAAAGATTATTACACTGTTTGGGGTTATGGTGAAAAACGTATCAATGGCGCGATTGGCGTTAAAATTTCTTTCTAAGTTAAAATATAGCGCGATAGGTTTAAAATTATTTATCTAAATATCTCGCCCTTCGAGCGATATATGATCTGATGGTGATTCTTAGACTGATTTCACTATAGTATTCATGAAAAAGAGGGTTCTGCCCTCTTTTTTAATCTTACGAGATTATATGAGGCCATAATTTCACAATGAAAAAACTTTTATCTTTATTTATCCTCTATGCTTCATTATTCAGCGCATCTGCATTAGCAGTGAGCGAGCAATGCCAACGCATCATTTCTTTATCTCCAACCATTACCGATACATTATTATCATTAGGATTAGAAGAAAATATTGTGGCAGGAACACGCTATGATCGCTTACCTAAAAATAGTCACATCAAAGAAATTGGTGGGATGTTAGACCCTAACTATGAAGCCATTGCCCTACTTGATCCCACTATTATTTTTGCAGACCTTGCCAAAGATAGCCCACAAAAAAGAAAGCTAGATATGCTTCAATTCAATACCCATCTTATTTCTTTTTCCTCATTAGATACTATTAAAAAATCCATCACAGAAATTGGTAAAATTTGCAAAATACAATCAAGAGCAACCTATAAAGTCGATGAGCTCAATCATGCACTCAAAAACAATTACTTGTCAGATTATCCGCTAAATATATTAATTTTATATACCTATGAAGGGGAAGACTACTTAAATCAAGTACCTCAACGTGCTGCTGGTAAAAGTTTTCATCAAGATATTTTAGAATCAACTGGTTCACACAATGCTTACCAAGGCTCACTCAATGCGCCGATCATGTCACAAGAAAGTATCTTAATGCTGAATCCGGATATCATCATTCTGCTACAAGGTGATCAAAATAAATCATTGGATGAGACTCGTTCAATTACAATTGAGAAAATTTATCCCTTTTGGCAAAACTTGCAAAGTCTATCAGCAATACAAAATCAACAAATCTATATTATGAAAGGAGAGCCTACCTTTATTGCAAGCCCTGATGCTGTGATCGCAACACTCAAAAGTTTGTATCAAATTTTATACAATCATCAAATAACTGAAAATTCCTTATCTATAAAAAGTATTCAACAACATAATTGACAACTTGTATATACAGGAAAATAAAAAACAGATACAATTAAAACCCTACTCATTTTTATCATGAAATTTAATTATGAATAACATCGTAAAATTGTCATTAATCGCATCCACATTGCTCATGCAAATCGCAACAGCTCATGTTAGCTTTATCGATGCCAAACCTATCACTCAAGGCAAAGCATTTAAGGCAACATTTGCCATTCCGCATGGCTGTGCTAATACACCGACTACAAAAGTCAGCATCCAAACTCCTGAAGGAATCATTGGTATTAAACCGATGCTCAAACCTAATTGGGCAATAACAACAAAAATACAACCTTATGCTAAAACATATCAACAATATGGCCAAAATATTACGCAAGGTGTGACCACCGTAACATGGGAAGGCATTTTACCCGATCAATATTATGATGAATTTACGATTACAGGTTATTTTGCTGATAATGCAAATAATCGTGCTGAAATTTATTTCCCTGTGATTCAAACTTGTGAAGTAGGCGAATATCTATGGACAGATACAAGTGGGCATCAGCATCATGGGCATGATGCAAAAGAACTCAATGCACCATCACTTAAAGTTTTTAAGCCTAATTAAATCTAGCATAATGTTCAATAATAAAACAAGGCTATGTTATAAATAACATAGCCTTAAAATGCTAAGCCGTTTTTTTAATCCATTCTACATAATGTTTAACCCAGCCTTGTAGGTAAGCTTTAGTACTATCATTAGTAATATTCCCTTCTGCATCAAATGAATTCTCATTAAATTGCAGATAAACATCAGGCTGACTTAACACTGCCATGTCTAAAAATGTTAAAACATTACGTAAATGTTGCTGTGCCAATGCTGTGCCTAACGCACCTGGGCTTGTACCTAAAATACCAGCAGGCTTTCCTTGCCATACATTAGTACCATATGGCCGTGACCCCTGATCAATCGCATTTTTCAAAACTCCTGGAAACGAGCGATTGTACTCTGGTGTCACAAAAATTACAGCATCCGAAGTTGCAATCACTTGCTTAAACTCTAAAACTTCTTCAGGAGTATTCGCATCATTATCTTGATTATACAATGGCAATTTACTGATATCTGCAAATACCGCGGTATAATCCGAAGGCAATAATTTACTAATTGCTTGAGCTAACTGTTGATTATATGAACCTTGACGTAAACTTCCGACTACAAACGCAATGGTTTTCACACTGTTACTCCTCATATCAATGAATAGCCCATAATTATAAATCACACACCACTACATTAATAATATTTTTTCAATAATGATATTTGTGAATCAAAAAAAGCCTTTCTTTAATCACTCAAGAAAGGCTAAGATATTAGTTCTTGGATATTAATAGTATTCTAAGGATTATTTTCTCAATGCTTGGTCTAAATCTGCTTTAATATCTTCAATATTTTCTAATCCCACTGAAATACGAATAAATCCTTCTGAAATACCGATGGCTTTTAGTTCTTCTGCAGGTGTTTGACGATGTGTTGTACTTGCAGGATGAGTTACGATTGTTCTCACATCCCCCACATTTACAGCATGAATGCCTAATTCTAAACTATTAATAAATACCTTACTCTTCTCTCTACCGCCCTTAATACCAAATGCCAAAATACCACCTGCACCTTTTGGAAAATACTTTGTTGCACGGTCATAATCAGGACTACTTTTTAGTAATGGATAATTAACCCATTCAACTTCAGGATGATTTTCCAACCACTCAGCCAATGCTAATGCATTTTTAGAAACATAATCTAAACGAATGTGTAATGTTTGAATACCTTGTAAAATCAAAAATGCATTGAATGGGCTTAATGTTGTCCCGATATCACGCAACACATGCGCACGTGCTTTAATTAGAAAAGCTAAATTACCAAATGCTTCTGTATATACTAAACCATGATAAGCATCTTGTGGCTGTGTAAAACTTGGGAATTTACCATTTGCCCAGTTAAATGTCCCTGCATCCACAATGATACCACCCAGCGCATTACCATGGCCACCCAGATATTTTGTTGCAGAATGAATCAAAATATCAACGCCATGGTCAAAAGCTTTAAAAATAGCAGGTGGTGTGAATGTGCCATCTACAACAAATGGAATTTTGTGCGCTTTAGCAATGGCTGCAAATTTTTCCACATCCAGTACTTCCACTTTAGGATTACCAATTACCTCGGCAAATATTAGTTTAGTATTAGGCTTAACTTCTTTTTCAATCTCATCTTTAGGCGCAGTTTGATCCACATAAGTTACATCAATGCCAAAAGGCTTCAAAGTATTCGATAATAATGAGTAACTACCACCATAAATAGATTTGGATGAAACAATATGATCACCAGCTTCACAAATCGTTAGAATTGTTGTCAATAATGCAGCCGCACCAGATGCTACTGATAAACCACCAATTCCACCTTCTAATTCAGCTACAACATTACCCAATGCATCATTCGTTGGGTTGGTTAAACGTGAATAAATATTACCAACAGCCGCTAGGTTAAATAAATCTGCACCGTGATCTGCATCATTGAAATGATATGCAGTTGATGTATGAATTGGGCGTACGATAGAATTTGTTTCATCCCCCTTAAATCCCTGATGAACGGCTAAAGTTTCTAAATGTAATGGGCGTGTCATAACTGTTTTCTCCTCAATAAACTCATTTAATATAAAATTACAGCATAAAAAAACCGAAGGGACTTTCGTCACTCCGGTTGTATTTTGCATTTTTGAAACTTTGCGCTTTAGAGTGACTCAATCAGAAAGGAGAGTCACTCTTACAAGTAACTCTCTAAAGCATCATCATTTCAACTACAAATAAAAATTTCATTTCTGTTCCTAGATAGGTTTTACAGCATTTATATAAGCATATTAAAAAAAATTAGTCAATAATTTAAATTAAATATTAATCTATAAACTCCGAAAGTACATTATTTAAAAATAGAAAGCCTTGATCTGTCGTATTTAATTGGCCATTTTCTCTTACTATTAATCCACGCTTTTGTAATAAATTCAACCTATCTTCAATGACAGTAATTGGTAAAAATGTTCGTTCAGAAAAAATAGTTTCTTCAATGCCATGTTTTAAACGCAGAGCATTTAGCATAAATTCAAAAGGCAATTCTTCATTAATTACTTCTTCAATCACAACTCGCTCACTTGCATTTTTCTTCAAATATTGTGAAGGATGCTTTTCAATGGAAGTTCTTAAAATACGTGACTCGCCTTGCATTGTGATCTTGCCATGTGCACCCGCCCCAATCCCAATATAATCACCAAACTCCCAGTAGTTACGATTATGCCTTGATTGATGCCCTGCTTTTGCAAAGGCTGACACTTCATAATGTTGATAGCCATTGGCTTTTAATAAAGCATAGCTTTGCAACTGCATCTCTTCTATTAATTCGCTTTCAGGTAATTTAGGTGGATATTTATAAAAATAAGTATTCGGCTCCATCGTCAATTGATAATGGGAAATATGATCAGGCTTCAAATCAATCACACCTTGCAAATCACTTAATGCTTGCTTTACTGTTTGATCTGGCAACGCAAACATCAAATCACAATTGATATTATCAAAGCCAGCATCACGCGCAATTTGTACGGCTCTTTTAGCTTCATCACTTTGATGAATCCTACCCAGCTTTTTCAAATGATCATCATTTAAGCTCTGAATACCAATGGAAATACGATTGATGCCAATGTCATGATAAGCCTTGAAATAATTAGCATCCACTGTACCAGGGTTTGCTTCCATAGTAATTTCAGCGTGGGGATCTAAAATCAAATAACTGCGTAACCCACTTATTAAACGAGCCATATCATCAGGCTTCATCAAGCTTGGTGTGCCACCACCAATGAAAATCGTACGAATAGTTCTTCCCCAGATTTTGGGGACAATTTCAACAATATCTGCCAATAATGCATCCACATAATCGACTTCATAAGAATCATTTTTTAACTGATGTGAATTAAAATCACAATATGGGCACTTCTGAATACACCAAGGAAAGTGTATATATAAACTTAATGGAATCATATATCTCGC
>NZ_MVDO01000057.1 GCF_002006755.1 Wohlfahrtiimonas larvae | reverse complement strand
TCAAATAACTGCGTAACCCACTTATTAAACGAGCCATATCATCAGGCTTCATCAAGCTTGGTGTGCCACCACCAATGAAAATCGTACGAATAGTTCTTCCCCAGATTTTGGGGACAATTTCAACAATATCTGCCAATAATGCATCCACATAATCGACTTCATAAGAATCATTTTTTAACTGATGTGAATTAAAATCACAATATGGGCACTTCTGAATACACCAAGGAAAGTGTATATATAAACTTAATGGAATCATATATCTCGCGGCTTAAAAATCTGCAAAGGCTTTCGGTACTTTTGGCATTTCACGTTTATGTCGTGAACGATCATGCCAATGCTTAATGATAGCACTAGTTTCTGCAGAAACAGGTTCACCACGCAATGCACGGTTCATTTCCGTATAGCTTAAACCAATCTCACCTTCATCTGTTTGTGATTCCCATAAACCACCTGATGGTTTTTTCTCAATAATTGAAGCTGGCACACCTAAATAACGCGCTAAATCATAAACATCATCTTTCATTAGATGAAAAAGCGGCACAACATCTACGCCACCATCACCATACTTTGTGAAGTAGCCCATTTGCCATTCTACTTGATTATCTGTGCCTACAACTAAAGCATTACGAGCTTGCGCGATAGCATATAAAGTTACCATTCTCAACCGAGCTCGCACATTACCATCAATCACACGGGCATCAGTATCTGTTTTACCATAAAGATTCTGCGCACCAACTGTTTGATAAAATGTTGTATGCGTTGCAGATAAATCGATAGTAGCATGATCTAATTGACAAATGTCTAATACCTTTTGTGCATCTAACAAATCTAAATCATTACTATGGCAAGGCATCATCACTGCAAAACTATTTTTTAAATCCGCCCTTGCTAATAAACAACTCACAACAGCAGAATCGACACCACCACTCAACCCCACAACGAAACCATCTAAATGGCGTAATTTTCGTTCTTCATGCAACCATTCTATAAGATGATCTACATAACGTGAGAGTTTATTATCCTTCATAAATAACCTTTTCTAGTTTTGGATTTGGCCAATAAGCACGGCCTGCTTTAGCTTGTGGTTGCCCATCTAATAATACATTATCTCCAGTGAAGCCAACATTAATTTTAATTAAACTCGCCCCCACTCCATAAACATTAATGGGTACATTATGTCTTTCAAATTCACTGATTTTTTCAGGTGTTAAACCACCACTGACAATAATATTCACATGCTGATAACCTTCAGCATCTAATGCTTGACGCAATGCAAAAACTAATTCTTTATTACACCCACGCGGATCAAATTGTCCCAATAAATGTGGATTGCGCATAAAATATTGATCCACCATATTGCCAGATGTATCAATACGAACACCTGCTAATTTATCACCTAACGTACGGGCAACTTTGAGTGAATCTGTGATGACATCATTATGATAATCTACCAAAACAACTAATCGATCTTCTGGAAAAGTTTCACGATAAGCTTCAGATGCCGCAACAATATCGCCATCAAAAAGCTGAATCAATGCATGTGGCATTGTTCCAACGCCCTCTTTACCCCACCACTCATTCATTGCATGAGTAGCCTGTGCTGAACTACCACCAATAAAAGCAGCATAACCATCACCTGCTTGCTGGCTAAAATGATCATTACGATCTGCCATAAATAGGATAGATTTAGTTCCAGCTGCTTTGACAACACGATGAACATTTGTCGCGACAGAACTCCGTCTTGCTAAAATGCCATCAATGAGCCCTTCTAAATAACCAAAATCTTCATACTTGCCAGTGATGGTAAGCACTGCTTCAAAAGCATTAATCATATCACCATCATGCAATGCTGAAATTTCTAGTTGTTCTGGGTTTTTAGCAAATGTATGCAAAAGCGCAATAGATTCATCTACGCCACAGACGATAACATGATCTTTACGTTGAAAAAACTGCATAGTAACAATACGATTTTTACAATGTTTTTTGGCCAGCTCTGTAGTTTTTAAAAAATATACGGCTGAAAACCAACCATCTTTTATACGCTCATCAAATTTAAATGTTTGATTGGTTAAACGTTTAATTTTGCCCTGTTGTTTTAACTCTAATTCTTTCATAGTCAGCGTCAATATTTGTTAGGTGCGCTATTATCGCATGTTTGTAAAAAATATCAAACTTATTGATCCATTATATCTCTGTACCAAAAACACTCACCGCCCGCCCTACAAAATCATCACTAGTTAATTGATTTATAATGGAATTTGCAACATCTTTTCGGCTAATACAACCTGCTGTTGTTAAATCCTCAGTTGTTGAAAATTTATACATACCTGAAGCTTCATGATGAGTCAAACCCCCTGATCTAACTATGATCCAAGGGAAGTTTTGAGTGTATAAAAATTCTTCAGCTTTTGTTTTTTCGATGAGTGCCTCACCTAAGACTTTTTTAATATTTTCGTTTAATTTACTAAACTGATTACCCGCCCCCATGGAAGTAATTAAGATAAATCTTTCAATCTCCAATGCATATTTTTCAATTGCTTGAATAACATTAATATTACCAATACCATCTATTCGCTGACCTTGAGAATTTTTACCCCCTAAAGTTGAAATCACAATATTAGGTTTTGCCACATTCATTGCATTGATACAATCATCCAAGATAAAAGCATCACCTCTAATGATCTCAACACCTAAATTAGATAAAGCATCACTTGAGCTCTCTGATCGCAACATAACAGCAACTGAGTGCCCTTCATTGAGTAGAGATTCAACAATATGAAGCCCTAAGTTTTTACTACCACCAAATACTAATATTTTTGCCATATCTATCCATAAGCTATGAAAATAAATGATTGATTATGATATATAAATCATAATCAATTCCATACCACAATCAGATTAACTGATTAAATAACGCAGATCCTCCATACGTCCAAAATAGAATCATCACCGCGTATCGAAATGTTTTACCAATAAATAAATAGATCATACAAGACCAAATGGGTAAACGTAGCCAACCTGCCGCTATTGGTAAAGCATCACCTATAAATGGAATCCATGAAAATAATAAAATAGAGCTACCATATTTACTTAATGAACGCTGTACTCTCTGTGAAGGCAGTTTTTTAGGAGGAATCAGTCGTCCTAAAAAATAAGATAATATTGCACCCGCACTATTACCAATACTCGCAACAATCCATGCGATTAAAGTATATCCCGGATGTTTTTCTAAAAATGCCATCAAAGCAACCTCCGAACTGCCAGGCAAAATAGTTGCCGAAGTAAATCCAGAAACAAAAAGCAAAACTAAAGCAGTATAAAAAGAGGTCATATTCTTATTAATATATGGAATGAATAGTTTTATCAGTATGAGTATTCATGATTCATCTGACAAGTATTATCATTCATAATAAAAAAGACTAATATTGTTCTACACAAACAACAAAGCCAGCTCATCGAGCTGGCTTTTCTTAATTACCCTTCAGCTTTCCACTGATTATCCAATAATTGCTCTTGGATATTTTTCACAAACTCTTCTAAGTCTGCACGAGTCATTTCCATACGTGAGCCATAACGCTCATTTTCGATGGAAGTTGCATGTTCAATCACGAATTTATCTTCGCCTTCTTTAATCAAACTGAATTCTTCCGCATCTTTATCCATGCATCTATAACCAACCATTTGGATATTATTATAAACAACATTTTTATTCAGTTGTGACATAGTAAACCTCTTTCATCCGTTTAAAAACAGGCGACATTATAACTTCTTCGACTAAAAAAATCTGATTTTAATTTACAATGGCTAACATTAAGAGTATTTAGATGCTTTTAGTCTTTATTATTCACATTTACCAAAGCCATCATTACCCACAACTGAACCGTCATAAATCATATTCTGTGAAACAAGTTCACCTGCTTCATTCCAGTTTCGACAGAGTCCATTACTTGTACCATCTTTATATTCTTTTTGATTTTTTATCTGTCCAGACTCATACCATTCAGTCATTAAACCATCGAATTTTTCTTTCTCATTTTGTTCATATTCCCACTGTAAATTTCCATTTTCATACCAGAACTGAATTACAAACTTATTTTTATCTTCATGAAACCTACTTTCTCGCTTTTTCTTTCCATTTGCATACCAAGAAATGGCTTTACTAAGCTTTGGATTTTCTTGTGAAATAAATACCTTACTTTCTAATCTTCCATTTTTATACCATGAAAGCTGTTCTCCTTCTGTCTCCCCATTTAAATAAAAATTCTTGTATTTCAGTTGGCTATTTTCATTATCGTAATAACTTAAAAATTCACCATCTCTTACATCATCTTTATAATTTGCTTCTTCAGCTTTTCGGCCACTTTTATGCCAAATTAAATATTTTCCTTCTTTTTGCCCATCAACTAATGTGTATTGATATTTATCCCCAGCTTTATCTATACCTTCAATTAATTCTATTTTTGCGGTTCCTGCTTCAATACGTTTGCGACGTTCTTCATAAAACTGTTTTTCATCTTCCCTAACTTTCGCAGTATCTTCATGAATTTCTTTATATCGTTTTACAACATATTCATTACGTTCTTTGATTAAACGAGCCTGTTCCTTTTGTTGGTAATTTTGGTACTGTGAATAACCAAAATAGCTACCACCTAATACAACAATTACAGCCAACCCTATTAATCCATTCTTCAACATATCCATTCCCTAGCTACTTATTTTTATCGTGTAATTCTTTAATGCCAAACAAAAGCCCAATAATATTCTATTGGGCTTTGAAATATAATCTACTTATTAATTAAATAATAATTTGATTAATCACTACTTCGCATTCAATAAATTTGGTAAACCCAAAGAAATAGATGGAATATAAGTAATCAAGATTAAGAAGAATAATAAGATCAATAACCAAGGCATTGCAGCTTTGATTGTTCGAGTGATTGGCATCCCTGTCACAGCCGATGTTACGAACAAGTTCAAGCCAACTGGCGGCGTAATCAAACCAATCTCCATATTCACAACCATAATAATACCTAAATGGATCGGATCAATGCCTAATTCCATGGCAATTGGAAAGAAAATTGGTGCTAAAATCATGATCACCGCAGAAGGTTCCATAAAGCTACCTGCAATCAGTAATACAATATTTACGATCACTAAAAACATCCATGGTGATAAGCCTTGCGCTGTTACCCATGATGCAATCGCTTGCGGAATCTGCTCCGTTGTTAATACATGTGCAAACAGCATAGCATTTGCAATGATGAACATTAACATCACAGTCATTTTGCCTGATTCCAACATTACTTTAGGGAAATCACGAATGCCCATATCTTTATAAATAAAGAGCGCAACCAAAGCCGAATAAACGGCAGCAACTGCTGCTGCTTCTGTTGGTGTGTACATACCTGAGTAAATTCCCCCCAAGATAATCACCATCAATAACAACCCCCAAACAGCACGTCTAAAGGAAATTATCCATTCTTTAAAGGTTGCACGTGGTTGTGCTGGAAACTTCTTAATGCGCGCCACGATATAGATCGCAATCATCAAAGCAACACCCAATAATAAACCTGGCACAATCCCTGCGATGAACATTTTGCCTACTGATTGCTCAGTTGCTGCTGCATAAACAACCATGACGATAGATGGTGGAATCAAAATTCCCAATGTACCTGCATTACAAACAATCCCTGCACCAAACTCTTTTGGATATCCTGATTTCACCATGCCTGCGATCGCAATTGAGCCAACCGCCGCAACTGTTGCAGGGCTTGAACCTGATAATGCCGCGAATAACATACATGCCAAAACAGCGCCAATCGCCAAACCGCCACGAACATGGCCAACACAGGTATTTGCAAAGTCAATCAAACGACGCGCAACACCGCCCGTTGTCATAAATGCACCAGCAATCAAGAAAAATGGAATTGCCAACAATGTTGTATGCTCTGATGTTTCAAACATTTTGATCACCAAACTACGTGGTGAATCTGGGCTAAAGAACATAATAGTCAATGCACTAGATAATCCTAATGAAATGGCAACTGGCACACCAATTAACATCAATACAAATAATAAAATGAATAAAAAGGCAATGGTCATGATTTCTCTCCTTTTTCTTCATGGCGCTGCACATCATCTAATGCTAAAGCATCCGCAGCTTCATCGGCTAAACCTAATGCATTTTGCTGATGCGTTACAATACGATAACCAATTTCTAAATAACGCCAGATTAATAAAAAGAAGCCGATCGGGACAATAATCGTCAACTGCCAACGCATAATGCCAAAACGATCCAAACCTTCTGCCATCGTACCTAAATTATAAAAATTTAATACCCAATCAATACTTGCAAATAACATAATCCCACCATATGCCACACAAGCACCTAAACCAATATACGCAAGAATACGTTGTATTTTTGTATTGAATAATTTCACCAATGCATCCACACCGATATGCCCACCAATACGCACACCATAAGACATACAAAAGAAAATTAACCATGCAAATGATGCTTTGGTGAATTCATTCGACCAGCTAAATGAGCTAGCTAAATCCATCATATAATCACCTGCATCTAATAAGAAGTTTTCAAACTTTGACTCTTCTTCCCCTGCGATCCAATCAGCCAATTTATAAAATGGCATATAAAGATTGTTCAACATCGTATAAATAAATGTTACAAGTGTCATGGCTGTGAGGATAAAGACCATCATAAAAATTTCTGTCTTTTGCCACAATTTGTCCATGAAGCGATAAGCTTTAATAAACATGAGATTCCCTTCATGATCTATAACGCAATAAACCCCTGATATTTTAAATATAAGGGGTTTTTCCTGCCAAAGCAGTCAATCACTATTGCGAAAGATCATTCTCTTATAATTATGGATTATTAGATTGAACAGCAGCTTCGATTAAATCTGCACCAATGTCGCCTTCAAATTTTTTCCATACAGGGCGAACTGCATCACGCCATTGTGCGCGCTCTTCAGGCGTTAATGTAATGATTTTTGTTGTCCCTGCGTCCAAAATACTTTGTTTTGCATCTTCATTCAAAGCATTTGCTTGCGCATTCACTTCCACCGTCACTTCAGCCAAAATAGCTTCTAATTCAGTACGAACATCCGCTGGTAAACCATCCCAAAATTTAGCATTCGTAATCACCATATAATCCAAAGTACCGTGATTTGATTCAGTGATATTCTTTTGAACTTCATGAATCTTTTGTGAATAAATGTTTGAGTATGGATTTTCTGCACCGTTTACAACACCTGTTTGTAAACCTTGATACATTTCAGCAAATGCCATTTTACGTGGGTTTGCACGCAATGCTTTAAATTGCTCTTCCAATACTGCAGATGCTTGTACGCGGAATTTCAAACCACGCGCGTCTTTTGGTGTGCGCAATTCTTTATTGGCAGACAATTGTTTCAAACCATTGTGCCAATAAGCTAAACCAGTGATACCTTTATCTTTCATACTCGTTAACAAACCTTGACCAGCTGGACTGTTTTGGAAACGATCCACTGCCGCCATATCATCAAAGATAAACGGTAAATCAAACAGTTGAATTTTCTTTTGATAATGTTCAAATTTTGCCAATGATGGTGCTAATAAATGAACATCCCCCAATAATAACGCATCCATTTCTTGTCCATCACCATACAATGATGAGTTTGGATAAACTTCTACTTTAACTTTGCCTGGCAATCTCTCTTCTGCTAATTTCTTAAACATTTGAGCACCTTGGCCTTTCGGTGTTGAATCTGCAACAACGTGTGCAAACTTAATCACAATCGGATTTTGCCCTT
>NZ_MVDO01000056.1 GCF_002006755.1 Wohlfahrtiimonas larvae | reverse complement strand
TTTTGGTGTGCGCAATTCTTTATTGGCAGACAATTGTTTCAAACCATTGTGCCAATAAGCTAAACCAGTGATACCTTTATCTTTCATACTCGTTAACAAACCTTGACCAGCTGGACTGTTTTGGAAACGATCCACTGCCGCCATATCATCAAAGATAAACGGTAAATCAAACAGTTGAATTTTCTTTTGATAATGTTCAAATTTTGCCAATGATGGTGCTAATAAATGAACATCCCCCAATAATAACGCATCCATTTCTTGTCCATCACCATACAATGATGAGTTTGGATAAACTTCTACTTTAACTTTGCCTGGCAATCTCTCTTCTGCTAATTTCTTAAACATTTGAGCACCTTGGCCTTTCGGTGTTGAATCTGCAACAACGTGTGCAAACTTAATCACAATCGGATTTTGCCCTTGCGCATTTGCCATGCCTAACATGCCACAAGTTAAAACTACAGGCGCAACAACCCTACTTAATAATTTACTCATCAAACTATTCATTTTACCCCAACCCCTTAAAAATATTTTTAAATATTAATCCTAAAAATTTAGATAACTGACTTTATTATATTATTCTGGCCAATATCGCTATAAATTTAGCACATAAAAATATAAATAAAAGTATTTATGACGATATTTTGCAATTCAAAAACAAAAATATCTATATTTCAATTGCTTATAAAAATAAAAAACTACCAAAGAATTACATTTATTAACCATAAAAACAAAAAAACCTCAAATACAGATTTATTTGAGGTTTTTTTACTACATATTTGTAATATTATTGTTTACGAAACTTTACTCATTTACAATAAATATACGCTGACAGAATAACAAAATAAAAATCACCATCACTAAAGAAACAGCCGCTGATAATCCATACACCCAACCAAAGCCAAAATGACTTGCCAAGCGCAAAGATAAGAAGCTTGCGATGGATGCACCTGTCATCATCACTGTGTATTGTAATGATGAATCGAGCGTTGCCATCTCTTTCCCTGCTTTATCCATGAATACTGCCATCACCGCTGGTAAAAGCAATGTATAGCCAATACTTAACACCATGATCTGTACAATGAAAGCATTGCGATAAAGCTTCGTTAGCTCTTCCACAAAGATGAATGACGCCAATACGAATACTTGTGAGAACAGAATACTAAAAATCATTGTATAACGGCTTAAATGGCGCATCATCCAACCTGAAATAGGGCTTGCAATCATACATAAAATCGGTAAGTACACTGCTAAAATCGTACCCACTTGTGCTGCATCAAAACCTTGATCGCTCAACACAGGAATGAATGTTGTGGCTGTGAATGCATATGGCATGCAAGATAAAATCAGCAAAATAAACCAACGCCAACCTGTTGTGGGTTGCAACCAATAAGTCCAAATGCGCTTCAATAGATCACGCCATGGCACAACCTTTTTCTGTATGCTTTGCTGCAATGATGGCTCACGATAAAAATAGATCTGCACCAACATAATGAATGATAAAAACAGCATCAATCCAACGGCAATATGCCAACCATAATGCTGATAAAGATATAAAACTAAACCGCCGCCAATCATCCTTCCAGAGCGTGCGGATAGCACTTGCACAACGCCGCCAAAGCCACGCTCTTTATAACTTAAAATCGTACTATTTAAACCCAATGTGGCGCTTGCTAGGAAGATCCCCATAATACTGAGTACAAAGCAGATGACCAAAAGCCAATTGAATTGCTCTTTAATATCAATCCAAAACAGTGCAAACAATGCCAAGAAAATAATGCCATTACTCAATAATAACCAAAACCTAAAATGCCCTGATTTATTATTCACTTGATAACGCTCAATCACGAGCGACACCAATACTTGCACCAACTCAATGGAAGCCAACAAATACAATAAACTCAGTTGATTTAAAGAAAATCCACTCTGCTTTAAAATCGTCACAATGCTGATCA
This sequence comes from Wohlfahrtiimonas larvae, assembly GCF_002006755.1. GTDB lineage: Bacteria > Pseudomonadota > Gammaproteobacteria > Cardiobacteriales > Wohlfahrtiimonadaceae > Wohlfahrtiimonas > Wohlfahrtiimonas larvae. The sequence continues at coordinate 27,970 of NZ_MVDO01000056.1, read as the reverse complement.
TGTAAAAACCAACGAGTGTAATCTTAAAATTGCCCAAGCTTAATAGCAGGAACCAATCTCTACGTTTGATAGAACTCATGAGTTATTTCCTTTTAAGCCACATGCTGGGTTTGCCAAAATTCGTAGTAACGACCTTTTTGGCTAATTAATTCATCATGTTTGCCGCGCTCAATGATTGCACCATCTTCCATCACTAGAATTTGGCTTGCGCCCACGATGGTTGATAAACGATGTGCGATCACTAAAATCGTTTTATTCACCAATAAAGCATCCAGCGCTCTTTGTACTAATAACTCATTTTTAGTATCCAATGCTGCTGTTGGCTCATCCAAAATTAGAATTGGTGCATCTTTTAAAATAGCACGAGCGATTGCAATGCGTTGTTTCTCACCGCCCGATAAACTGCTACCTAAATCCGATAACACCGTTTGATAGCCTAATTTTGTACGCATGATGAAATCATGGCATTGTGCTTTTTCAGCAGCTAGAATAACTTCTTCATCCGTCGCTGTTGGCCTTGCCATGCGGATATTGTTCAAAATTGTATCTTGGAACAAATAAACATCCTGAAACACCACTGAAACCATGCTCATTAATTGATTTTGCGTCATATCACGAATATCAACGCCACCAATTTTCACAGCACCTTTTGTCACATCATCATGGCGTAGAATCATACGCGTTAATGTTGTTTTACCTGAACCTGAATACCCTACCAAAGCTGTGAAGGATTTTTCAGGAATCGTCACATCAATATTCTTTAATGCGATTTTATCTTCGTTGTAAGCAAAATCCACATGATCAAAGGTGATGTCATATTGCGTTGGCATGTTCTGACATACGTTCTCAGGCAAATCTTTTTGTGCCAACATTTGTTGTAATTTCTCGCAACCAATCACAAAGATTTCCAAAAGTGAGGACATCTGCACGAAGAAGTTCAATAAATCCGTTACACGCACAATGATCACCATTGCTGTTGCGAGCAAAAAGAATGATGCGCTACCGCTTTGCACCAAGAAAATACCCAATAATACAATTAAGATTAAACCCAATTGCACGGTGGATGTGATCATTAAATTAGGAATTTCACCTTTTTTCGTGCCGTAAGCTTGGATTTTTGCAACATCATGCGCAACTTCTGCAAAAGTGCTTTGTTTATTTTGTACTTCACCTGTGGATTTTAATACGTCTAAACCTTGGATGAACTCAATTGCTTCACCTTTCAATTGACCATTGGCTTCCGCTAGAATACTGAAACCACGGCGGAATGCTTTTCTTCGCCAAAAGTACAATGGAATCGCCATTGGGAAAACCAATAACATCACAACAGCAAAGCGCCAATCGTAAATCACCATTGCAATGGCAGCTGAAATTGGCACAATCATCGCGTAAATAATCGTTGTCATTAACATGAAGCCATACCCCGCAGCCTCATTCACACTTTGTACTAATACAGCGTTGATTTCACCTGAACGCTGATTGCTCAAGCTCAACAATGGAATGCTACGTAACTTTTCACCCAAGCGATGGCGCAATTCATGAATGGCTAAATTGGCATAACCTTTTGTGTCATAACTTTCTGAAAAGAGACGGCAGATTAAGCTTAATACTAATAAGACAATCACAACGGTTAAAGGTTTACCCCATTCGCCACCATTCACTAAAGCTTCAAAGAATGGATATAGCATCGTCAAAGATATGCCAAAAAAGATGGCAGAAAACACACCAAAAACAAGACAACGGATTAATACTGGACGCTGTTTTCCTGCTGCCATGAGCAATTGATTCACAGTACCCCAAACGCTGTCCACGCTTCTGGTTTCTTGATTAATATAATTTTTCATAATGATTCAATCACTTCCTAATTAATGGTTTTGCGTCATCGTCCAGTTTTGCGTTTGTTGGTAATCACTCCATAACTGCTGATAAGCTGCGTTATCTTGCAATAATGATGTGTGGCTACCCTTTGCAATCACTTGACCTTGATCCAAATAAACGATTTGATCTGCATCCACGATCGTGGATAAACGATGAGCGATCATAATCACGGTTTTATTCACCATTAGTTTTTGGAATGCTTGCATTAGCAGTGCTTCATTTTTAGCATCCGAAAATGCTGTTGGCTCATCCAACACCAAAATTGGGCGATTCTGCAAAAATGCACGTGCAATGGTTAAACGCTGTTTTTGTCCACCAGATAATAGTTGACCGCGCTCGCCAACTTTTGTCGCATATTGCTCAGGCAAAGTCAGGATAAAATCATGAATATTGGCAAGTTTTGCCGCTTCGATCACTTGCTCATCTGTGGCATCTAAACCATAACGAATATTATCTGCAATGGAGCAAGAGAATAAGAAACTATCTTGAAACACAAATGAACAACGGCTCATGAGGTCATCTTGCTTCATATCTCGGATATCCACATCGCCAATTTGAATGCTGCCGCCTGTCACATCCCAAAATCTCGGCAAGAGATTAATCAATGTCGTTTTCCCTGAGCCTGAGCTACCCACAATCGCCGTAAAGCTGTGTTCTGGTACATCAAAACTCACGCTCGTTAATACAGGATTACCATCTTCTTCATAAGCGAATGAAACATTGTCATAACGGATATTGTGTTTTGTCGGGGATTTCGCATCCGCATCTGTGGGTTCTTTCAAGCCTGCCATCGCTTCAATTTCCCAAATGCGCTCAATGGATGCACGAGATTTTTCTAATAAGCTATGTAAGCCCATATAAGGATGCAAGCTTTCCACAATCCCTGCTGCCAACATGAAATACAGCACTAAATCAATGAAATTCACATAGCCTTTCACATAGAAAATTGTACCGATCACTAATAAGAAAATTTGCATTGGCATCGGAGAAAATAGAGTGCGAGCTAAGCGATTGCCCAAGCCAATTTTGCCGAGCCACGCTTGCATCACATTATTGTAATTTTCTAAAGATTGTTGATAGCGACCAAATGAGCTATCGCCTGCATCAAATGCACGAACTGTGCTCATGCCTTGCACATATTCAATAATGGCAGAATTCACTTGCGCCAATGATTCCATATATTGACGGCGGAATTGTCGGCCGCGACGCATTAAAACTTGTAATGACATAAAGATTACCGCACAAAATGCAAACACCGCCAAAGCAAATGGCCAATTAAAAATCAACAATACAATGAAAATTAAAATGGGCGTTGCATAAGCTTCTGCTTTCAGTGGCGGCGCATCCGCAACATAGGAATGCAATGCATGCACATCATCCAACAATACTTTTGCTAAACCACCTGTACCTACGTTACGCACATAACCAATGGGTAATTGGCTAATTTTTTTAGCTAAACGCGCACGTAATATTTCTTCCAATTCAAAAGCACCATAATGGGCTTGATCATGCGCTTTAATCTTCAATGTGTAATAAATAATTGAAAAGAATAATAATGCTACCGTTAAACCATAAGCATAGCCAAACTTCTGCTCTGATAATGCCCAAATGATTGCCAGCATCATTAACCATAATCCCATTTTCATCGCTTGTGCAACGGATGCCATGACAATGGATTTTCTTAGCCAACCCTGAATGGGCTCATAAATATCTTGATGTCGTAAACTCATAATCTCTTCTCTTAAAACTTAAATTCTGCGGTTAGACCAAATGAACGTGGACGCTGCTTAATAGCCTCTCTTCTTTCATTTGCGGGAATGAATGTTGGGCGCTCTGAATTGAACACGTTATCTGCATAAAATGAAACACGCGCTGATTCAATACCTGCCATTTCAAATGTATAACCTGCATATAAGTTCACTTGTGTATAAGAAGAAATTTTGCCGTTGTTATCATTGGTGTAATTGGAATAATATTTATCTGTCCAATGGACATTACCACCCACATCCCAATTTTTGTATGTGTAATGCGTCCCTAAATTAAATGTGAACTTCGGTGCACGACTCAATTCTCGACCTTCAACGCCACTATTTGGATATTTTTTAATATCAGTTTTGAGATAACTTAAACCACCGTTAACTAACCAATTTTGTGTTGCCTGATATTTAGCAGAGATTTCTGCACCATATGTATCTACCTTATCTGCATTACGAATAACAACTGAATTTGCACTCAAATAATAAGGCAACTGCATATCTTTATATTGGTTATAAAATAGATTTGTAAAAATTTCTAACTTATTATCCAACGTACGAATTCTATTGTATAACTCATAATTCCAAACTTGTTCAGAATCATATTCATAAGCTACAAATGGTACATCGAAGGTAATGCCCGCACCGCCTGGATTGTAGCCTTTACTCACTTTAAATCCTGTTGTAAAGTTTTCTGTAGGCTTCCAAGCAATATCTACTTTAGGTAGAAATACCGTTTTGGATTTATCTACATTGACTGTCACCAATGAACTGCCACCATGACGCTTATGAGTCTCTTTTTCTACTCGGCCTGCAACTGTAATATCCCAAGTCTTAATAGGTGAATATGTCACTTCCGCATAAGCGGCTTTTGTTGTTGTTTTATCTTTGAAATCATTAGATCGCCCAAATAATTTGACCGATTCATCCTGCTCACCGGAAAAGAAGAATAAACCAGCTAAACCACGAATAGATCGATCACTATTATTAAACCTTACAATAGGTTCAATCTGCCATTCTTTACCATCAACTGTCGCAGGAATCCCTTGAACATGTGGCGCTCCCATACGATTATTTTTATATTTGGTATAAATAACCTTATTTGAAAATCCTAGATAATCATTAGCTTGCCAATCAATATCCCAAATACCAGCATAAGATCTTGTTTTGAACATCGGGCGCTCTGGTGTATAGCGTGGTGCACCGGGATTAGTCGACGCCTCATTTTGCGGTGTACGTGATTTAATATTATTAAATGTCAAACGTGTAAAAAAATCAGGAAAGTTCGAAGGTGTATATAATAACTTTGCCCGCATTGTGGTTGTTTCAATATCTCTAGGACTACCCACAGGCTCATAATTCATCAGTTTTACATAACTTTGACGAGTTTGGCGGTCATAACTCACACGAAATGCTAATTCATCAGAAATGATCGGGCCAGAAATCACAGCAGATGCTTGACGGCTTTTTTGGTTACCTGCTAATAATTTAGCACCACCTTCCCAATCAAAGCTTGGGTCTTTGGATGTCATAACAATTGCACCTGCGATTGCATTACGGCCTTGAGAAAAACTTTGAGGACCTTTAAAAACCTCAATTTGCTCCATATCCCATAACGACTGAGTTGCAAAAGCAAATTCGTTATAGGTTGCGGATCGGCCGTCTGTTAACATATTTAATCGTGGACGAGAACCCGCTAAGAAAGCAACAGCGCCTTGCGCTGGCCCAGAACCATCTACACCACGAATTGCAGGTAAGTCATTCCCCACACTACCAACATCTACCACGTTCAATGTTTGTTTCAATAAATCCTTCACAGATTGCACATTACCATCTGCCTGCATTTGGCTGGCACCAAAGATCTCTGTACTTGCTGATGTTTCAAAATGTGATCGCCCTGCTTTTTCACCGACAACAATCACTGCATCTAAATCAGTAATTTTATCTTCTTTTGCAATGTCTTCTGATGATTCATCCGCAAATGCTTGACCTGAAACTAAGACAGCCATCATTGCGATGGCTATTTTTTGATGTTTGAACATGAAAAGATTCCTTTTAGTTAACAAATATTGCCTGATATTACAATTTTTGTAATACTATCACTATTTAATAACAATGCAAATGATTATTAATCTCAAATGAAAAATACTTGGCTTTAGGTTATCTGATAATTTTCAGTTACCATATGCCAATCAATGTAGGTGAGAAGGTTATGAATCTGGACAATCAAACTCGACAAACAATTATCCAAGCCAGCGAAAAGCTATTTAGCCAACATGGTTGGCAACGAATTTCTATCGGAGATATTTGTGCTGAAGCAAAAATCAGTCGCGTGAGCTTTTATCGCTATTTTAAAAATAAAATAGAGCTGCTTAAAGAGATCATTACATTACAACAAGTTAAAGTAAAAACACGTTATACAGAAATTCTACGTGATACCAAAAATATTGAAGAACTCATCAATGCAATTTTTGATTATCAAGAAGAAGCGCTAAAACAATTTTTTACGCCACCTGTTCTAAAAGATTTTGATAATAATAAAAACAAAGATCTTGATGAATTTTTTCATCAAGAACGCCAAAAAAAGTACATCTTCATGAATCATTTTTTTGAAGAGCTACAACGCAAAAAAATCATTTATGCCAACTATCCTGTACCACTCATTCATAATTATTTACGCATTATGGATGAATTAATGTTCAGTGAACATGTGCAAGCTATGTATTGCGGTGAAAAAAAAGAGCTTCGCAAGGATATCTTGAAACTCATTATGTTTGGTTTATCTGGCCCAACTTTACATCAAACTGAGTAAGCAACAAAAAAAGCTGAGTAAATACTCAGCTTTTATCTAAATACAAACACTAAAATTTATTGTGAACAATGATTCAATAAAGCTTCAATGCTTTGGTATTCAATCCCCGAATGTTCGGTTAAACCAATTTGGCAAGTACGGCTCATAGAAACACCATGATCACAACTTTCAGGAATATTCTTCTTCAATAGTCGCAAACCATTAGCATTCAATTCAGGTAGTAACATCCCTTTATTTCCCGCATAACCACAGCATGCAATATTCGTAAAGCTTAAATCATCCGTACAAGCTTCTGCCAATTTTGTTAAAGCAGGTGCTGCTTTCATTTTGGTTGCAGAGCATGGAATATGTAAAGACAAATGCTCGCGCTTATTCACAATGGTTAATTCTGGCAGAACTTTTTCAACTAAGAAAGTTGCTGCATCATAGAGTTTAATTCGGCTATCCAATAAACCTTGATCCTGCGCTTCAAAGAGCTTTAAAGCACATGGTGCATTATCAATATAAACAGGATATTCTCCATTTTTGCTTGCTTTCAATAAAGCATCATTCACGCGATTCACAGATTTTTCATTCGCTAATAATTCCTTTGTGGATTCAAAAGGCTGACCACAACATAAGCTTGTATAATTTTCAGGAAAAATAGCCTTAAAACCTGATTTCTTGAATAACGATAAAGTATGGTCAGCAACTGATACATGATCTGTCGTACCTTCTGCAAATGTACGATTCACACAAGAAACAAAATAAACTACGGATTGCTTTGCATCATCATTCATCAATTGAGTGATGGGCTTCACAGATTTCGGCAAAGATGCAGGTAAAATTGGAATGCCTTTGAATATTGAATGCATTTTTTGAGAAATTTTTGCACTGTTTTGACTACCAATTGCATGAGAAACATTGATCATGCCTCTTGCCACTTTGCTCAAACCATTAATGTGGGATTGTGCAAAGTTAGCGATATCCGGCTGACGATTGGCAACTTTCAATGCCTTCATCATTTCACCTGTGTTAATCCCAATGGGGCAACGGGTTGCGCACATGCCAGTTGTTGCACAAGTTTCAATGCCCATATATGGATAAACTCGTTGAATGGATGCCAGTAACTCAGGATTTTCACCTGTACGTACTAATTCTTGATGCTGGCGCCACAATACAATGCGCTGGCGCGGTGTTAAAGATAATCCATCCGATGGGCACGCAGGCTCGCACAAACCACATTCAATGCATTGATCGATGATTGCGTCAGCTTCTGGCATTGCTTTGAGATTTTTCAAATGCAACGTTGGATCATCTGTGATGATCACATCAGGGTTAAAAATCCCTTTCGGATCAAAAATAGATTTAATGGCACGCATGATGCCATAAGCATCTTCACCCCATTCTACTTTCACAAAAGGTGCAATATTTCTACCTGTACCATGTTCCGCTTTCAATGAGCCATTGAAATCAATCGCCACGATTTTTGCGAGTTCATCCATAAAGAGATCATATTTTTTAACCTCTTCTTCATTGTCCAATTTTGGCGTGAGAATAAAGTGCAGATTCCCTTCCAAAGCATGCCCCATGATCATACCTTCTTCATAGTTATGCTTTTTCAATAAATCTGTTAATACACGAACGCCTTCTGCTAAGCGTTCAATTGGCACTGCTACATCTTCCGTGATCACATTACTGCCTTGCGGGCGACTGCCACCAATGATGGGCAATAAACCTTTTCGCACGCTCCAATAGAAATCCGTCACAACTGTATCTTTTGAGAATGAACTGTGCTCAGTTGCATGATGCTCTTTCACCAAATTGTTTATGAACTCAATTTGCTGATCGAGTAATAGATCATTTTCTGCTTTGGTTTCTATCAATAAGCAACCTGAATCATCAGGAATATCTGCATAGAAGAAATTAGGAAGATTTTGAGTTATGTGAGCACCCACACAACGAATGCTGAGTGCATCCAACAGTTCCACAGAATCTACTGTTGCGCGTTGGCGTAAAGATGTTACAGCATTACAGCAATTATCTAAATCATCAAAATAGATCAAAGCTGAAGCTTTATGCGGATGATCCATCACTGTTTTATACGTAATTTCGCTGATGAATGCCAATGTACCTTCTGCGCCAATGATTAAATGCGCAAGCATATCAATGGGATCAGTGAAATCCACTAAAGCATTAATGCCATAACCTGTTGTATTTTTTAGGCGATATTTATGGCGAATTTTGGTTTCTAATTCAGGATTATCACGAATCACTTGTGCTAAATTTTGAATAGATTCCAAAAAGCTTGCATGAGATTGCCTAAAATTAGCAATGCTTTGATCATCGCTAGTATCCAAAATTGTGCCATCTGCAAGGATCAAGCGCATCGTATCCATTGTGTGATAGCTATTATCTTTCGTACCACAACACATGCCACTCGAGTTATTCGATGCTATCCCGCCAATTCTTGCAGTATTAATGGTTGCAGGATCTGGTCCTATTTTTCTACCAAAGGGTTTCAAAGCTAAGTTTGCATTAGAACCAATCACCATCGGGCGGAGTTTAACTTTTGCACCATTCTCCAAAATTTTTGTATCAACAAAATCATCACCCAGTAAAATTAACACGGAATCGGAGGATGTTTGCCCTGATAACGATGTGCCAGATGCACGAAATGTCACAGGAATTTGATGATCATAAGCAGTTTTAATGATGCTTAAAACTTCAGATTCATTTTGAGCACGTACCACAATCTTAGGAATATAACGATAACAGCTAGCATCTGTACCATATGCAAAACGTACTGCCAATTCTGTATATATTTGTTTTTCAGGCAATACTTTCTTTAAAGCACTCTCAAACAAACTATAATCACCCCGATTAATTTTTACATCTCCCATGATTGTTTTAGCCCCCCAGCCATACAATTTGATTTTTCCTAATTATTTGCGCTACATTGACATTAAGGAATTAAATTATCAACACTGATAATGTAAAGCAAATGCTTTTATCTAAATAATGAACCATTGGAGAGTCACATGATTATTTCAGCATCCACCGATTATCGAAAAGCTGCAGAAAAAACTTTGCCGCCTTTTTTATTCCATTACATCGATGGTGGTGCTTATGCCGAACACACATTAAAGCGCAATGTTTCTGATTTATCAGAAATTGAACTCAAACAATTAGTTTTGCGTGATATGTCCAACATCAGCACAGAAACCAAATTATGGGATGATACATTATCCATGCCAGTTGTTTTAGCTCCCGTTGGTTTAACAGGCATGTACGCAAAGCGTGGTGAAGTTCAAGCAGCCAAAGCCGCAGCTAAACGTGGCATTCCTTTTACCATGTCATCGGTTTCCATCTGTCCAATTGAAGAAGTGACACCACAAATTGATCGCCCAATGTGGTTTCAGCTCTATGTATTAAAAGATCGTGGTTTTATGAAGAATGTTTTAGAACGCGCCAAAGCCAATGGTGTCAAAACATTAGTATTTACAGTGGATTTACCAACACCCGGTGCACGTTATCGTGATGCGCATTCAGGCATGAGCGGGCCCAATGCTAATCTTCGCCGTATGATCCAAGCATTCACACATCCAACTTGGGCTTGGAATGTGGGCGTGCAAGGTAAACCACACGATTTAGGCAATATCTCTAAATACTTTGGCCAGCCCATTGGTTTAGAGGATTATATTGGATGGTTAACGAAGAACTTTGATCAATCCATCAGCTGGAAAGATTTAGAATGGATTCGTGAATTTTGGGATGGCCCATTAATCATTAAAGGCATTTTAGATCCCGATGATGCTCGTGATGCTGTAAAATTTGGTGCAGATGGTATTGTAGTTTCCAATCACGGCGGACGGCAATTAGATGGTGTTTTATCTTCAGCGCGTGCATTGCCCCCCATTGCAGATGCCGTGAAAGATGATCTTAAAATCCTTGTGGATTCGGGCATTCGTACAGGTTTGGATGTTGTTCGTATGATTGCACTCGGCGCTGACAGTGTGATGATCGGACGTGCTTATGCTTATGCATTGGCAGCAGGCGGACAAGATGCTGTAGAGAACTTGCTAACACTCTTTGAAAAAGAGATGCACGTAGCTATGACATTAACAGGTGCAAATTCTATCAAAGATATTACCAATAAGATTTTAGTTTAATTCTGATACAGCCCACCATCAAAAAAGCCAACTCAGCAATTGAGTTGGCTCATATTTCTAAAAGAAGCTAGACATATCTATTTTTTAGTTTCTTTTTCTAAAACAACATCTTGACCACGCATAACTTTCCAGATAACAGCTCGGAACATCCAGAAATTAATAATTGCAACAGCTAGCAAAACAGCAACAGCAAAGTATAAAAAATATAACTGCCACATTGTTTTTGCATTAGCCATAAAATCATCTGCGCCAAAACGTAAGAATATAATTGCACCAAATGCCACAACAATCGTTAATATTAAGATGGAAAGCCACAATTTTCTAACTTGTTCTTTTTTCATAAATAGTGCAGTTAAAATATAAAAAATAACTGCACCAACAACCATTACTAATTCCATCAAATAGCTCCTTATTTTATTTATTCATATGCGAATTCTAGCAAGATAAACACGTTAACAATATAACATATGAATATTTTATACCATTCTAACCTGCTGTGACTTACGGAGATTTAACATCACCATCCCCATCACTACAAAAATACCAATAATATCAGTATATAATTCTGGAATGATTAGCATTAATGCGCCCACAGCTAAAATTAAACGTTCAGCAATATTCATGCGTGCCTTAAAGTACCCCTCTACAGCCGCACCTAAACTAATCACACCTATAATTGATGTAATGGAGATCATAATGATGGATAATAATGGTGGTGCTGGGAACTCCGTCACATTCATACTTGTTAACCCTGTTGTATCGATATACAGCATTGCAGGATTATAAACAAACATAAAAGGTACAATAAAACCTGCTAAAGCAAGCTTTAATGATTGCCAGCCAGTTTTCATCGGATCACCACCTGCAATACCTGCACCTGCAAAAGATGCCAATGCAACGGGTGGTGTGATATTAGCGAACAACCCAAAATAAAATACGAATAAATGCGCAACCAATACTGGTACACCTAAACCAGCAATTGCAGGCGCTGCCATTGTTGCTGTGATGATATATGCAGGAATGGATGGTAAACCCATGCCCAATACCATAGAAGCTAACATCGTTAAGAATAAAGTCAAAAATAATGAATCTTTACCAATGCTTGTGATCATAGAAATCATCACGCTCGCAAAACCTGTTAAGCTCACTGTACCAATGATAATACCCACAACCGCACAAGCTGCCATTACTGGCAAAGATTGCTTCGCACCAGAAATTAAAGCATCCACAATGTCTTTAAAACTCATTCGCGTTTCTTTTTTGAATTGGCTCACAATCACGCTGATGATGATGGTATAAAATGCTGCGAAGTTGATTGGCACAGATTCGGATAAGAAATAAACCAATGCAAAAATTGGAATTAATAAATGCCCACGTGCCAACAATACTTCTTTCACTTTCGGTAGATCAGCTTTTGGAATGCCTTTAAGGTCATCCTTCCCTGCTCTAAAATGCACTTGCGCGATCACGCCCAAATAATAAAGTAACGCTGGGAAAAATGCTGCCAATGCAATCGTGCTGTATTTAACGCCTGTAGTTTCCGCCATGATAAATGCACTTGCACCCATGATCGGTGGCAAAATTTGCCCACCCACAGAAGCACTTGCCTCAACGGCTCCCGCAAAGTTTGCATTGTAGCCCACGCGTTTCATCATCGGGATTGTAAAAACACCTGTACCTACAACATTACCTACTGCTGAACCATTGATACTGCCCATAAAGCCACTTGAGATCACCGCAACTTTAGCTGGTCCACCTTGCTTGTGTCCTGCTAATGCTAAGGCTAAATCATTGAACAGTTGCCCCATGCCAGATTTAGCCAAAAATGCGCCAAACAGAATAAATAAGAAGATAAATGATACGGAAGCACCAATTGCTGTTGAATATATCCCTTCCATTTTGAGATACATCTGCCCAAAAATATCACCCAAATCATAAGGGCGCGTTAATAAGCGGTCAGGTATAAAATCATAATGGCTGATGAATGGATAAATTAAGAATATTAATGCCAAAATCGGTAGAATCCACCCCATCACACGGCGCGCGCCATCGATGACTAAGATTACCGTCATAATACCGAAAGCAATATCTAATTGATTAGGAATACCACCGCGTGTATTCATAATTCCATCGTATTCAATCCAAAGATAACCAAAAGATGCAAAAGCACAGAGCATTAAAAACCAATCATAAATAGGCACCTTTGTACGATTTTGTGAAGGATAAGCTGGATAGATTAAAAAAATCAATGCCAAGCCGATCGAAACATGGGCTGCACGATACAACAATTGTGGAATAGGATAATAAGTAGTAACTAAATGATACAGCGAATAAAACAGTGCTAAACCTGCGATCAATAACTTGATATTGCGATTGGAAGGATTACGAACTAAAGATTCTCGATCAAATTTTTCGAGGATTTTCTGCCCTTCATCAATTTGAGGCTGTGAACTTGTCATAACAAGTGTCCTTTAAAAATGTCCAAATAGTATGCTTGTGTGTTGATAATGTAATTTCAGAATAATCGTCAAAATATTGATGAATGGGAATGTCGCCATTAATCGTATTTAACGTGGATTCCACATTGCGCGAGATGATCCAATTAATCTGTGGCATATTTAAATTAGGATTCGATTCAACAAAACCACCTTGAGTTTTCAAGGGTTCGTTATAAGGTGTGCCTGCACCAAATGTTTTGAATTGTGATCGAAACAATCGAAGGTGATCACCTTCTGCTTGATAAGTTTCCCGCCACATTTCTCGCTCAACAGAGTGAATCCACTGCAATGTCAAAACATCTTCCCTGAAATCACAAGAGAACTTTTCAGTTCTCAGATGAATACTTGTAAACCATGGATACAATGAAGCACCTAGCAACAGCACAATCGCTGTTACTAGGATCATAAACTTACTGCTGATTTTGCTCATCATAGTACTTCTGAGCACCTGGATGGATTGGTGCAACCATACCATTTTGTGCTTTCTCTAAAGAAACATCTTTCACTGCTTGGTGAGAATTTTGTAAACGATCTAAATTTTCAAAGAATGTTTTTGTTAACTTATAAACATCATCATCGCTTAATTTACTATTTACAACTAAAGCATTCATGATCACAGCCGTGGGAATAGCTTCTGTATTACCATAAGTATTCGCAGGGATTTCCATCGCCATAAAATATGGTTTATCTTGTGCAATTTTTGCAATATTTTCTGAACTGATGGTTACCAACTGAAGATCAAAGCCTTGAGCTAACTCCATCAATGAGGCATTAGGTAAACCACTTGTTAAAAATGCTGCATCAATACGGCCAGCACGCAATGCATCTGCAGCTTCCGCATAACCTAAGTAATCCACTTTCAGATCATTGTAAGTAATACCATGACCATTCAGTAATGAGCGTGCATTCACTTCGACGCCTGAGTTTTGATCCCCCACAGCAACTCGTTTGCCTTTCAAATCTTCGATTGTTTTAATACCTGATTTTTGTGAGGTTACGATTTGTACAAAGTTTGGATAAAGCACAGCAATTTGTTTCACTGAATCAATTTTCTTTTGGAATGGTGCTTCACCATTAATTGCTTGGTTTAAAGCATCACTCATCACAAATGCCATTTCTGCTTTACCTTGATCTAGCAAGTTAATATTTTCAACGGATGCACCTGTTGTCTGTGTTTTAGAGTTTGCTTTATATTTTTCTGAGTAAATCTCACCCATTGTAGTCGCAATGATGTTATATGGACCTGATGCACCGCCTGTTGCGATTGTGACAAAACGTGAATTTAAACGATCATCTGATATTGCTTTAGATGGCTCTGAGCTCGTGGAAGTTGCTTCATTGCCACTTGATTTTTCAGTTTCCTGCGAACAAGCTGCTAATAATATAGTTAACAATGCACTCATAATAATTTTTTTACGACTATTCATTCTTAAACCCTCCCAAATATTATAATAATACTATTTGATAACTGTTTTTAAGAACATCGTCAACAAAAATCATCTATAAATATTAATAATTACATAATTTACAAACAACTAATTGTTATTAAATAGATAATAACTACATAATATTTTCAAAACTAACAAAAAATACCCAATCTTAAAATTGGGTATTTTCATTCATATAATTACAAGCTGTAGGATTTTAAATCAGCTTAAATTTTTATACAGCGCAATTGTCTGCTCGATATGTTTTTTCATCAATATCACGCCCAATTCAGCATCTCTTGCCACTAATGCATTATAAATTTCCCTATGCACATCAATGAAATGATCCACATTATCTAATTTTCTGATGCTCGTACGAGTATCATGCAGTGTTTCAAAAAAGCGCTCAAATATGATTTCTACTAGATCAGTCATCATGCTGTTATGGCTCGCTTTCACTAATTCTAAGTGAAAACGCAAATCTTCTTTTGCTGCAGTTTTTTGTAATTTAACACGCGCTTCCAATGCTTGCAAAGCAGCTTCAACAGATTTTAGATCTTGCTCTGTTGCTCTTTCGGTTGCCAGAACAAATGAACGTGTTTCTAAGCCTTCCCGAATTTCCAATAAACTGATGATGTCTTCAGGTTGGATATGCAATATACGACTACGAACAAATTCCACAATAAGATCTTTATCACTCTTTGCCAACATCAATGAGCCATCTGTTTTATCTAACAGAATATTTTCAGCTTTTAAGACTTTAATAGCATGAGCCACTTCTGCTTCTGTATAGCCAAGCTTATCTGCAATCTCCTTTATGGAAGGTAATGTTTCGCCTGGAAGAAAACCACCTGATTCAATTGCTTCCATAAAATAAACAATCACTTCTTCATGAGGTATACGCTTAACAGATGATAATTTCATAATGCTCCTCCTACTGCGTTGATATTATTTTGTATAATACATCAAACTTTTATAACTATAGTTTTATACTATCACTAATATTCAAAGAGACTCAAGAAATTTTAGATAATTAAATTTTATCAAATAAATCAATAAAATAAATACACAACATCCAATAAAAGCACTATTAAAAATAGTTTAAACGATATATATTCAGTATAGAATAATTAACAATCTTTGGAGCAAAGCCAATTTTGATTAGAAAAATCATACACCAATGAATCCACCGACATACCTGGCTCTGGAAACTCTAAACTTGCTAAGTTCTGCCCTTCTCGCTGATAAATGAACTGCGGCACATTCATTTGTACTTTTTCATAATCTTCACTGATGTCTACAATATGCGGAAAATAACCATTTCTGTCCTTATAGTCATTGACAACGACAATGAACCGATCCACTTGTTGCTGAACATAAAAAGAAATTAATTTAGTAGGAATGAGCGCAGCAACAAAAATCACTACCGCATAAATAAGATTCTGCTGATGATGCTTTAACCTCTGTTGATATTTTGTGCCAAGCAACAAAATAATCATAAAAACCTGCCAAACTGCATAAATCAGCAAAACAACAACACAGGCTGTATTTAATAACCAATCGCCATAAGACATAAATGGCAATAGAAACAAAATCAGCGCAATGGTTGTCACGACAAGGCGATCAATTCTAAATGGCATAGTATTCACCTACAATATAACTATTTGATAAAAACAATAATATTAATAAGCATAGTAGAACTATAGCAAAATAGGTGAATAAAACAACTTTATGAGTTGATAAGGATTTTATGACTCAGGCTCATAAACATCAAATTTAATGATTGCGGTAAAGCCTTGTCCATCTTCCACAATCTCAATTTGATCAATGTAAGTATCTTTACTGCGAACCACAAGTTCAATGCCTTCTGCAATGCTCGCCTTTTGCATCGTATTTTTGGATTGCTCGCGGAATTGATGACTTGGCACGCTGATCTCACGATCAATCGCAAAACCTGCCTTATTCTGCACCGCATTAAACACACGATTGATCTCTTGCTCTTCCACATAAGGTTTCGAGAAATTTTCGAGATCTTTAAAGCGAATATCATCATGCTCTTCTAAATGACTTTCTAAGCTTTTATTAAACTCCAAGCGTTGTTCTGGCGTTGCAATGCGTTTATTCAAGCCACGCAAAATATCATTACTTGCTTTAAGCTCGGCATGTTCCGTTTGCTTTGGCTTTAAACTCAAGAAGTCATCATGCCAATACTTTGTGCGTCTTTTTTGGCTATCAATCGCTAACACAGATTCATCACTCGCCAAAATCAAAGCACCCTTTTGAATATCTCTTAAAGAAATCCCTTCTTTTTCAATGAATTCCAAAGTGCCATTATTATCATAAATATCGAGATAATCATCTTTCGATTCCACTTTAAATAACCCAAGCGCCTTGGTTTCGTTAGAGTTCATAAAGATGTTATCAAACAAGATAATAATAAAATCGCCGCCCATGATATTTGGGTGATTCGTCACACTATGCAGATGCCCTGCAATTTTAATCGATGCATCATGAAAATCTGCATCTGCTGTAAAAATCTCTTTCGCATAACCTGCAATCACATCTGTTAAATCACCTGCTTTAAACTCATAAGCATCTTCAAGCTCTGATAGTGGCAATAAATAATGCTCTAATAATAGCGCTTCAAGAGATGCACTTGGCTTCACACTAGCCTCTGAAAATACGCACTCTTCCTCGCGCCCAATATTCCCAACTTGATGAATGATGATTTTTTCTATTGTTGCTGAACTGATGTTTAACATTTTGTTTTCCGATTAACCTAAAAATAATTTAGAGTATTTTAACTTATTATTCAGCAATCGAATTTTTGTTTAACTCTCACTATCATCAATATTCTCACCTTTTTGAAGAGAGTATCATTTTTGGTTAAGTCTATAACATTAAAAATCTCATAATTGTATACAATGGTTAAAGAAGTTTTGGGTTTACCAAATTTTAAACTATTCTTTTAACATCTCTGTTTCAACCACTTTATTATCTTGGATATCTAATATGACTTCTTTAGATATTCTCTTATCCGTCTGTGGGAAACAATCTTCTTTGAATAAGTAATCTACTAATACTTTTTTGTCCTCCCACTGATAGTTTATCTGTTGCACTTTACATTCAACAACTGCATCCAACGTCATAATTTCTATGCTAAATAAATCTGTATTTTTAATAGTAAAACGATCATTATTACTCTGATCTAAAAAAATTTCTTTAAGTTTCAAAGATGACAGATTATTTACATATATACTTGGCGCATCTGTTTCTTCTATAAAAAGAAAATCATCTCTATCAAATATTGGCAGTGAAATTTCTTCACTGTGATATGGACTAAAAATTTTGACCGAATCATCTGATGAATTTGCATAATCCTTCATAAATTCTTTTAAAGAAATTCTATAATTTCCTATTTTTAGAAAAATAGCGCTAATACCAACAGCTCTGTCCTTTTGATTAATCAAAATTAATCGACTAACCTTGGCATTGCCCGATGAATATGTTGTCACACCTGTAATATAAACTTTAAAGGCATAACCTGATTTACGTTGAAAATTCAAAAAAGCAATGACAAAAGCTATTATTGCCATCACGGCTGTCATTATACGTAAAGCCAATCCAATTGCTTCTAATACTGTTAAATCTTTCCAATATAATATTGGGTATGTAAAAACCACAAAAGCAATCATTCCTCCAACTAAGCTAGTTTGCCAAATCTTCTGTTCTGAAGATAAAATATCCCATTTTTTATAATTACAAATCAAAATTGAGAAGCACACACATAGTGTTATAACTGCCAAAATATTTAAAACAATAAACCCAACCGAATTTGAATCCATAAAATACCTTATAGATAATTATTAATTTGAATTTTATTATATGCAATACATATAGTTAAATGTATACAATATATTTTTACCCTTGATACTAAAAAGCACCATATCACTATGATGCTTTCAATTAATTCCTACTTCTTCAACCCACCCAACGCAGCCGCAAATGGATTATTACTCGGGGCTTCTTTAACATGTTTCTGATTAAAGCCCGCTTTGCGATCATTGCCTTTCGGTGCGTTGTTTTTTACTTGGTTAATATCATCCGATAAGCGCATTGTGAGTTGGATTCGGTTACGTGGCACATCCACTTCGATCACTTTAACCTTCACAATATCGCCCACTTTCACAACTTCATGGGGGTCTTTCACAAAGCGATCCGCCAAAGCGCTAATGTGCACTAAACCATCCTGATGCACGCCGATATCCACAAATGCACCAAAGTTAGCAACGTTGGTAATCACGCCTTCGAGCATCATGCCTTCTTTCAAATCTTTAATAGTTTCAATGCCATCTTTAAATGTCGCAGTTTTGAACTCAGGGCGAGGATCACGCCCAGGTTTTTCAAGCTCTTTAATGATGTCCAACACAGTTGGCAAACCAAACTGCTCACAAGTATAATCGCTCGCTTTTAAGCCTTTTAGGAAGCTAGCATTACCAATCACTTGGTCAATCGTTGTGTTATTCTTCGCTAAAATGCGCTCAACCACAGGATAAGCTTCAGGATGCACCGATGAACGATCCAATGGATTGTCACCAAAAATGCGCAAGAAACCTGCCGCTTGTTCAAAGGTTTTATCACCCAAGCGAGGCACTTTTTTCAATGCCTTACGATTTTTGAATGCACCATTTTCATCACGATAAGCCACGATATTCTGCGCAATCGTCGCATTTAAACCTGAAATATATGTTAGTAGCGCAGAAGAAGCCGTATTCACATCCACGCCTACCGCATTCACACAATCCTCAACCACTGCCGTTAAGCTTTTATTCAATTGCGCTTGGTTCACATCATGCTGATATTGACCAACACCGATGGATTTAGGGTCAATCTTAACCAATTCTGCCAATGGATCTTGCAAACGGCGCGCAATGGAAACTGCACCACGGAGCGCAACATCCATATCGGGGAATTCTTTAGCAGCGAGTTCAGAAGCCGAATACACAGAAGCACCTGCTTCGCTCACCACGATTTTCTTTAAGTTCGGAATACGTTCACACAATTCTTGTGCCAATTTATCCGTTTCGCGCGAAGCTGTACCATTACCAATCGAAACCAATGTTAAATCATGCTTTTTGCATAAAGCTTCTAAGATCGCCAATGCTTGATTCCACTGATTTTGCGGTGCATGAGGATAAATCACAGCAGTATCAAGCACTTTGCCCGTCACATCCACACAAGCAACTTTACAACCTGTACGCTGTCCCGGATCTAAGCCTAAGATCGCTTTACTACCTGCTGGTGCCATTAACAATAGATCTTTTAAGTTTTTCGCAAATACTTTGATCGCTTCATCATCCGCATCATCACGCATTTTTCCAAGTTGTTCCAATGCCAATGATAAGAATAATTTAGAGCGCCAACATAAACGAATCGTATCGCTCATCCATTTATGCATATCTTTTAGGCCAAAATATTCCGCCATCATCACTTGTGGAATTTCTAAAGCGTTATCAGGTAGGATCAAATCAACATTGAGTAAATCTTCTTTTTTACCACGTAACAAAGCTAAAGCACGATGGGATGGAATTGTTTTAATTGGCTCGCGGAATTCAAAATAATCTGAGAACTTAATCGCCGCTGCTTTTTTAGATTCATCCACAGAAGCCACAATCACGCCTTCATCCCACACAAATTGACGCAATTTACCCACTAAATCCGCTTGCTCTGACATATGCTCGATCAAAATAAAGCGCGCGCCATCCAACACTGCTTTTTCATCTTCAAAGCCTGCTTCTTTATTAATGAATTGCCCCGCCAATGTTTCGGGATCAATGTTTGGTGATTCTGTCAAAATCGTCATAGCCAAAGGCTCAATACCAGCTTCACGTGCGATTTGTGCTTTTGTTCTGCGCTTTGGTTTATAAGGGAGATAAATATCTTCCAGTTCTGTTTTTGTTAAGGTATTGAGGATTTTATTTTCTAATACTGGTGTTAATTTATCTTGCGAACGAATGGATTCCAAAATCGTTTTTTGGCGCTCCGTCAATTCACGCAAATAAATCAAACGCGTATCCAATGTTCTCAATTGTGTATCATCCAATCCGCCTGTCACTTCCTTACGATAACGCGCGATGAACGGCACTGTTGCGCCACCATCTAATAGGTCAACCGCCGCATTTACTTGGTTTGGTTTGGCGTTAATTTCGCCAGCAATGATATCTACAATCGAAAGCATTATTTGTATCCTAATTTTTATCAATAAGGCTGGATTTTAGCAGAATTACAAAGCATTGGCACAATATGGTTATTTGCAATACATGCGGCGGTATGTTGCAAGATAATAACGCCTGTTATATGCTTTCGACGCATTTACAATTCAGGCAAACATCATGACATTCGATAAAGAGCAATATCATCAACACTGCAAACAAGTGATTGACCTTTACATCAAAGATTCAACACGTTTGGAGCATTTCAATTTTAATGTTGATTTAATCGAAGCCTATCAATATCAGTTTGATGTAGCGCTCACTGTGCATTTATCTTCACGGATTGATAGCTATCGCAGAATTGGTACAGTACAAGCCAATGAATACACCTTGGTCTATTTGGATCATTACGCTTATCACGATGCATTGAAGCATCATTCTAGTGCTGAGCTCAATCGCTCTAATGCATTATCAGATGTTGAATATCGTGTATTAACTTCACCGTATGGCACATTGCATCAAGCCATTGAGGTTCATCAATATGATAAGAACATCTGCCATACATATGAATGTGATGTTTGTCATGGGCACGGTAGAATCAATTGTTCTACTTGCCATGGCTCAGGTAAATCAACGTGTGGTTATTGTAGCGGCAGCGGACAAACACAAAAAAGCCGACAGCGCCATGATGCTTATAATAATCAATATCGCACAGAATATTATTATGAAAGTTGCCATTATTGTTGGGGATCAGGTCGAAGCAATTGCTCACCTTGTCATGGTTCAGGAAAAGTACAATGTCATACTTGCGAAGGGACAGCATATATCACAGAAGTCAGCACAATTTATACGGTTGCAACGCCAAAATACTCTTTAATTTTCCCACAGGAAGATGTACCAAAATACATTCCTGATGCTTTGTATCAAGCAGGTTTACATAATTTAGCCCAACATGGCAATGTTTCCCTGCACATGCACGAACAATATCCTGATATTTTAGCCATGCAGTTTGCTTATTCTGCAACGATGAATTTTGCACGTTCACAAAGCAATATTAAGGATTACCACATCACTTGGATTTTGTATGGAGATCAACCACAGATTTTAGAATCCAGTAATGTACTAGAAGTATTATTACAAAAAGATTTGGATGATTTGATTTATCGTGGGCAATATCTACCAAGATCCTTGCCTTTTTCAGGATTTCTGAACACCAAAACGATTCAAAAATTCACAGAATCTGAAATCAACCAAATCATGCTAGAGAAACAGTGTGAAGGTAAAACCATTCCACAAGTGCGAGAGCATTTACAACGCTCTGTTTCAGAAGAATACATTGCCCAATCTAGCAATGCTTTACTAAAAATCATTACTTCCGCTCGACGTTGGTCATTATTGAAATGGATGCTATTGTGCGTTGTAATAGGTTATGTTTTATATACGAGCCAAGCGATTACAGAACTGTATTATGCACAGCAATATCATTATTCAGCGAAAGTGTTTGCATTCAGTGATGATGCATTTAAAAACCTGTCTGTATTTTTTGATAATCTCGTGGGTATGTCCAAATACATTGGTTTGAAGTTATTAATCACTTTTTATGTTCTGTTTTTTATCCGTAGAATGTATTTTCGATCATGGTTGAAACGCGCAGGAACTGTAAGATTATATTGGTGGAGTAACTATTTTAGCTTAACAGTTTGTCGTCGATTAATGCCTGCAATTGTTGCTGTTTTACTCACATTTGCAGCCATCTACTTTGCGCCCTTAACATTAGATGCAAGCAATAAAGTATGGGGATTAATCCCTGCTGATATTATCTTGGATTATTCAATGAAGATTCAGCAATGGTTGAGCTATCTGAACTATTTGAAATTTTTCTAATACATAAACACAAAAATCCCGCATGCTGCGGGATTTTTAAATACTCTACAAAACTCAATTACATCAATTTTGATAAGAAAATATATAGCAAAGTACCGATATAATTACCGACGATATAGCCAACAGTTCCTACAACTAAGATTGGGCCAATTAACTTCGTCCAACCTTGGCTGATTGCCAATGCTGCTGCTGTTGTTGGGCCACCCACGTTGGCATTACACGCTAATATAATTTCTTCCAATGTAAACTTGAACAATTTACCCACGCCCAATGACCAAATTAAGTTCACGAGCATTACGACAATTACGAATACAAACAAAATTGGCGCTTTTTGTACGATCAAAGCAATCGATGCTGGCATTGCGATAACAACGAAGAACAAGTAAATCGCATATGTTCCCAACTCTTGTGCGCCATGTAATTTTGCAAATTGCTTTCTGAACAATAACAATGCAACCAAAGTGAATGTCGTTAACAACAAATATTTATCCGTGATTAATCCAAATGCAATTTCTTCTAAAATATTGTTGGGTACACCAAAGAACGCTTTTAAAATGCTTGATGTTTTAAATGCCAACGCCACCAATAATGCTGATGCTGCTATTGAAATACCAATATCCTTCAAACCGATCGTTTTTGGCTGCCAATAAGCTTCTGCAATTGTTCTGTCATTTGTGCCTTCTGCAGCTTCTTTTTCAAATTGAATGATGTGTGGCGTTGGGTATTTTTTACGGAAAAAGCCCATGCCTGCGATCAAGATCAACATGATGAAATAAACGGACATTACCAAGTTATCGGCAACTGTTGTCGCTGCTACGATATCTTTTGTTGGCTCATACTTTGCAACCATGGCTGCAAAGTTTACACCGCCACCTGTATAAGTTGCCCCAATCATTGCACTCACTTTATCCAATTCTGGGATATAGTTTTTCAATGCAAAGAATGCAATAATCACACCAAACACTGTACCGATCGAGCTTAGTAAGAAAATCGCTAATAAACGACCACTTTCTCTAAAAATCGCGTGAATATCCACATGAAACAGTAATAAAGGAATTGCTAATGGCACAATATAAGCCCAAACAGCATCATAAACAGCTGTATCTTGTGGCACTAAACCAAAGTTAGTGGCAGCTAAACCAATGATCAGCGCAATCACAGCGCCCGACAACTTCGCTGCCCATTGATATTTTTGCTCCAATACAATGGAAACGGTTGCTGCAATCAATAAAAACGCCCATAAACCAATGGTATTATCGGCGGAAATCCAAGTTTCCATACTCTCTCCTTTTGTCTCTTTTTATAAGCTTGTTGCAGAATAAACGGCGTGATTCTCAGCGCTGTAATGCGCCCACAATTGATTACCATAATCAAAGTGCCACCATTCTGTGGGTAAATTAGTGAATCCAACATCTATCATTGCATTGAATAAAATGCGGCGGCGCATGCGGATTTCTATAGATTTCCCTTCTTCTTCAAAGGCTGCCGTCCATGAATCTTCTTCAGGGCTGTCAAACGCTGTCCCCATATCTAGTGCATTACCTTTTAAATCACACAATGTTAGATCCACAGATCCACCTGTTAAATGTGGGCTTGGGGAATCTTTTTGCGTACGAGGCTCTGCCACAAATTCACTTAAACGTGCTTCAAATTCTTCTTGGGTTAAATTGGGTTCTTGCTCATGGATCACTTCACCAACAACATCGCGCAATGCCTTTTGAACACGATAAGGGCGCCAACCATCTAAAATGATAATGCCCATGGTTTTCGGTAATGATTCCACCATCAACTGCAACTTTTCTGCTACATTTTTACGTAACCAGATATCTGGTAATGCGCCATCGATTTTATTTTCATAATAAAAAGACTGACAAAAAACTCGGTCACTGCTTTCAATCTTAACTAATTCATCTTCATTTTCAATGATTTTACCTAGAAAGACACTATCCCAATTCGGTGTTGTCTGTTTCGGGATCATACGTACTTCTAAACTCATACTGCTATCCTTGTTACAACCTTGTTCATCGTTCAACCTACACTATGAAAATGGTTACAATTTAGCAACACGAATTAATTTATTATTTTGTTCTAATTTTTAGAACATAATTATTTTATTCAACTTTATATAAAACAAATGAATTACCATCAACACTCAAGCAACCTACGCCATTCATATTGAGTTGTTGAAGGTTGCCATCTTTGAATTGATATTTACTTTTAGCAGGTGAATCTATTTGAAACTTTTCTCCTGTTTCATCCCATTGATATAAACCTGTATGAAACTCATCTAAATTGCTTGCTACACCAATCCTTGTCACAGTTTGGCTATAATGTCCATCTGTTAAATTCAGCGTAATTTTAGTACCTTTGCAATCAGCACATGGCAACATGCCTTCATAAGTGCCATTATATTTAATGCTCTGTTTCGGTGTATTTTGCTCACTAAACTTAGGGATTTTATCAGGATCAACAATGACATCATCCACTTGGACAATTTCCATTTTAACTTCTGATTTCTTGTGCATGATCACATTGAAAAAAACTAATGCAATGCCTGTTAAAATCATACCCAAGATAAATGCTCTCATCATTTTATAGTGCTCTATGAATATCTATGATTAATTTACTCATGGTAACAAATAATACTCACGGCGTTATTGATCGAGTTCAATAAAAAAATCCTGCCGAAGCAGGATTTGATATTCATCTATGTTAATTAAACACTTTGCACTTCTGCATCCACTGGTTTTGGAATTAAGAATGACACTAAAAATGCCAATACAGTAATGCCTAAGCCTAATAACATACCATTGAAATAACCATCTTTAGATGTTGCATTCATTGCCTGCATGGCAGGTAATAGTGCAAAGCTTAAACCTGCACCAATATGGAAAGCGGCCGCATTCATACCTGGTAAAAAGCCTGGATTATCTTTAGGAGATAATACAACACCTAAACCATTCAACATGATATTAGCTGTACCTGCATAAGTCACACCGATAAAGATCGTTGCAGTAATCAAAATTGCTAAAGTATTTAAGCCTAAGTACATCAACGCCACAACGCCAAGCAAGCTACCAATCAAACCTACACGTAAGATTCTGTTATAACCATAAACAGGTGCTAATTTACCCATGAATGGACCCACTAACCAACCAATCAAAGCATAAGGTGCTAATAGATAAATCGCCGTAGTATTAGCAGTTAAGCTATAACCAATCTCACCATTTTGCGCAAATGAAACCACCAAGCCATTCACAATCGCAAAAATACCTGTCATGGTTAATACTGTCGTTAATAGTAAAGCCCACGTTGAGCGCTTTTTGAGATCAGCAATGGTTACCAATGGATTTGTCACTTTCTTTTCCACTTGTACAAACAGAGTGAACGAAATTAAAGCAACAATTACTGAACCAACCACTAATGGAATATTACTTGTGAAGTTCAATGCTGTTAAGAAGCCAGCCAACGTGATCACTAAAAAGATAACACCAACCCAGTCCATTCTCTGCCCAGCATTAGGTTTAGATTCTGGCGCGCCTTTCAAGATGAATGGCAATGTCATCACACCCACCGCAGCGATGAACCAAAATACTGGTCTAAAGCCAAAGTTCGTTGCGATATAACCGCCCAAGAAAGCATCGATCCCTGCAATACCACCATTCACCGCTGTGATAATGCCCATCAAAATCCCATATTGCTTAGGATCTTTCACTTCATGATGAAGCATCAATAAACACAATGGTACAACAGGGCCAGAAACACCTTGAATTACACGAGATAAAAAATAGATCTCAATATTGGGTGCTAAAGCCGCCACAACGCCACCAATGGTTGTGATTGCAATTAATGTGAATAGCACTTTTTGACGACCAACAATATCACTCAAACGAGGAACAAAGATTGAGAATAACGCCGCCGACATAAAGAATGCTGTTTGCGTTAAACCTACAGTCGCTTCAGATGTTTCTAAGCTCTTTGCAATCGTCACCAATACAGGATTAAGCATACTAGCATTCAGCTGGAATGCCATACATGCCATTAGAAGTGCCACCATGAGTGGCACTACATTGGTTTTCTCCTTAAGCGGAGTGCTATTTGTCATAGTCCACCTCGCCAATGCGCTCTAGCGCATCCACGATTAAGTCCCAAAAATAAGTATGATCCAATTTCACCGCCACCTGTGTATGGCAATCAGGTTCTGGTGGGTTACGGAAATCCGCGACTGTCATACCCAAAGTTAAAGTGCCTGTTAACTCAATATCTACTGGCACTTTTTGCGTTGTCATCACTTTTGGATCAATCACATAAGCTACTGCACATGGATCATGAACAGGTGGATAATCAAAACCTTGTGCTTTTTTATACATTTTTCCAAAGCATTCTAAAAGCTCTAACACAAATTTTGCGGGCTTTGTACCAACTTTAGTAATTTTCTCAACCACTTCAGGCGTTGCCAATGCTTGGTGTGTTAAATCCAAACCAACCATTGTTAATGGCCATTTTTCGTTGAATACAATGTGTGCTGCTTCTGGGTCAATTTTGATATTGAACTCTGCAACTGCGCTCCAGTTACCGACATGATAACCACCACCCATCAATACAACTTCTTTCACACGCTCAACAATTTTTGGCTCTTTTCTTGCTGCCATTGCTATATTTGTTAAACCGCCTGTTGGTACGATTGTCACTGTTTTTGGTGGGTGACTCATGATCGTTTCAATGATTAAATCCACAGCATGACGAGAATCTAATTCTAATGTAGGTTCTGGTAACTCGGGGCCATCTAAGCCTGACTCACCATGGACATCTGGTGCAATTTCTATATCTCTTACTAGCGGTCTTACGCAACCTGCTGCAAATGGCACACCTACAATATTGGCCACCTTTGCCATACCTAAGGCATTACGCGTTACTTTTTCTAAAGTTTGATTACCAACAACCGTTGTAACTGCCAATAATTCAATCTCAGGATTACCATGTGCTAGTAAGATTGCAATCGCATCATCATGGCCTGGATCACAATCTAAAATTATTTTCTTGGTCATCGTTATCACCTTGTATTGTTTAGAAGTATGCCTATCATAGCTCAGTTATATTTATAATGGTTTTGTATGCATAAAAATTTTATTCATGTCATAAAATTATCGTTTTTATCTTTGCATTTAGCCACAAACATGCTAATAATAAAACATGTTCTGCAAAGAGCACTTATCAAGAGTGGTGGAGGGATAGGCCCTGTGAAACCCGGCAACCTGAACAAAGTTTAAGGTGCTAACTCCCGCAAGTATTGTGCTTGAGAGATAAGAGGATTGGATTCTAAGGCCAACATTCTTGATAAAAATTTAAGAATG
>NZ_MVDO01000055.1 GCF_002006755.1 Wohlfahrtiimonas larvae | reverse complement strand
GATTACCATGTGCTAGTAAGATTGCAATCGCATCATCATGGCCTGGATCACAATCTAAAATTATTTTCTTGGTCATCGTTATCACCTTGTATTGTTTAGAAGTATGCCTATCATAGCTCAGTTATATTTATAATGGTTTTGTATGCATAAAAATTTTATTCATGTCATAAAATTATCGTTTTTATCTTTGCATTTAGCCACAAACATGCTAATAATAAAACATGTTCTGCAAAGAGCACTTATCAAGAGTGGTGGAGGGATAGGCCCTGTGAAACCCGGCAACCTGAACAAAGTTTAAGGTGCTAACTCCCGCAAGTATTGTGCTTGAGAGATAAGAGGATTGGATTCTAAGGCCAACATTCTTGATAAAAATTTAAGAATGTTGGCTTTTTTAATGCCACACAAAAAGTTTTACTGAATTGAGGGATAATAAAATGGATGATTGTTTGCGTCTGTCACAACTGCTTACTGAAAGAATCTTAATTCTCGATGGCGCAATGGGGACGATGATCCAAAAACATAAATTGGATGAAAATGCATTTCGTGGGGAACGTTTTAAAGATTGGCACAAAGATCTCAAAGGCAATAATGATCTGCTCTCTTTAACACAGCCCGAATTAATTTTAAATATTCACCGTGCTTATTTAGAAGCAGGTGCGGATATCATCGAAACCAATACATTCAACTCCACAAGCATGTCCCTCGCTGATTACGGCATGGAAAATTTAGCCTATGAATTTAACTTAGTTGGTGCAAAATTAGCGAAACAAGCCACGGCTGAATTTTCTACACCTGAATCGCCTCGCTTTGTGGCAGGCACATTGGGACCAACGAGCAAAACAGCATCCATATCCCCTGATGTGAATGATCCTTCATTCAGAAATACATCCTTTGATCAATTAGTGGAAGGCTACACAGAAGCGATCAATGGATTAATCGATGGTGGCGCTGACATCATCATGGTGGAAACGATTTTTGATACTTTGAATGCAAAAGCAGCGATCTTTGCCATTGAATCGGTGTTTGAAGCACGTAATCTCCGCTTACCTGTGATGATTTCCGCAACCATTACTGATGCATCAGGCCGCACATTATCAGGCCAAACAACTGAAGCTATGTATAACTCACTTCGCCACGCTGAACCATTTTCTATGGGCTTAAACTGCGCGCTAGGTCCTGATATGCTCCGTGCATATTTAGAAGAGTTATCTCGCATTTCTGAATACCCTATTTCCGTGCATGCCAATGCAGGTTTACCGAATGCCTTCGGTGAATATGATCTAACTGCAAATGAAATGGCAAAATCTATGGAATCATGGGCGCAATCAGGCTTAATCAATATTGTAGGTGGTTGCTGTGGCACAACGCCAGAACATATTGCTGCCATTAAAAAATTAGTGTCAGGTTATGCACCAAGACAATTGCCTAAAATTCCGAAAATTACACGATTATCAGGCTTAGAAGCTTGTAACATTGAATCAGGCAAATCCTTATTCGTAAACGTTGGCGAACGCACTAATATTACAGGTTCAGCAAAATTCAAGCGCCTCATTAAAGAAGGCAACTATGCTGAAGCTTTATCCGTTGCCCGTGAACAAGTGGAAAGTGGCGCCCAAGTCATCGACATCAATATGGATGAAGGCATGCTCGATTCCAAGCAAGCCATGATCACATTCTTGAACCTCATTGCTGGCGAGCCTGACATTGTTAAAGTGCCCATCATGCTGGATTCTTCCAAATGGGAGATTTTAGAAGCAGGCTTAAAATGCGTACAAGGCAAAGCGATTGTTAACTCTATCTCCTTGAAAGAAGGCGAAGCGCTATTCATTGAACATGCAAAATTATTGAAACGCTACGGAGCGGCTGCTGTTGTGATGGCATTTGATGAAGATGGCCAAGCAGATACTTATGAACGCAAAACAGAAATCTGTGCCCGTGCTTACAAAGTATTAACAGAAAAAGTCGGCTTCCCTGCTGAAGATATCGTCTTTGATCCGAACATCTTTGCGATCGCAACAGGGATCGAGGAACACGCAAACTACGCTGTAGATTTCATCAATGCAACTGAATGGATTCATAACAATCTACCTTATGCGCATATTTCTGGTGGTGTTTCTAATGTTTCCTTCTCATTCCGTGGTAATAACCTCGTACGTGAAGCAATTCATGCTGTATTTTTGTATCATGCCATTCAAAAAGGCATGAGCATGGGCATTGTAAATGCTGGCCAACTAGCGATTTATGATGAAATCCCTGCAAAGCTTCGCAATGCAGTGGAAGCTGTCGTTTTAAATACGCATCCTGAAGCAGGTGAACAGCTTTTAGAAATTGCCCAAGAATATGCAGGGCAAGAAAGTAGTTCTGGCAAAAAAGAAGATTTAGAATGGCGTTCATTGCCAATCCAAGAACGCTTAACGCATGCACTTGTCAAAGGCATTGATACTTACATCATAGAAGATACTGAAGAAGCGCGCCAACAATTTGCGCGCCCAATTGAAGTGATCGAAGGCCCATTGATGACTGGCATGAACATCGTTGGTGACTTATTTGGCGATGGTAAAATGTTCCTGCCACAAGTGGTTAAATCTGCTCGCGTGATGAAAAAATCTGTGGCTTATTTAGTGCCATTCATTGAGGAGGAAAAAGCTGCAAGCGGTGAAACTCATGAATCCAATGGCAAAATTTTACTCGCAACCGTAAAAGGCGACGTTCATGACATTGGTAAAAATATCGTGGGCGTTGTACTCCAATGCAATAACTTTGAAGTGATTGATCTTGGCGTGATGGTACCTTGCCAAACGATTCTCGATACTGCCATTAAAGAAAATGTGGATGTAATCGGTCTATCAGGCTTAATCACGCCATCTTTGGAAGAAATGGTGCATGTGGCAAAAGAGATGCAGCGCTTAGGGTTCACTAAACCTTTAATGATTGGTGGAGCAACGACTTCCCTTTCCCATACTGCAGTTAAGATTGATCCCAACTATGACAATGCCATTGTGTATGTGAAAGATGCTTCGCGCTTTGTGGGGGTTGCGCAATCCTTAATCAGCCCTGAACTCCGTGATAATTTTGTAAAAGAGACCAAAGCACTGTATGCAACGCGCCGTGAGCTTTATTTATCTCGCCAACAAAAAGTGGATTTAATTCCCTTTGAAGATGCGAAAGCTAACCATGCGCCAATTGCTCAAAATGCAGTGAAACCATTACAATTGGGCATTCATGAAATCACTGTAGATTTACATGAATTAGTCGGCACAATTGATTGGACGCCATTTTTCTCATCTTGGCAATTGCATGGCAAATTCCCACGAGTTTTAGAAGATGAAGTTGTAGGTGAGGAAGCACGCAAAGTCTATGCGGATGCGCAAGCGATGCTCGCTAAAATCTTGGATGAAAAATGGCTCACAGCAAAAGCTCGAGTAGGTTTATTCCCTGCCAGCAATGCAGGTGAAGATACAATTTTATACACAGATGAATCCCGCACAGAAGTATTAGCAACCTTGCATCATGTTCGCCAACAAACAGAGCGCCCAGCAGGTAAACCCAATCGATCATTGGCTGACTTTGTGGGTGATGAAGATTATGTGGGCGCATTTGCTTGTACCGCGGGATTGGGCATTGAGCCATATTTAGAAGCCTTTGAAGCAAAACATGATGATTATGCATCCATCATGTTAAAAGCATTGGTAGATCGCTTTGCAGAAAGTTTTGCCGAATATCTCCATAAATTAGTACGCACAAATTTATGGGGCTATGCCAAAGATGAAACCTTGGATAATGAAGATTTAATCCGTGAAGAATACATTGGTATTCGCCCTGCACCT
>NZ_MVDO01000054.1 GCF_002006755.1 Wohlfahrtiimonas larvae | reverse complement strand
AGCGATGCTCGCTAAAATCTTGGATGAAAAATGGCTCACAGCAAAAGCTCGAGTAGGTTTATTCCCTGCCAGCAATGCAGGTGAAGATACAATTTTATACACAGATGAATCCCGCACAGAAGTATTAGCAACCTTGCATCATGTTCGCCAACAAACAGAGCGCCCAGCAGGTAAACCCAATCGATCATTGGCTGACTTTGTGGGTGATGAAGATTATGTGGGCGCATTTGCTTGTACCGCGGGATTGGGCATTGAGCCATATTTAGAAGCCTTTGAAGCAAAACATGATGATTATGCATCCATCATGTTAAAAGCATTGGTAGATCGCTTTGCAGAAAGTTTTGCCGAATATCTCCATAAATTAGTACGCACAAATTTATGGGGCTATGCCAAAGATGAAACCTTGGATAATGAAGATTTAATCCGTGAAGAATACATTGGTATTCGCCCTGCACCTGGTTATCCTGCCTGCCCTGAACACACAGAAAAAGGCACTATTTGGGAATTATTGAAACCTGAAGAAATCGGCATGAGTTTAACTTCAAGTTATGCGATGTATCCGCAATCATCTGTATCAGGCTTTTACTTTGCTGATCCTGAAGCAACTTATTTTGGTGTCGGCAAAATTGGGCGTGATCAAGTAGCAGATTACGCAAAGCGCAAAGGTTGGGAATTGAAAGAAGCTGAAAAATGGCTCGCCCCAAATTTGGGTTATGAGCCTGATGATGAGTAGAGCCTATATTCATATGCCCATATAAAACTATGGGCTTTGACTATTAAAGCATGGAAACAATATCTCTTGGTTCTGCACGCATCATATAGTTTGTTTCCACAAATGCATAAGTGATTTTTCCAGAAGGCGCGACCACATAAGTTGCAGGAATTGGTAATTCAAAAGAATCATCACCATTGATAATGGTTAAATCTGCACCCATTTTTTTATAAAGATCACGAATGTTTTCATCCAATGTAAATACTAATCCAAACTGCCTAGCAATTTGATTATATTGATCAGCAATCAGAGTGAGATCAATCTTTTTTTCAACTTTTAATTGTGCGCTATACTCTTCCATCTGAGGAGAAATAAATAAAAATTGCTGTTTGGATAAATTCAACTGATGAATAACTTGATGATAATCTGCTAGCTCGGCCATACAGAAAGGACACCAATTACCACGGAAAAAATTAATAATCACAGCACCATGTTTCAATAAATCATACAAATTAATTGTTTGACCATCCGTATCTAATACAATAATCTCTGGGGCTTGATCCCCAATTTTCAGAGCTTTCTGATCAATTTTCTTCTCTATTAATGCATTGAGATCCTTACCAAATGCATCTAAAACTTCACCAGAGAACTCCTCTGCCATTTCATCTTGAATCTTTTCTAAAGCTTCCTGTAATGCCATAATTATTCCTTGCTATTTTATAATATTATCTTTAATTTTTTCTCTTACTCTTATCCATATAATTGTATAAATGTTCATAACAAAATAGTTCCATATGAAGATAGTACGCATTTAAAAATATTGAGAATAATATTTTCAGCGTTAATTAAATGTATTACAAGCTTGGATGCTACCTGTTGTAAAACCTTTCTTAAACCAAGCTTGACGTTCTTTTGATGTGCCATGCGTAAAACTATCAGGCACAACTCGCCCACCACTTTGTTGCTGTAAACGATCATCACCAATTGCAGAAGCTGTATTCATGGCAGATTCAAAATCACCCACTTCCATCAAACCTTTATCTTTCACGTATTTCCCCCAAATACCTGCAAAGCAATCCGCTTGCAACTCTTGTTTTACAGACAACTGATTGGCTTGCTTTTGACTCATTTGGCTTTGCAATTCTCGAACTTTCCGATTAATCCCCAACAAGTTTTGGATATGATGTCCAACTTCATGCGCAATCACATAACCTTGTGCGAAATCACCACCACCGCCTAAACTACGCTTCATATCGTTATAAAATGATAAATCAATATACACCTTATAATCTGCAGGACAATAAAATGGCCCCATTGCGGCTTGGCCATAGCCACAAGCTGTTGAGGTTTGCCCTGTATATAAAACCAATTTAGGTGCTTGATAATTTTTACCTGACTTTTCAAACTCAGCTTGCCACAAATCCTCTGTCATCCCTAAAGCTACTGCTGTGAAATTTGCCATACGCTCTTCTTGAGGAGATGCTTTAGTTTGACTTTGTGTTTGGGCTTGCTGTGGAATTTCACCATTCAATAATGGCGTTAAATCTACGCCATAATAACCTGCCACTAATACGACAATTAACAAAACAGCGCCTGCCTTACCTTTTATAGGAATTGGTAATCCCCCCAAACCTTGTTGGCGATCTGATCCGCGTCGATCTTCGATATTGTGACTACGTCTTTCATTTTCCCAGCGCATTGATCTCACTTTCAATAATGATTAAATCATTCAGTATAAAACATGATCAATAATATTGATCTCATGTTTGCTATGACCTAACAATTTTTTTTCTAACTTTGTCATAGCACCAATTATAAATATAGGTATAAAATAAGAAAAAAATCAAAAAGCCAATTTCAATCATAAAAGCTTCCACTAAGCTTACTTTTAAAAAGAAAGCAATCATTGGTACCGTAAATATCACTAATGTACTTTCAAAACCAATTGCATGTAACATTCGAATTTTAACAGGTCGATCACCATTCACAAATGGAAAAATACGATCGAATAACCAATTAAAAACAATATTTAACAGTAAAGCTGTCACAGAAATTAATACTGATAAAATTCCCATCGATGAAATAGGTTTATTCAATATAAAAACTCCTATTAACATAGTGAAAATAATGGCAAAAAACTCAAAAGTAAATGCATGAAAAATTCGTTCTTTTACCGAACGATGGTTAGATAGTGCCATAAAATAAAATTGTAATTAAAAACAGATCCTTATTATAGAGCAAATATCATCAGAGCTATAACTCATTCATTTCATCATTCAATAGATGTATTTCTATGAAAATCAGAATAAATATTGATTTTATCAAAACATTTAGAGGAAAATGGATCATAATTCTATTTTTAAGTTTTTAACCTTCTCTATCTCAGTTGAATGATTCTCTATGAAACTATATGAAAAATTTGCCAGTGAACTGATTGAACTGATCCGCAATGGTACACTCAAAGGTTCTGAAAAATTACCTTCCATTCGTCAAGCAAGTAAACGTTATGGCATCAGCCAAGCAACTGTCATAGAAGCTTATTATTTATTAGAAACTCAAGGACTCATTGTTGCGAAAGATCGTTCAGGATTCTATGTCCGACCAACACTGAATCATGCCCTTAAAAGCCCTAAACAAATTACTAACACATCACAAACAACTGAAGTGAATGTCAGTAATCTTATTTTTGCTACTTTACAAAATGAAAAAGAGTCCGATACGATTCCTTTAGGGACTGCCTTTCCTAGCCCCGCAATGTTCCCCATCACTGAGCTTGCTCAAAGTATGAATAAAGCTATGCGGCATTTAACACAATATGCTGATGAGCTTATTGCAGATATGCCAATTGGTAATCCTGAATTAATTCGTCAAATCGAGTTACGTTATCGTTTAAGTGGCACAGCTGTTTCACCGGATGAAATTATCATTACCAATGGTGCTATTGAAGCACTCAGCCTATCATTACAGGCTATTACCCAAGCTGGTGACCTAATTGCTATTGAATCTCCTTCCTTCTATGTCACATTACAACTATTGGAGCGATTACAATTAAAAGCAATTGAGATCCCTGTTGACCCTATTTCTGGCATGGATATCTCAGTGCTCGCAGATTCTCTTGAGAAATTTGACATTAAAGCTGTTGTTTTAATGACTAATTTTCAAAATCCTTTAGGCGTTTCATTATCTAGTGAAAAAAGACAACATTTAATGCAACTGATTCAACACTACCAATTACCAACATTGATTGATGATGTTTATGGAGAACTCTACTTTAGTAAAACAATGACTGCTTCCTTAAAATCACTAGACGAATCAGGACTAATCATTCACTGTAGCTCTTTTTCTAAATGTTTAGCACCGGGTTTTCGTATTGGCTGGTTAGCAGGTGGAAAATTTACCGAATCCATTGAACGATTAAAATTAATGAGCACGCTCTCACCATCTGTACCTGCGCAATTAGCCATTGCATATTATTTACAGCGCAATCATTATGACCGGCACTTGCAACGTCTTAGATATCAATTAGCCCTCTCTCAACGTTTAATGCTTTCAGCTATATCCCGTTATTTCCCATCCAACACAGCCGTTACAGAGCCTAGCGGGGGATACTTCTTATGGGTAGAATTAGATGAAAGTATCAATACATTAGAACTTTACCAAAAGGCATTGGAACATAAAATCAGCATTGCACCAGGCCCTATTTTTTCTGCTTCTCAAAAATTCCAACACTGTATTCGTTTGAATTACGGTATGAAATGGACTCAAGAAATAGAAGAGGCCATGCTGACATTGGGCAATATCATTAAAAAAATCATTTAAAATATAAACAAGATACTTATAAAATCAATAAATTAATTAAAACTGTTATGTTTTTTATCTCAAAACTGTATCTGTATTGTTTCTAATCTGATTGTAGAATGGGCACACCAAAAATGCCAGTCATTGCAGTCATAGGAGCAAAACATGTTTGGGCTAGAAGCGCTAGATTTAGCGCGTATACAATTCGCATTCACAGTTTCATTTCACATCATATTCCCCGCCATTACGATTGGATTAGCAACATACCTTGCAGTACTAGAAGCTTTATGGCTCAAAACAAATCAACCCAAATACATTAATTTATTTAACTTTTGGAGCAAAATTTTTGCCGTTAATTTTGGTATGGGTGTTGTTTCAGGTGTTGTTATGGCATTCCAATTCGGTACACATTGGAGTGAATTTTCAAGATTCGCAGGCGGCATCACAGGCCCATTATTAACTTACGAAGTCACCACTGCATTCTTCTTAGAAGCAGGCTTTTTAGGTGTCATGATGTTTGGACGCAATAAAGTCAGCAAAGGCATGCATTTCTTTGCAACATGTATGGTTGCACTCGGCACAAATATCTCTATGTTCTGGATTTTATCATCCAACAGCTGGATGCAAACGCCAACAGGTTACGAAATTATCGATAATCAAGTAGTACCAAAAGATTGGCTTGCAGTTGTTTTTAATCCTTCCTTCATCTATCGATTAGTACATATGGCAATCGCTGTATTCATGACGACAGCATTATTCATTGGAGCAGTCGGTGCATGGCATTTATTAAAAGGTGATCAACGCCCTGAAAACAAAACAATGTTTTCGATGGCGATGTGGCTATTATTAGCTGCCATTCCATTACAGTTTTTAGCAGGCGACCTGCATGGTTTAAATACACTTAAACATCAACCCATGAAAGTTGCTGCGATGGAAGGTCATTGGGAAAATATAGGCAATGAGCCAACGCCGTTAATTCTATTCGCAATCCCAGATATGGCACAAGAAAAGAACCATTTTGAGATCAAAATCCCTGCGCTTGCAAGTTTGATTTTAACGCATAGTTTGACTGAACAAGTACCGGCATTAAAAGAAGTTGCCAAAGAAGATCGCCCAAATGTGCCATTAGTATTTTGGAGCTTCCGCATCATGGTTGGCTTAGGTTGCTTAATGCTACTCACAGCTGTGATCAGCCTTTACCAACGTAAAAAACAAACATTCTACACCAATAAAAACTGGCTTCGCCTTGTGATTGCAATGGGTCCAACAGGTTTAATCGCAATCTTAGCAGGATGGTTTGTGACAGAAGTGGGCCGTCAACCTTGGGTAGTTTATGGATTGCTACGTACCCAAGATGCTGTTTCACCGCACACAACGTTGCACATGAGTATCAGTTTAATCAGCTTCATCATAGTCTATGCATTGGTCTTCATCACAGGTTATTTATATATGATCAAGCTCATGAAAAAAGGCGTTAACACTACACAAGGAGCAAACTAATGAGCACAACATTTGATCCTTCATTCATCTGGGCAGCATTAATTATTATTGGCGTCACAATTTATATCATCACAGATGGATTTGACTTAGGAATTGGCATTTTACTCCCCTTCATCAAAAATGAAGCAGAACAAGATCAATTCATTGATAGTATTGCCCCAATTTGGGATGGCAATGAAACATGGTTAGTTCTAGGCGGTGCCGCATTAATGGGGGCTTTTCCATTGGCTTATGCAGTGATTCTAGAAGCCTTTACGATTCCTATTGTCATCATGCTATTTGCTTTGATTTTACGTGGCGTTGCTTTTGAGTTTCGTGTGCACTCTAATCACAAATTACTTTGGACACGTGCATTCATCATTGGTTCATGGGGAGCAAGCTTCATGCAAGGCGCAATGGCTGGAGCATTCTTACAAGGCTTTGATATGAATGGTCAGAAGTTCATCGGCACAGATATGGATTGGCTGACACCGTTTTCAGTTTTGACTGGACTTGGCTTGGTGATCGCTTTTGCATTAATTGGCAATTATTGGGGAATGATGAAATGTCAAACTAGCATCAGAAATCGCTTGGCTAAACTCAGTCAACCTATCTTAATGACGTTGATCATAGCTTTAGCATTGATCGCTCTCCTAATGCGCGCCTCAAGTAATATCAATTATGACTTGGATAATGGTCGGAAGATCATCATTGCAGCATGTTTCATCTTAATCCTTGTAATCACAATCATCTTATTTACTGCAAAAATTAAAGATATGACAAAATTCCTATTAACACTTGGTATTGTATGTTTAGGCATGATCGGCTTTATGACGATGTTTTTCCCTTACATCATTCCACCAAGCTTAACATTAACCGATGCAGCTTCATCAAGTGCTAGTCAAATGTTCTCTCTCGTTGGCACATTGATCATGCTCCCAATCATTCTGCTCTACTTAAGCTGGACGTATTACGTATTTCGCGGCAAAGTTTCGTCGGAGGTTCATTACTGATGTCTAATCACAATTCAACATTGAAACAATTGGGCTGGATGTTCCTATTATGGTGCAGCGGTGTTGGTGGATTATTCATCATTGCTTTAATCATCCGATTCATGCTGACTTCAGCAGGTTTAACAAGTTAAAAAATAATGCATCTCCATCAGCCCCCTTACTCCCAAGTTATCATCCCATCTTTTTAATCTGAGATGTGATACCCTTGCTGATTGGGATGCGCCCTATCCCCTAATTGGAGAAGGCGTCATGCTTTCTCCTTCTTTTTGTCCAGTTTTTGCTGTGTGATTCACCAAATAAATTGCCAAAAATATCAAGAAACAGCCCAAGATAAATTTGAATGTTAATGCTTCACCCAAGAATATGATGGCAAAAGCTGTCGCAAACATGGGCACTAAAAATAAAAATGAAGACGTTTGGGAAACGCCACCCTTTTGCAAAGCCATAAACCACAATGAAAAAGAGCCAATGGATGCAGGAATAATTAGCCAAACCAAGTTAAACCAACCTAAACCACTCAACTTAGCCCAATCATAGGATTCTGATGATGATAATGAAATCACAGATAAGATAAATCCACCCATCAACATCTGCCAACCTGCCAAGCTAAATGGCGTGCTATCAATCCGACAAAAGCTTCTGACAGAAATTGTACACAATGCCCAACTTAAAGCACCGAGTAATGCAAAGATCATACCTAAATAGCTTCCGCCCTTGCCTAATTTTAAGCACAAAATCACGCCCAAAATACCAATCAATAAACCAATTAAGCGCTTCATTGTCAGCTTTTCCATTTTTGTGAAATGTGCCAAAATTAAAACCCATAAAGGATTCGTAAAAAATAGAACGGATGCTAAGGCCGAATCAATACGCATCAATGCTAGATTTAAAAATCCCATGGCAGCTGCCGTTTGTAATAAGCCCACGATGGAAACATTCAAGAAGCCCAAAAACATAGAACCTCTAAATGTTGGAATCACACCAGCTAAACCATATTGATAACGACAAATGGCTAAAACAATCATCCCTGCCACCACAAACCGCACACCGCCCAAGAAAAATGGTGGCAATGCTTCTGTTGAAATTAAGAACTTCCCTGTAGGAAATGAAGACCCCATACAAAAAGTCGCCACTAACAGTAGCACAATGAACCCTAGATTCTCTCGATTAATCACATTCATCCCTTTGCTACTTTTTCGTAGCTTTTAATACCCTCACATATTAATTAGCAGATTATGATTAATTCGTCATACATTATTTACTATTTTATTCTAATTTTGTTTAATAACTCATACACATTATATTGCCAATTTACTTAAGCCATGATAGCTGTCATCAAGCGCAAGCGTGGGAATAGGAATAGTTATGCTATAATTTTTCATTTTATTTTGATCTTTACGCTGATAAAAACTAGCAATTCGAAAGATCTTTAATCAATGGCACTTCAATTTTATGGCTCTGTTTACTCCTAAGAAACTTCCCAATGCAACGTTATTGGTGATTATTATTACGCTGATGGGCGCATTTGCACCAATGTCGATAGATCTCTATTTACCTGCATTTTTA
This sequence comes from Wohlfahrtiimonas larvae, assembly GCF_002006755.1. Taxonomy (GTDB): domain Bacteria; phylum Pseudomonadota; class Gammaproteobacteria; order Cardiobacteriales; family Wohlfahrtiimonadaceae; genus Wohlfahrtiimonas; species Wohlfahrtiimonas larvae. The sequence goes on along the minus strand of NZ_MVDO01000054.1, from coordinate 1,651 downwards.
CAAATTCAGGAAGGGTTAGGAACGACGGATTCCGAAGTAAAAAAGACCTTAACGCTCTTTTTAGTTGGGCTTTGTATTGGCATGATATTTTACGGGCCACTGTCGGATAAATATGGCCGCCGAAATATTATCCTAATTGGCGCAACAACCTACTCTTTAACGAGTATTGCAAGTACCTTTATTGCCAATATTGAAGGATTGCAGGTATTACGTTTAGTGCAAGCGATTGGTGCTGGCGCTTGTATGGTGGTTGGACGAGCAGTCATTCGAGATGTCTTTAAGGGCAAGCAAGTAGCGGTAATGATGTCCGTTGTGCAGGTAATTATGATGATCGCCCCCTTATTAGCACCATTAGTTGGTGTGATGTTGCTCTATGTTTTTGATAGCTGGCGCGCACTCTTTTGGGCATTAACCTTTTTTGGCTCTATGGCCTTTTTTCTCACCTTTTTCTTTTTACCAGAAACTTATCATAAAGAAGAGCGCCCTGATATTACGTTGCGTGAAACATTTTATAATTACTTTTTAATCTTAAAAGATCGCCGCTCATTAGGTGCGATGCTTGGCTGTGCACTTCCTTCAGGTATTACGTTTGCGTATGTGACAGGATCATCTTATCTCTATCAGGCAAAGTACGGCATTTCAGAGCTCCATTTTAGTATTCTTTTTGGGTTAAATATTGTGGGAGTCATCGTCAGTGCATTCTTAAACATTATCTGTTTGCGCCGTTTTAATGTGATTACTTTGGTGATTTTTGGTTTAGGTTGGATGAGTCTTGCTGGTATTGTGATGTTAGTGATCGGCGATCATTCCTTGATAGGTTTCTTTATTTCAACATTCTTACTGATGTGTGTTTCTGGTTTTATCGGCAATAATATTGTGTCACAGATTATTGAGCTCAATTATCATCGTGCCGGCGCAGCAATGGCGCTGAACTCTTCGACACAATTCTTTGTGGGCGCAATCGCAAGCTTAATCGTCACACATCATCAAGAGATGTTAGTGCCAGTAATGGGCATTTCAGGCATCTTAGCGGTGATTGCTTATTTAATCCTCTATCAACCTTGGAGAGAAGTTAGAAAGACATTATGATTAATCTCATCTTCTATTGATATTCGCAGACATTAAAGTATAACCTAATGCTTTTCTATTACCTTCAAGGATTCACATGAAAGATTATGATGCATTAATCGAGCAATACTTTGCTAGCAATAATTTTAATTATTCAACATTATATTCACTGTGTGAATCTTTTGAACCTAAGAATACTTTCAAAGATTATAGTTATACATTCACTGAATGCTTAGAAGGTTTTGCAGTGCAGCACTTCTCTATGCTGAAATCTTTGGACCAAGCACCACAAACAATATTCGATGGCGAATTATCTTCCATTCAAACAGATATCTTAAAAGCATTGGCTTATTTAGCACTGTGCCATATGAAATACGGTGCAAGCTATGATCAAGTCACAGCCAACCATTTGTATGAGATCATTCAAAAGTTATCGCCTGCATTTTATGAAACTTTGAAAGTTAATCACACAGCTCAAAATGAACAGATCACATTTCAATATAACGAATACTTTGCCACCATTCATATCATCTTCCATCAAACAGATGAAGAAGCATTAAAAGCTGCATTAATAGCAATTAAT
>NZ_MVDO01000053.1 GCF_002006755.1 Wohlfahrtiimonas larvae | reverse complement strand
ATGCTTAGAAGGTTTTGCAGTGCAGCACTTCTCTATGCTGAAATCTTTGGACCAAGCACCACAAACAATATTCGATGGCGAATTATCTTCCATTCAAACAGATATCTTAAAAGCATTGGCTTATTTAGCACTGTGCCATATGAAATACGGTGCAAGCTATGATCAAGTCACAGCCAACCATTTGTATGAGATCATTCAAAAGTTATCGCCTGCATTTTATGAAACTTTGAAAGTTAATCACACAGCTCAAAATGAACAGATCACATTTCAATATAACGAATACTTTGCCACCATTCATATCATCTTCCATCAAACAGATGAAGAAGCATTAAAAGCTGCATTAATAGCAATTAATCAGCTATTAGCTACGAAAGAATTCCCTAAAAGCTACCAGCTCACTTTTGAGATTGAATCAGATTATAAATTTGCAATATTGCCGATTAAAGATCTACCTATATGCGCGCCACATCAATTATTTGCAGAAACTGTGAAATATCCTGCATTGCATCCTTTAATGGTGGAATATATCCAATTAGCACAACATAAATGGCATGGTTATAACAATCCTGAATTGGAAGATCCTTGTGCAATGCCATCCACATTTGCTGTATTTGCCTTGGCATTATTGGATGAACAATATTTTGATATAGCGCTGCGTTATTTCAAAAATTCTGATGATGAGCATCAATGCATTCAAACACTCTTTACACCTGTATTTATGGAAAAATATGGCGTAACAAAGGCAAGCATCAAAGTTTATATTCAGTGCATTTTATCCATGCAAGAACACGAGCATTTTCCACTTTTTGCAGAACTGTTTTCAACTGATGAAGCTAAAGCATTACTAGAAGATAGCCGACAAAATATGCGTGAATACTATTTCACGGATGAAGATTGGGAAGATATGGATCTCGAAACGGATGAAGAGATCAATGAATTATTGGCTTATATGTGGGAATCTGTGCTTTACACAACCTACAATCAAACAGAATTCAGCTAACTTTCTTTGAATCAATCTTTAAAAAATCATCACATGTATTTAGCATCGCTCCCGCAGGGAGCGATATAGAACTATTCTTATAGTGATTTTAACTAGCCATAAATAAATCACTACGATCTTGATGGTTGGTTGCCATTTTCTTTAAGATGTAATTCAGCAAAACACCATATAAAGGCAAAAAGAATAACGCACAAATGATGATCTTAAACCCATAATCCACCATTGCGATCTCTTGCCAATTCGCTGCCATGAATGGATCTTCACTCATATAGAACGCAACGCTAAAGAATACAATTGTATCAATCAAGTTACCTGCAACTGCAGCAGCGCTCGGTGCAACCCACCATTTTTGTTGACGGCGTAAATAACTGAATACTGTAATATCCATCAATTGCCCAACTAAATAAGCAGAGAAACTCGCCAATGCAATACGTGCTACAAACATATTAAATTGAGAAAGCTCTCCCCACCCCATCCATTGACCTTTGAAGAATACCACAGATAAAACATACGAGATCAACAATGCTGGCATCATCACCACAAAAATAATCTTACGTGCAAGGGATGCCCCAAATACACGAATCGTTAAATCTGTGGTTAAAAAGATGAATGGAAACGTAAAAGCACCCCATGTTGTATGAAAGCCAAAAATCGTAAACGGTAACTGCACCAAATAGTTACTCGATGCAATGATTAAAATATGAAAAAACGATAATTGATACAAAGCGCGGCGGCGTTGTTCTGGTGTAAAACTATACATGACGTTCCTTTTCTGCTAGATATGTCGCTAATCCTTGTTCACGCAATTGGCAACTTGGGCACTGCCCACAACCGCCTTCCACACCTTCATAACAAGTGTGCGTATATTCTTGGATAAATTCTAATTGCCCCATTTGATCCGCCAAAGCCCATGTTTCAGCCTTGGTTAAATACATTAATGGCGTGATGATATTGAATTTATAATCCATCGCTAAATTAAGCGTCACATTCATGGATTTAATGAACACATCACGACAATCAGGATAGCCACTGAAATCGGTTTCACAAACGCCAATGATGATGTCTGTAATGCCATTTTCCTTAGCATGACAACCTGCCAACAATAGAAAAAGTGCATTGCGCCCTTCCACTATGCTATTGGGATAAGGTTCACCGTCACTGTGTTTAATTGCGACAGAATCATCCGTTAACGCGCTGTGCGTAACAGTTTTAATCACAGAAGTATCAATAAAAGTTTGAGCAACACCTAACTTTTCAGCAATGCGTTTAGATTTATCCAACTCAATTGCATGGCGCTGGCCATACTGAAAAGTAATCGCAGAAACGTTCTGCACGCCATAATCACGAATGGCTTGCAATAAGCAAGTGGTGGAATCTTGTCCGCCGGAAAAGATCACCAATGCCTTTTTTGAAGAAAGCATATTAATTCCTTAGTTTTTTAAAGTGGGAGGTTTTCGAACCACGAGGCGCTATTCTAACGCGCTTTCTAATAACATCAAGCTTTTTAGTCAATTATAGTTTTTGGCCAATAAAACTCGCAAGTTTGGCTAGTGTTTCTTCATTGCGGCGATAATATGTCCACTTCCCATTACGCACAGATTCTAATAATTCTGCTTTTTGCATCATGGATAAATATTGGGAAATCGTAGATTGGGACAAACCTGACTTTGTTTGGATATCACCCACACAAACACCACCTCTGAGCATCAATTTCTCATTGGTAGTATCAAAGTGTTTCTCAGGTTCTTTCAGCCACTGCAAAATCTCTAAACGTTTATCATTTGCAAGGGCTTTGAAAATTTCAACGATATCCATAGCGATTATCATAATATTAACTATTTCTATAGTCAAAGAATAGCGCAATCATTATAATCCCATCTGATTCAAGGCTTGATAAATACCTTCAGCCAACATTTTATAACCTGCTTGATTAGGATGAATTTGGTCATTTTTTAGATTCTCTTGCCCTAAAATATCTGAAAATATATTAGAGATCAGATTAATCTTCTCTTCTTTCGCCAATTCTTTATATAAATCAGCATCGCTCGGTTTACCTGTCAAAGCTGCCATTGCTGACAAACTAGGCACAGCCACCAATACAGGAATTGAACCATGAGCTTTCACACTTTGGATGATGGCTCTTAAATCTTCTTTGACAGCATTAGCATTACGTCTTTGCAGGAAATCATTCCCACCCAATTCGATGATCACTAATTTTGGATTATGTTCAGCCAGAGCGTTATCAATACGTAATTTTGCTTGGTCAGCGCGTTCACCATTAATCCCTGCATTGATCACATTCCAACGAGATAAATTAGCTAAAACTGTAGGATACGAATCTTGGGGTGCAACGCCATAGCCAAATGTCACGCTATCTCCAAATGCCAATACAGTTGCACCTGATGATAATCGATCATATTTCTGCGGTTTATCACCACAAGCCATCACAACAAAGCTTAATAACAATACCCAAAGATATTTCATCGATCTAAACCTTCACTAAAATAATATTTTTAGGAGCAATCCTAATCCCCACTGAATCGCCTTCATTCAATGTTTTAACATCCGCATGAATATTGGTTGATACAACTGTTTGGCTACCCACTTTTAATGTTACCTCGCAGCCATCTTGATCTGATTTATGGGTAATCACTTCACCCACAATGCAGTTCTCTGTTGCGCTCGGTACAACATCCACATTCGGTGCTTTGATGAGCAAGATAAAACGCCCATTTTCTTCAATCTCTAATAGCTTTGTGCTTTCATCTGTAATGGTTGCTTTTAAAATATGCTCTGCACCAATATCAAAATAGACATCATCATGAATCCCAAAAGATTCAATTTTGACAACCTTACCTGATAATTGATTCCGTGCACTTGTTTGGAAACGCAACTGTTGCAATAAATTAATGTCCGCTTCAAAGCTCTGTGAATACTGGCTCATGCTTTTCAAAAATGCTGAGTGAGCTTCTTGTATTAAATCAAAATGTTTAACTAATTGTAAACCGCGTTCTGTTAAACATGTGCCACCGCCACCCTTACCACCTGTCACACGAATAACTAAAGGTTCATTGGATAGATTATTCATTTTATTGATGGCATCCCAGGCAGCTTTATAGCTCATAGGCACAGCTTTTGCTGCATGAGTAATAGAGCCTGTATTTTGAATTTCCTTCAATAATTTAATCTGTTGTGGATTACCAAAATGAACACCTTCCGCTGTTAACCGGAGATCACCTTCAAAGTTAAACATTTGTCACCTCATAATCTGCCAATTGACGAATGCAGAGCTGGCGTAATTGATCAATCTCTGCATCATCTTTTAAGGCACGCTTAGGAATGATCATATAATGATCCGATGCATCATAAAACACCATGAACAATTTATCAGTTTCCAAATAAGCTGCGTAATCATCCCACGTAATTACTTCGGCAACCATGCCACATTCATAGATGATTTTTTCTTCAGAAAAAGTCAGTGTTTCCAACTCTCCTGCATTCACCATTTTATAAAAGTTACGGCGTACAATCCAACGCTTGGCATAACCTTGTTGCAACATGAATGCAATCACAGCGATGGTTCCGCCCAAAAAGAACTGACCAATCGCCATAAATGCCACTGCAATGAGCCACAACGCAATCTGCACATACAAATCCACTGAGCTTTTATTCAAAGCTTGGCGAAAAGCTTCATCTGCATGATAGTATTCTTCCAATGTTGCAATGTAGGCAACTTTAATCTGCATCCTATTTTCCTTCCATTACAATTGCTGACTCATATCGTACAATGCAAATCCTTGCGGCTCTATTTCAATATTTCTGCCCAAAGCTAATACCTTAAAGCGCTCCCCCATTTCAGCTGGTAAAACGAGTATTTGAATTGCCTGAGCGATTTTATACCATGCCATTTCATCACTGATTTGTGCTTTAGCTTCCGTGAGCATTCCTTCCAATCCATTGCCATACAAGAAATATGCTTGAGATGTATAACCTAAGAAATCCAAATCAGCTTCTAAGCCTGCCTCTGCCAACAAAGTGAAATCCACATTCGCAGTTAAATCCTGCAAGCCTTGGAATAATTCCCAGCTGTTATGCACGCGATGTTTAAAGTGAGCGATCAACGTGCCTTCTACACGTTCTTGCATATAATATTGTCGGCGACTGTAACCATAATCCACCATCAATACTGCGCCTTTAGCTAAAGTCTTTGTTAAATCTGCCAACCATGTTTTTACTATAGGGCAAAATTCACTAACATAGCCATCAGGCAAAATTATATTTTCTTTAGCTAGTTGCGCCATAAACTGTATTAACTGATCATCTTGACGATGCGCTACAGTAATAAACTGTGCTGTTGATTCATCATAACCCACATCGGCATAATAAGCTTTGCCATCTTGAATCGTAAATCGTTCCACTGGCAATGCATCCACAATTTCATTACCAATGATGCAACCTTGCCAAGCTTCTTTCGGTGGCTCATTTAGCCACATTACGCGATCAATCAAATCAGGATGTGCTTTAGCAATACTTTCGCGCTGTCTTTCTCGTAAAACAGGAGAGATTTCAATGATGTAATAATGCTCAGGTAATGCATTGATCTTTTTTAACTGCGTTAAAATATCTGTTGCCATCACACCTGTGCCTGCACCCACTTCCATAATAGAAGGTGATTTACACAATGCTAAAATTTCTGCAATTTGATTCGCTAAGCAAAATGAAAAATACTGAGAAATCATTGGTGCCGTCACAAAATCGCCTGATCGACCAAATTTTGGTAAAGCGCCTGTGTAATAACCAAGCTCAGGATGATATAAGCATTCTGCAAAATATTCGCTGAATGGAATTGAGCCATTGATTTTGATTTTCTCAACCAACAAATGCGCTAAACGCGCACTATGTGCGCGCTCATCATCAGTTAGCTCAGGAAGATCTAACTCAACCTTCATCGAACTGTTACCTCACCGTAACCACCTGAATGTCTTTTTACATGAACTTTTTGTCCCGGAAAAAGATCTTTAGGCTCTTTTAACATCACAACCATATAGCCTTGGTCTTCAATTTTTACACCAACTTCTTGTTGATTATCTTCACGAAGAATCACAGAAGAAACTTCACCATTGCCTGTATATGCTGATTTTTGATCTTCTGGTACAGGTGCATTTGCACAACCTACAATGATTAAACCTGCCAATATTGATGTTAAAAACTTAAACTTCACCATTACCTCCATTTTCTGTCGGTGCTTTTGTATTTCGTTGATATGATTTGCTGCGACCACGAGTATGCATATTGCGTGGACGACGGCGTTTATCAAATTTACGCTCAATCTTCTCTTCAGCCACTTGAACAAGTTCACTATTAGTATCAGATGTTTCCACTACATCTTCCACAATGAATACTGGTTCTTTTTCAATTTTTTCAGCCTGTTCTGTTTTCTCTATTTGATCTACTGATGAAGATTGCTCTGCTCTTGGTTTATTACGATTCTGATTACGAGATTTATTCGATGATTGATTTCTACTTGGCTTTTTAGGCTCTACCAATAAATCATCTTCCAACTGAATTGTTGGGATTCTCATCTCAATATATTCTTCAATATCAGGCAATGAATACACATATTCTTCACATGCAAAGCTAATCGCTGTACCATCTTCACCCGCACGCGCTGTACGGCCAATGCGGTGAACATAATCTTCTACGTCCTGTGGCAGATCATAGTTAATCACATGCGTAACATCAGAAATATGTAAGCCACGTGCTGCAACGTCCGTTGCCACCATAATAGAAATCTTACCATCTTTAAAATCACCCAATAAACGTTCACGTTTATTTTGTGGAATATCACCTGATAAAACGCCCACTTTATATTCATTCGCTGCTAAATAATTAGAGATTTCTTCAGCCACACGTTTTGTGTTCACAAAGATAATTGTGCGAGCTGGCTGTTCTTTTTTCAACACACCAAACAGCAATGAAATTTTATCTGGTGAACCTACGTGAATGAGATATTGCTTAATCTTATCAGCTGTCACATTGTCCGCTTCGATCTGAACTTTTTCAGGCATATCCATGTGCTCATACGCTAATTCTAAAACACGCTGAGAGAATGTTGCTGAGAAAAATAGATTTTGACGCTCTGTGACGCCTGGCATTTTTTTGAACAAATAACGAATGTCTGATATAAAACCTAAATCAAACATACGATCAGCTTCATCCAATACTACAACTTCAATCTCTTTAAGATTCAATTCGCCTTGCTTATAGAAATCTAAAATGCGGCCCACTGTACCAATCACAACATCCACATCAGATGCTAAATCACTGCGTTGTTTCTCGTAGCCTGTACCGCCATAAATACAGCTAAATTTTAAGCCTGTATAACGGCCTAACATTTCTGCATCTTCATAAATTTGAATCGCTAATTCGCGTGTTGGTGCCATGATGATGGCAAAAGGCCCGCGTTTACCTTGCTGAACTGGAACAGTCATCAAACGATTCAATGTAGCCAATAAAAACGCCGCACTTTTCCCCGTGCCCGTTTGTGCTTGGCCAACAACATCTCTACCTGCCAATAAAAGAGGTAATGATAAAGCTTGAATCGGTGTGCATTGCACATAATTGTTATCTTCTAACGCTTCTTGCAAAGATTCATCGAGCGGTAAATCCTTAAACATTATGTGACTTAATTCTGGTTTTGCCATGTGTGTCTTAACCTTTGAATGAGATGTGTATAAACAATTTTTACTAAAAGCGTTTAAACTTTAAATACAAACTATGCTTGTTATTTCTAACCAATTCCGTTTTAATAAACCAGAATCTTAGATAACAGACTAAAATTGTCTATTATAAATTATTTTAAGGAGTTTTATCATGAGTAATTACGTTAATGCAACAGATGCTACATTTGAAGCGGAAGTTTTGCAATCAGATCTACCAGTTTTAGTTGATTTTTGGGCTGATTGGTGTGGTCCTTGTAAAATGATTGGCCCACACGTTGAAGCAGCAGCTGAAACGTTTGCAGGTAAATTGAAAGTTGTAAAATTGGATGTTCAAAACAACCAAGCAATCGCAACTCAATTACAAATTCGTTCAATCCCTGCATTGATGATTTTCAAAAATGGTGAAGTTGTTGACCAACAAGTTGGCGCAATTCCTAAAGCTGCATTAGAAGCTTTCATCAACAAAAACATCTAATCCAGATACAGTTTTCACCAAAACAACAGATTCAAAAGGCAGATTTTTCTGCCTTTTTGTGCTGATGAAAATATATTTATTTTTTAGGAATATATCATGCCTAAATTTTCTTTGTACTATGTCATTTATTCAGTCATCGTTTCATTTTGTATGTCATTCATTATGTCTGGCACTGTAACATTCATCTCTATTGGTGCAAATGGACATTTCTTTTCAACATGGCTATTAAAATCCTTTCCACTCTCCTATATGATCGCCCTTCCTATTGCCCTTTTTGTCATACCAACATTAAGCCTTCCTGCAAAAAAAATTGCGGATTATATTGCTCTCAGGTTAGCTAAATAATATTTTTAATGATATTTCAATAGCAATGAGCGTTAAATGCCCTAAATTTCTATCTCTTCATTTTTCATCTATAATCCTAAGAGCTTTCCGCTATTGAACGATTCTCAAGGAGATGACAATGTCACAAAGATCTAGCATTACAATGAAAGGCAACCCAATCACATTAATGGGCACAGAAGCAGTTGTTGGACAAGAAGGCGCAAATTTCAGAGTGGTTGATATGGGCTTAAATCCTATCACTTTGGATAATTTTGACGGAAAAATTAAAATCATCTCTGTTGTGCCATCGATCGATACTGGCGTTTGCTCAATTCAAACTAAGCGTTTTGAAGAAGAAGCAAAAGCATTGGCAGATGTTGCTGTATTAACAATCTCTGTGGATTTACCATTTGCACAAAAACGCTTTGCAGATGAAAACTGCATTACTCATCAGAATCTATTGTCTGACTACCAAACGCATGATTTTGGTGTTGAATATGGCTTTGAGATCGAAGGCTTAGCATTGTTATCTCGTGGCATCGTTGTGTTAGATAAAAACAACATCATCCGCCATGTTGAATATGTTCAGGAAGTAACAAACGAACCTGATTATGACAAAGCATTGGACGTTGCAAAATCTTTGTAATTTTCTAGAAAACAGGCGTTAAAAAAGGCAGATTATCTGCCTTTTTTAACATACTAAGACCATTATCAAATATCCATCTCTTGGTTAGTATATCTAAATAAGAATATACATTTTTCAGAACAGATCACTACGTTATGGATATAGCTGGATAAAATAATGATAAAAGGATTGAAAAAGTGAATACAGAATTAACAATCACAAATGCAATAGAAAGACTCAATCAATATATTAACAAATTTTATGATAATCATGACTTCAACGATGCAAGAAAAGCAGGAGAAGTTTTTTGTAAAATATTACTATTAAATTCTGATAACGAAAACACTAGACAAATAGCAATAACGACTACCAAATTTAATACATTAATTGACTCTTTAACAACTAAAAATTTAAACATTATAGATACACATCTAAAAAGAATTAAAATAAACCTAAATATTATCCAACAATTAGGAAATATTGACTCGCATGATAATGCTGAAATAATGACACCAAGTGATAGAGATAGTGTTTCTCAAGCTATTAGTAATTTATTGAAATTAATTTTTAACTCTAAAGATAAAGTTTATATTGATGAAGAAATTCCTGATGAAATATACAGAATACTATATAAATCAGTTATAGCTGATGAAAACTGGAGGTGTGAAAAAATTCTCTCCGTCGTCTACCCTAATAGAAAAATTTTAGTGAACGAAAGAAGTAAAGGATTCGAATTTTATGCACTTGAAGAAGCTGATGGTCGAAATATAGGCCTATTATTCCTTGGTAGAAATATTAGTTTTAAAAAGGTTTTTGAACAAATTTTCCAATTACAAAATCTAAATAGCTTAACAAGCCTAACTTTTCTATTTCCTATAGAAATTAGTGAAACAACTGGCGTAGAGGTTAAAAATAGAAAAGAAAATATAGAAAAAATCTCTGCAGAATTTTTAAAAAAAACTCCTAATATTAAAGCATCATACGATTTTATTGAGGATTACATATGGGAAAAATGCTTATCCCAAGCGGCTAAAGAAATCATAGATGTTCCTGAAGAGCCTTATTTTATTGATCAAAAATTACACTCTAATAATGCCGATATACTTGGACTAGATTTTGTAAATGAACTAATTAATAATAAGTTAGATCAAAAAAAACCAATTTATATAATCTTTGGTGATGGTGGCGCTGGAAAAACTACATTTTGCGATCAAACTGTACAATTAATCAATGAGAAACAAAAAAAAGGATTAAAAAAGAAGGTTATTTTAATTTCTTCATTTGATGTCCCTGACAATATTTTAAATGAAAACCACTCAATTAACTCCATAGAAGCTTTATATAGTCTAGTTTCTGATGATGATAATAGTATCGATCAACATAGTCTAAATTTAAATATAAGCTCAGGAAATATTTTAGTAATTATTGACGGTTTAGATGAGATCTTATCCAAATTAAAAGAGCAATTTATCTTAGAAGAATTTATAGATTCTGTTAGAACTTTGAATGATACATACAAAAATTGCTCTGTTATTATTACTTCTCGCCCGATTACAAATAAGTCTTTAACAAATCCAGATGTATATATTTTTAATATTGATGGTTTCGATGATGATCTAATCGATAAGTATTTAGAAAAAAGATTTAAAGCTAGCGAAAATATTAATAAGTTCAAAAATAGTGCTAAGGAGTACATTGCTGAGCTACAAGAGAACTCTCAAATCACTCCTTTAATTCTAAGATTAGTGTGTGATTTAGTCGAAGAAGATTGCGAAAAATCATATTCTCATGACACACACAAATATTTCATGTTAGAAAATGCTCTTGATAAAATTATCTACCAATTAATGGAAAGAGAAATTGAAAAACAATCTCTTGGAATCGAAACTTGTGAACAATATTTTGAAATTCTAAAAGATATTATTTTTCAATATGATGGCAGAGTTAATGAAGATCAGTTGTTTGAATTAGTTGCCTTAACTCTAGCTGGCACTGGAATTGAATGCAACAAAGATATTGCTAAGAATTATCATACATCTAATTTATTGAGCAATAAAGATAAAAAACTATGTATTAAATATGATTCTTTAGAATTTTGGATTAAATCAAGATATTTATCATACTTAATAACTCATCATGATACAGAAAATGATGAAAGAATTATGCTCGAATTAGCACGTAGCTGTTATAGAGGCGGAATCTTAGCCGAAGATATTAAGAAATATATTAATAAAAATAGCCAATATGCAAAAAATATTATTCAAGAAATTAGTAATAATATTTCTCACAAAAGAAAAGAATTGGATAATCGCAAGATTATCTCAGCCCTGTTATATCTTGTTATTAAAGAACAAAATTCCAAATTAGAAACAACAGAGCAACTAATACAGTTATATAATATAAAACACGGAGAACTTATTAATAATTTATCTATATTTGGAGATTTTTTTCCTTTAGATTTTTCATTATTTAAAGTAAAAAATGGGTACTTTGATAATTATAGCTCCTTATCTAAAAGTAACATCCCCAGTAATGAAACGATTTTTTTTAGTAGCATTTTCAATAATTTTGATATTAAGCCATTTAGTAAGCAACAAATAACCAAAAGTAATTTTGATAGTGAATGTATATTGAATGAATTACGGTCATTAATTGACATTTCTGATCAACATGACAACAAATATAAAGAACATATTATCTCTGACCTAAAGAAAATTTTTAAAGTTGGTTTTAAAAATGGCATATTCGCGTGGAAATCAGAAGGTGTATATAAACAACAATGCGCTAGTTTAAAGAGCAAATATAATCTTATAGATTTAATCAATAAATTAGTTAATTATGATGTTTTGATAAAAGAATCAGCGAAACATGATACCTCTAAGGGATACAAAGTGAATGCCAATCATGCAAAAGAAGTAAAAGATTTTCTTACACAAAACTTAAAAAGTGAAAAGCTATCATATATTATTAACGATCTATGAATTATTAATTAAACAATCACATACTCTTCCTTAAATTACAGGAGGAGTATGCTCAAATCTGCATCTAGAAAATGGCTACTTTGCTTTCATATCCACAACCATTCGACCTTGGATTTTTCCTGCTTCCATTTCTTCAAAGATTGCATTCACATCAGCCAACTTACGCTTTTGCACAACTGGCACAACTAAGCCTTCTGCTGCAAATTGGAATGCTTCTGCTAAATCTTGGCGCGTGCCAACTAAACTACCAATCACTTCAATGCCATCTAACACTGTTTTAACAATTGCTAAATCCATAGTTTCTGGTGGCAAACCAACAGCAACTACTTTACCTGTAGCACGAAGTGAATCCACAGCCTGATTGAATGCAACTTTTGATACAGCCGTCACAACAGCCGCATGTGCACCACCAACATCTTCTTGAATCTGTTTAGCAACATCATCAATTTTTGATGAGTTATAAATCAAATCAGCACCGACTTCTTTTGCTAACTGCAATTTATCATCGTTGATATCAACAGCAATCACTTTAGCATTGAATACTTTCTTAGCATATTGCACGGCTAAGTTACCCAAACCGCCCACACCATAAATCGCAATCCATTGCCCTGCTTTCACATCTGCAACTTTTACTGCTTTATAAGTTGTTACACCCGCGCAAGTTACGCTACTTGCTTGGAATGAATCTAAGCCATCCGGCACTTTTACAGCATAATCCGCAGTGACTATACATTGCTCTGCCATTGCACCATCCACGGAATAACCTGCATTTTTCACGCTACGACAATAGGTTTCTTTGCCTGTAATACAATATTCACAAACGCCACAACCTTCAAAGAACCAAGCAACGCTCACGCGATCACCTACTTTTAAGCTTGTCACATCATCTGCAACTTTAGAAACCCTACCAATACCTTCATGCCCAAGCACTCTTCCTGGGACTTTACCAAAATCACCCTTTGCAACGTGCAAGTCAGTATGACAAACACCACAGCATTCTACATCTACCAATGCTTCACCAGCTTTTAATTCGCGAACTTCTAGCTCTTTAATTTCAACTTTACCGTCACTATTTTGATTTACAACTGCTGCTTTCATAAAGGCTCCTTTATTGTTGACATCAATCCAAATAAAACATATCCAATACTGATAATGATTATCATTTACAGTTGAATTTCTATCATACTACTAATTGAAAAAATAAATCAATAATTTAGCTTAAGCTATTTTCAAGAATCATGAATAAAAAACCTTTTATTAGATGATCACCATATTTTAGCGCTATAATATCCGACTTAAAATTTTCATCAGTCGAAAGGAAACACAATGGAGCTCAATTTACATTACGAAAAAATTGATGACCTCTTAACAAGATTGCACGATCTTAGGGGGTATCTTTGACTTTGATACAAAGTCAGAACGATTAACTGAAGTTCTTATGGAGCTTGAAAGCCCTGAAATTTGGAATGATCCAGAATATGCTCAAAAGCTCGGCAAAGAGCGCTCTTCCCTAGAAAATATTGTTTATGGTATTCGTGATCTAACTGCTCATTTAAACGATGCCAAAGATTTATTAGAACTCTGTGAAATGGAGAATGATGAAGATTCTCTTGAAGCAGTGTTGACTGATATTGCTAACTATGAAAAAGACGTTGAAGCATTAGAGTTCCGCCGTATGTTCTCTGGCGAATTAGATAGCGCAAGTGCATTTATGGATATTCAAGCAGGTGCTGGCGGTACCGAAGCACAAGATTGGGCCTCTATGGTGATGCGTATGTATTTACGTTGGGGCGAAGATAAAGGCTTTAAAACTGAAATTTTAGAAGAATCACCTGGCGATGTTGCGGGCTTAAAATCTGCCACAATCAAATTTGAAGGTGATCATGCTTATGGTTGGTTAAGAACGGAAACAGGAATTCACCGTTTAGTGCGTAAATCACCTTTCGACTCAAATAATAAACGTCACACATCATTCTGTGCTGTATTTATCTCCCCTGAAATTGATGACAATGTGGATATTGAAATCAATCCAGCAGATTTACGCATTGACGTTTATCGCGCATCAGGTGCAGGTGGTCAGCACGTTAACAAAACTGAATCTGCAGTACGTATTACACATTTACCAACGAATATCGTTGTACAATGCCAAAATGATCGCTCTCAGCACCGTAACAAAGAAGTCGCAATGAACCAATTGCGTTCTAAGTTGTATGAATTTGAAATGCAAAAGCGCCGAGAAGCTTCGGATGCTTTGGAAGATTCTAAGTCTGATGTGGGTTGGGGTAGCCAAATCCGCTCTTATGTATTGGATCAATCACGCATCAAAGATCTTCGTACTGGCTACGAAATGGGTAACACCCAAGCCGTCTTGGATGGTGATCTCGATGGCTTCATTGAAGCAAGCTTGAAATCAGGCCTGTAAAATACCACTAAAACTAAGCTCTTGTACTCCAAGAGCTTTTTCTTTTTACTTAATCTGTTTATCTTATGAAAATTTGTATCATTGGCCCATCCGGCGTGGGTAAAACAACCATTTCCCAACAATTATCTTGTAGACTCAATATCACTAATCATGAATTTGATGATATCTATTGGGATTTATCAAGTGAACAATACATCAAAAACTCACAAGATAATATCAATCATCGTATTCAAGAAATTATCCAACTAGACCAGTGGATTATGGAAGGCGCTTATGATCAACGATTACTCCCTTTCTTTCAGGAATCTACAACTATTTTGCGCATCAAAATTCCCTATTGGCTATGTGCTTTTCGTTTAATCATACGTTTTTTAGATGCTAAAATCACACATAAAAAACCAATAGAAACATGGAAAGACACAGTGAAGCTCCTTAAGTTTTCTAAAACATTTGATCGTAGATTAGATATATTCTTTCAGCATCACCCAGAACTCTCGCACAAGATGGTCATCGTCAAAGATTTTGATACTTGTATCCAAGCCATTCGATCAGCATAAAGAACGATTAGTCATTCCGGCCTAAAAATAACGTAAAACAATCTTTTTAAACGTCATTTATTGATCTAACTCAAATTGTACTGTATCGTACAGTATTATTTTTTCCAGCATAGGTTAAACGACACAATGAGGTTTAAAACAGTGAAACAGAAACAAATCCAACAGATAATATACCCAAGCATCATCTCAATCAGCATACTGATTTTATCAGCCTGCATGAGTGAAGCTGAAGATGCTGCGACCGAAACAATACAAACACCACCACAAGTAGGTGTTTATCAACTGACCGCAGAGAAACTAGAGCTAACAACAGATTTGCCAGGCAGAACAATTGCTTACCGTATCGCAGAAGTTCGCCCTCAAGTTAATGGTATTGTTGAAGAGCGTCTATTTAAAGAAGGAGCTTATGTAGAAAAAGCTGAGCAACTATATCAAATTGATGCCCGTCCCTATCAAGCACAACTCATCAAAGCAGAAGCTGAACTAGCTGTCGCACAACAATTAGAAAGCCGCTATCGAGAGCTTATGAAGAATCGAGCCATCAGTGAACAGCAATATGATGAAGCATACACCCAACTTAAACAAGCTGAAGCTGATGTCGAAGTAGCCAAAATCAATCTTCAATATACACAATTACTTTCCCCGATCAGTGGAAAAGTAAGTCGCTCTATGGTTTCAGAAGGTGCATTGGTCATGAATGGCCAACCGGAGCCTTTGGCTACAATTACACAATTAGATCCTATCTATGTAGATGTAACACAACCCGTCAATGCACAATTTAAATTACGAGATGATATCCAATCAGGATTGGTTGAACAAACTAGCAATAGCACACAAGTGAGTTTGTATTTAGAAAATGGTCGTCGTTATCCATTAACAGGTACACTTAATTTCTCAGAAGTACAAGTTAATCCTTCCACTGGAGCAATTACATTACGCGCTGAGTTCCCTAATCCTGATCATCTACTTTTACCTGGTATGTTTGTCCATGCTCGAATAGGTGAAGCTAGTCAGCCAGCAGCAATTTTAGCACCTCAACAAGGTATTACTCGTGATAGCCGTGGTGAAGCCATTGCTTATGTTGTGACTGATGATAACCAAGTTGAAATGCGAGAAGTGGAAACCATCCGAACCATTGGTGATCGTTGGTTAATTGGCAAAGGATTATCTGATGGTGACCAAATCATCACTGAAGGTCTACATTTTGTTCGCCATGGCTTAAAAGTCCAACCTATGCCTGCTAAAAATGTTACGCCTTTTATCTCTAATCCAGAATCAAAATAATATTTTGCTCAATAGTTAGTCAATACAAGGAATTTAAATTATGTCTCAGTTTTTTATTGGGCGGCCTATATTTGCTTGGGTGTTAGCAATAGTAACAATGTTGGCAGGTACATTTTCTGTTATCAACCTTCCCATTAGCCAATATCCAAATATTGCGCCACCTGCAATTATGATCAGTGGAATGTCACCCGGTGCATCCGCAGAAACAGTCCAAGATACAGTTGTACAAGTCATCGAACAACAAATGAGTGCTTTAGATGGCTATCGCTATATGTCATCTGCAAGTAATGTGGATGGTAGCTTTGAAATCACTATCACCTTTGAACAAGGTACAGATACTGACATTGCCCAAGTACAAGTACAAAACAAGCTACAACTGGCCATGCCAAATCTTCCCGAAGAAGTTCAAAGACAAGGTGTACAGGTCGTTAAATTTCAAATTAACTTTATTCAAGTTTTGGCCCTCCGAGATACCTCTGGCAATATGAATAACCATGATCTTGGTAACTATATTTCAACACATCTTCAAGATCCAATTTCTCGCATTGATGGTATTGGTGAATTGATGTTATTTGGTGCTAAAAATGCCATGAGAATTTGGCTAGATCCTGCAAAATTACATAGTTATCATTTAACACCTAATGATGTTGCTAATGCTATTCGTGCAGAAAATGTTCAAGTTTCATCTGGGCAATTAGGTGGATTACCAGCCAAAGCCAACACACAACTCAATGCAACCATTGTCAGTACCTCAAGAATGCGCACTGCTGAAGAGTTCAATGAAATTTTATTAAAAGTTAATTTAGATGGTTCACAAATTCGTTTAAAAGATGTTGCCGAAGTTAAAATTGGTGCAGATAACTATTCAATTTCTAGTCGCCATAATGGTGTAGAAGCAGCTGGTTTAGGTATTCGCTTAACACCTAAAGGTAATCTTTTAGATGTTGTCAAAGAAGTGGAAAAAATCGTTAAACAACAAGAGCCATTTTTCCCGCCCAATGTTGAATATATTTTTCCTTATGATACATCTCCATCAGTTAAAGCTTCTATTCAATCCGTTGTTTCCACTATTGTAGAAGCAATTATTCTTGTCTTTTTAGTGATGTATCTATTCTTACAAAATTTCAGGGCTACGTTGATTCCTACATTAGCAGTACCTGTTGTTATGCTTGGTACATTTGCCATATTGCCACTTTTTGGTATGAATGTGAATGTATTGACCATGTATGCAATGGTTCTAGCCATTGGGCTATTAGTGGATGATGCTATTGTTGTCGTTGAAAATGTGGAAAGATTGATGCATGAAGAACATTTATCACCTAAAGAAGCTACACAAAAATCTATGACACAAATTCAAGGTGCACTTGTCGGTATAGGATTAGTTCTATCCGCAGTGTTTGTACCTATGGCATTTTTTGGTGGTTCTGCAGGCACAATTTATCGACAATTCTCAGTTACCATTGTGACAACTATGTCATTGTCGGTGATTACAGCACTGATCTTCACACCAGCGTTATGTGCAACTATTTTAAAACCTGTCACCCACAATGCATTAGAACGCAAAGGATTTTTTGGTTGGTTTAACCGAATGTTTGATCGTGGTAGTTATCGTTTTGAAAGTGGTGCGGCTGGGATTGTTCGTCGTCCTGCAAGATCATTAATTGTATTTGTATTTATATCTATTGCAACAGGCTTATTATTTACACAAATACCTAAGGCGTTTTTACCCAATGAAGACCAAAATGTTTTAATTCTTGAAGTTCGTTTACCTGCAAATGCAACTGCAGAGCGCACAGAAGCCATTCTAGATGATGTTCGTAATTATCTATTAACCGAAGAAGCTGATAATCTGCATACAATCTTTTCTGTCAATGGCTTCAATTTTGCGGGCCGTGGCCAAAACTCTGCCCTTGCTTTTATTAATCTTAAAGATTGGTCAGAAAGACCTAATGCGGATCAATCTGCCTTTGCAATTGCAGAACGTGCTCAAAAATATTTTTCAACCATTCGAGATGGTATGGTATTAATCTTTCCACCACCTGCCATTATGGAAATGGGTAATGCGATGGGCGTTAACTTCTTTTTACAAGATACTGTCGGTTTAGGGCATGAAGCATTGATGGATGCACGCAATCAATTCCTACAATTAGCAGCACAAAGCCCAATTTTGGCTAATTTCCGTCCTAATGGCAAAGAAGATGAACCTCAATACCGCGTTACAATTGATAAAGAGCGAGCACGTGCATTACAATTAGATTTATCTGAAATCAATGACACGATGACAACAGCATGGGGATCAATCTATGTGAATAACTTTATTGATCAAGGACGTGTCAAAAGAGTGTATTTACAAGGCAACCAAAATTCACGCTCAGCACCTGAAGATTTTGAAAAATGGCATGTACGTAATCAGCTAGGTGAAATGATTCCTTTTAATAGTTTCGCGAAAGGAGAATGGATCATTGGTTCACCTAAATTAGAGCGTTATAATGGGCTATTATCCATTGAGATTTTGGGAGAACCTGCACCAGGCTACAGCACAGGCGATGCTATGATTGAAATTGCGCGCATCATGCAACAGCTACCGAATGGCATTGAACATAGTTACACTGGATTATCTTATGAAGAGATTAAAACGGGTGATCAATCCATCCTACTCTATTCCATCACTGTACTCATGGTATTTTTATGCTTAGCAGCTTTATATGAAAGCTGGACCGTACCAATTTCAGTCATAATGGTTGTTCCATTGGGTATTTTAGGTGCTGTTGCTGCAACATTACTGCGTGGATTAACTTCTGATGTTTATTTCCAAATTGGGCTAATGACTACAGTTGGACTCACAGCCAAAAATGCAATCTTGATTGTAGAATTCGCACGAGAGTTATATGAAAAAGAAGGCAAACCTCTGTTACAAGCAGCAACAGAAGCATCACGTTTAAGACTTCGTCCTATCATTATGACATCCTTAGCCTTTACATTAGGTGTTACACCTATGGCAATTTCAACTGGTGCAGGCGCAGGTAGCCAACATTCATTAGCGACTGGAGTGATTGGCGGCATGATTTCGGCAACAATTTTAGCTGTATTTTTTGTGCCGTTATTCTACGTGGTTGTCGTGAAATTATTTGAATTTAAACGAAAATTATAGCTAAGTGATTGGCTCTACTATATCATCTCAAAGCCTTAATGATACCCTCATTAAGGCTTTTTGTGATCAATGCACTGTTGTTGATGAATATAAAGGCTCATCATAGTGACGCACATTTCAATTTGTGACTCAATTTGTTTTGGTTCAGGTTGAAAATCAGAGTAACTCAATGCCTTAATGAATAATTCACCTTTCAACATTTCTAAAAATTGTCCAGCAATCTGATTAATCTCCTTCTCACTTAAGTTGAGATTTAATTGAGCCAGCTCTTCTGCTAAAAGATTAAAACTACGTTGTGGACCTCGTGTAAAAAATGCGTCGCCCAACTCAGGAAACTTAGGAGTTTCAGAAACAATTAAACGAAATAAAGCAATCGCTTTAGGGCTAATAATATTGGTAATAAATTTAGTGCCAACATATTTAAGTGTACCTTCCACTGTACGCACTTTGGGCTGGCTATTGACAACATCATCAAAAATCTCTTCAATCATTGATTCTATCACTGCTGAAAATATACCTTCTTTACCGCCAAATTGACTATATAACGTTGAACGCGATCCACCTGATTGCTCAATAATCATATCCAAAGTCGTTGCCTCAAAACCAAATTTTAGGAACAATGCTTCTGCCGAACGAATCATCCCCATTCGTCTTTGATGCCCTCGATGTGTAAGAGAAGTTTTTTCAGCCATAGTTTGTAATATTGATTAAAAGATTGATGTATCATACTATCATGCTCAACTTAGATTGAATACCTAGATGCACTCTCTTCATTGCCTGTTATTCTATTAATCTTTCTTGCAAGTATTAATCCCAAACAATGTATAAAATGGACAAAAACGGATGGCACCAGCCAAGATTGGTACTAAACCAACTAATCCCCATAAAGTTTTTGGTCCCCAAAAAATTAAGCTCAATAAAAATAAACCAACAATAAAACGAATTACCATATCTGTTGTGCCAATATTTTTTTTCATCATTATTTTCTCCTAAATTAATATTATATTTTTAAATTACCATTAGTAACTTAAATTTATCATAACACAAATTATTTAAGATAATGACAAGAAATATCGTTATTTTAATTTAGAAAATTTTTCTGCACTGTGTTCAAACGAACGGTTAGATAACACTTTAGCTAAGCGACTAATGGGTGGTAAATCTAGTGTTGCCTGCATTTTATTATTTTGCGTTTTAGTAATTTTTACTTTGCAGTAAATTAAACCGCTGTGAATGCCCAATTCTTCTTTCTCTTGCTTTAAAGCCATCGCAGTTTCTGTTTTCAAATACCCCACAGGCATACCATTGATCAATATACGATGCTGAGCATGATTATCTCGACTCAATATATTCTGTGTGATCATCCCATCCATAATATTCACCGTTTCAGTTGATCCTGCTGTGAGAATATGCAAATTTTCTTGATGCACTTTTTCAGTGTCTAAATCTTCATTAAAAGCGCCGTTTGCACACACATAAAAAATATTACCAGAGCCAATATGCTTTTTTCTGAATGAAAAAAAGAGTTTATAAACAATCGCAGATATTACCGCCATAATGGCCAAAAGCCCTAAGATTTTTAACATGGTTACTCCGATTGCGATCTTGCCCTAAAACGATGATGGTAATCAATATTGAGGATCGTTACAATGGCAAACTCTTCTCAACCCATTACTTTCGAGCAAATCATGACTCAAACCATTACTTTTATTGATAGCGCATATCCTGAGCCACATAATCTACGTGAATTTGTTTGGTCAGGTCGATTAGATGATCAGGGCAAATTATGGTTTGACTTGCATTTAATTAGTAAAGATTACTATGCCAATGAACCTGATGATATTGAGGATGAAGAAGAGGAGGATGATGAATATACAAGTCTAGCTTACTGGCAAGCAAAAGATCTTTGGAATAATTATCATAAATGTATTCTTTCATCCACTTATTGGTCAGATGAGCAAGGTTTTCTAGTGGGTGATGCTAATAATCCTTTTGATTTTTCAGCACTCAATGGCACAATATTTCACATTGATGCAGAACCATCTTTAGAAGATGAAGAATCTGCTTTTAGCATTTATCTTGCAGGGCACGATGCTTGTGCCAATCATAAAATCTCATTTAACCAACAATCTGATGAAAAGTTTCATATTCTTTGGCAAGGTGATATTGCACTGTTTTACAGCGGATTCACAGAATTCATTCATCAATTTAAAGCAGATTTAAATGATGTCGCTTTTGATGGTTTTTACTTCCCGAAAGATTGGGATTTAGATAAAGCCATAGTAGAATTCAAAAAAGTGTTAACAGATTTTGAAAACTATGAGTTTGTTGTGATTAATCCTAAACATCATTTCCCGCAATATAAATTAATGAGAATTTAACACAATAAAAAACCACTGAATCTACAGTGGTTTTGATTCTAATCTTAATTAATAATCCCTAAATGATCGCCCTGACATTTGAGCCTTTTTAATTTTTTGATCTGTTGAATATTGCGACAACGCATAAACCGACCAAATCACCGCAGGCAACCAACCAATAATGGTTAATTGCAGAATTAAACAGACAATTCCCGCAATTGGGCGACCGATCGTGAAAAACTGTAACCAAGGCAATAAAAATGCCAACAATAAGCGCATTACTCTTCCTTCTATTTAACTATAACTCGATAAAAACTCATCAATCACTGGCTGAAAATATGGTGCCATTCGTTGTTTCTCAAAGTATGATGATAACGCTTTTTCATGGTTGGGTTGATTGAAATCTTTAGAGATACTGATTAAAGCAGCATCATCCACAACCCAGCGCTTTGGCATATTATGTTCAATGGCAACCTCCTCCCTTCTCTTAGCTAAAACTTTCAATAATTGCAGACGCTTTCCGCGTAAAGTTTTGCGTGCTTTAACTTTCATCCAAGCCATTTCAGGATTAGGAGCATATTTTTCCACTAAATATAATGCTTCTGTTTTATCCCCAAAAATACGTTGCTCTTCTTTGGTTTCGATCTTATCTTTCATCAATAAATAAAGATCATACAGATAGGTGACATCATCGTACGCATAATCAATTTGATTCTGTGATAAAGGTCGTTTTTCCCAGTCTGTACGCGTTTCTGTCTTTTCTAATAAAACATTTAAACGCATTTCCACAGTATCTTGATAACTCATTAGGTGATCTGCACCCAAAACAGTTTCTGCAATTTGCGTATCAAAGATTGGTTTAGGAATCAGGCTAAAGGTCGTATAAAGCGTTTCTAAATCTTGACTCGCTGAATGGAAAATCTTAATAATTTTTGGATGTGTAAAAATGGATAACAATGGTTCAAAATCACTAATGGCCAATGGATCAATACAAATCGCTTCTTTATCTGTCGCTAATTGTACTAAACATAATTTTGAAAAATAGGTACGAAATCGCATAAATTCTGTATCTACTGCTATTGCTGTTAAATCATGTTGACTGGCCACCCAGTTTTTTAATGCTTCATCGCTATCGATGAAAAGATATTTTCTAGCCATGCTGTCCAGTTATTTTAAAAACATGCCAAAATTATAGAGTAAATTCCACAATATCAAAGATTATTTTTATAAAGGTGCGTTCTAGTATAGAATTAGCACTATTTACCGACTTACTTTGCATGGAAATGATGATGAAAAAGAGAGTAATGCAGATCAGCAGTCTATTATTCATGGTTGGCATTGTGTCAGCATGTTCAAATATGCCAGGTTTACATAAAACTGTAATCTTACAAGGCAACCAAGTTGAGGATACGCGTTTAGAGCAAATCCAACCCGGCATGGCGCAAGTGGATGTTCAACGTATTTTGGGAACACCACTCGTTCGTGATGCTTATCATCCTGATGTTTGGCACTATACTTTCATGAGCACATTATCAACAGGTGAACAAATTGCACATCAAAATGTTAAAGTCACATTTGATAAGAATAAGAAAGTTCAATCTGTTGAAAGAATCCAATAATAAGAGGAAACACTATGCTTCATAAAGGTATTGGTTTAGTTGCACATGACCAAAAAAAGATTGAATTAGTAGAATGGATCAAACCACACTATGATTTTTTTAAAGAATTTCCTCTTTATGCAACTGGTACTACAGGTAAAATAATTTTAGAATCTTATCCTGATTTAAATTTAACACGTTTAAAAAGTGGACCATTGGGTGGTGATCAACAGTTAGGCTCATTAATCTGC
>NZ_MVDO01000052.1 GCF_002006755.1 Wohlfahrtiimonas larvae | reverse complement strand
ATTGGTTTAGTTGCACATGACCAAAAAAAGATTGAATTAGTAGAATGGATCAAACCACACTATGATTTTTTTAAAGAATTTCCTCTTTATGCAACTGGTACTACAGGTAAAATAATTTTAGAATCTTATCCTGATTTAAATTTAACACGTTTAAAAAGTGGACCATTGGGTGGTGATCAACAGTTAGGCTCATTAATCTGCACAGGCGAATTAGGATTGCTTATTTTTTTTACAGATCCGTTAACGCCTATGCCACATGATGTTGATGTGAAAGCTCTCATTCGTTTATCAACACTTTATAATATCCCAATGGCTTGTAATCAAGGTACAGCGGACCTATTAATGAAAGGTCTCTCTCATATCTACTCACAAAAAGGTTAATACAATGGTTAATATCCCTCTATTTCAAGCACCTGTTAGCAATGACACACCTTTTTTCTTGATCGCAGGTACATGCGTGATCGAGTCAGAAGCAATGACATTTGAAGTTGCAGGCCGTTTAAAAGAAATGTGCGAAAAACTCAATATACCTTTTATCTATAAATCATCTTTTGATAAGGCCAACCGCTCTTCCATCAACAGCTATCGTGGTCCTGGCATTGAAAAAGGTTTGGCAATTCTTGAAAAAATTCGCAAAGACTTAAATGTACCTGTATTAACAGATGTGCATGAAGATACACCTTTAGATGAGGTAGCTGCTGTTGTTGATGTATTACAAACACCTGCTTTCCTATGTCGTCAAACTAACTTTATCCAAAATGTTGCAAAAACAATGAAGCCTGTGAATATCAAAAAAGGTCAATTTCTAGCACCTTGGGATATGCAACATGTGATCGAAAAAGCGCGTGCAACAGGTAACCAAAATATTATGGCTTGTGAACGCGGTGTTTCTTTTGGTTATAATAATTTAGTGTCTGACATGCGTTCATTAGAAGTAATGAAAGATATCGGTTGCCCTGTTGTATTTGATGCTACGCATTCTGTACAATTACCAGGCGGACAAGGTACAAGTTCTGGTGGCCAACGACAATTTGTTCCTGTGTTATCTAAAGCTGCTGTTGCTGTTGGTGTAGGTGGTTTATTCATGGAAACACATCCGAATCCAGATCAAGCACTATCAGATGGCCCAAATGCAATCAAATTATCTGAATTAGAAGCATTATTAATAAAATTAAAAGCTATTGATGAGATTGTTAAAGGCTAATGATTTTACTAGCATCAAAATCTCCTAGGCGACAAGAACTGCTTAGACAAATCGGTATTGATTATCAAGTAATCAATACCGATATTGATGAATCAGTTTTACCGAATGAGAATCCACATGATTATGTAGCTCGCATGGCACATTCAAAAGCCATTGCAGCAAAATTGCTTTTAGGTAATGCGCAACATCCGATTTTAACTGCAGATACGAGCGTGATTAAAAATGATGTAATCTTAGGCAAGCCTGAAGATTATACTGATTTTTGCAAAATGATGGCGATGCTATCAGGTTCGACGCATCAAGTTTTATCAGCCATTGCCATACAATATCTAGATCAAGTTATTGTTAAAACAAGTGTCAGCTCCGTGACTTTCTCACAATTACCAAAAACATTCATTGAAGCTTATTGGGCAACACATGAGCCTTGTGATAAAGCTGGCGGCTATGCAATTCAAGGCCTAATGGCACGATATATACAAAAAATTGAAGGCAGTTATTCTGGCATCATGGGATTACCACTGTTTGAATTATCCGAAGCTTTACACGAAATTGGGTATAATGAATCATCATTAACCTTTTCATAGATTCTGAAACTAGACAAGATTTAATATGGAACCATCATTCAAATACATCAAAAATCCAGAAAGCGGTAATAAAGAATCTGTTGCCATCGAAACTAAAAATGCCGATGAGCAGAATAAAGAAGCAGAAATTATCCAAAAGAAAAAAGCTCATAAATATGGTAGCTCGTTAGGCTGGGGATGGTTTCAAGGCTTTAATTTGTTTGTGACTGGTTGTTTTTTAATCATCTGCCTAATAGTTGCTTATTTTATGATGGGCAGTGAAACTATGCGAACAGGCTTACCCAAATACTCTATCGATCGTACCAATGATTTAGGCAAGGCAATCTATAATCCTGCTTTATCGGAGGAAGAACGAGCTTCATTTGTTTATCAACCACCTGTGCGTCGTCCAAAAGCGACAGAAAAACCCGTTTTGGATGAAATCGAATTACTGAGTGAAGCGACCAAAAACCCAAGTGCTAATTTGGACTTACCAGCATTAAGCTTAATTTCATCAGCAGAAGAAGATGAAGCTGAACACGCTGAAGAAAACTTCTATGGAGATTCTCCATTCGGCTTAACAATGGAATCCTTACAGTTGGAGTCTTCATCACAAACTGTAGAACAAAATGTCATGCCTAGTAACCCTGAAGTCCAATCTTTGGTTAAGCAAGCAACTCTAGCATGGAATCGAGGTCAATTGAGCGAACCTTATCAAGGTTCTGCCCTTTCTTATTATCATCAAGCATTAGCCATTGATGCAAATGATCAATCTGCCCTCACAGGTTTAAGCCAACTTGCAACTCATTACCTTAATTTGGCTAAAAAAGAGTTGGGTCGCAATGATTTTTTCTCAGCTTTAGATTATGTGGATTTAGGATTAAAAGCTGATCCTTTAAACCCAGAACTCAATCAATTAAAAGCTCAATTGATTAATGAATAAAGCTCTACGGATTATCGCACTCATTGGATGCATATTATTCTTACTCAGCCATTATGTAGTTATGAGTATTGATAAAGAGTATTTTCCAATGTTTGCGCATTTATACCCTTTTATTGCTAAATTTTGGTTTGAAGCTAGTCGATTACTTTTAATATTTAATTGGCATATAGATATCAGTATTTTATTTTCTTTCATCAAATATATACTATTAATCAATGTTGCATTTGCTATGTTTGCTTTTAAATATCCATTTTTTTACCGAGTAACAATCTTTATCATGATATTTTTACTCAGCATCTACCTTGTAACACTGATATTTTTAGGGCTCACCTCTATTTACCCAATCTACACTTTTAGTATAGCGATGTTACTGATACTTTCATTTTGCCTGATGAAATTACAGCGCCCATAATATCCATACGATTTCAAACATAAAATTACAATTTTTTATCACATCAACCATCAATATCATATATTCTGAAGTCAGTCGTTCATTGAACTATGAGGTGCTGATATGATTAGATTTATCCTAATGATCATAATATTTAGCCTATCCTCTTTCTCGCTTGCATATAACGTGGATGATATTAATTTTTGGGATGGCTGGAAACGTGATACATCAATAGAAAAAAATGTTTTTACGGTTGTTAACAACAGTCGTTTGTCAGCGCCAGAACTGATCAAGTATGCATCTAATGATAATGCAGAATATGCTTTTTATGTCGGCTTACTCTATTATGTAGGCTACCGTAGTCATGCAGGTTTTCCATTTCAAAGAAACCATAAAAAAGCACTAGAATTTTTTCAAAGGGTGTCATCATATGGTTATCTATCACCTTATGTAAATTATTATATGGGTATGATTTTATGGAATGGATATGATGGAGCACCTATGAATAAAATGCGTGCAAAGACATTATTAGCCCGTGCAGATACACCAGAATCATTTTTAATGCTTGCAACCATTAATCAAGACAATCCCAATGAGCAACTAGTTTGGTACAAAAAATTAGCATATACCGATGATTGGCGAGCCATTTTGACTGTCGCACATTGGTATAACATTGGTAAAGGTACTATAAAAAATAATGGCGAATCCTATTATTGGTATAGCAAGGCATGTGCACAACGTATTGCATTTGCATGTACAAAACTCACAATTTTACGACCTTAATATTATAAAATGTTTCAAATGATAAATAACCTGTGTCATCAGTGATTTTATTTTTACATTATCTATCAGTAACTTAAAAACATAAAATCGATAATATGTGCTTTTGGTCAAAAATTATCAATGTTCAAAATAAAAAAATGTAGCCAAATACAAAAAATGCTGTAAAATTTCGTGATTCCTCATCTAGTTATGAGGAATTTTTTTTAGAGTTAAATTTATATTGGGTATTTAACTCGCACACAAGGGGGCAATAATTCATCTGAATTAACGCGCATATTTATCTCTCTTTCAACATGCCGAGGAAAGGCTGGGGGAAATAAACTTATGTTATCAAACACACAAACGTTATCTCCTAACGTTACCAATAACGGTTCTGCAAGCTTACAAAAAACATTAGTACTTTGGCAGCTTGTTATGATCGGTTTAGCATATATGCAACCTATGACTGTATTCGATACTTTTGGGATCGTCAGTCAAGATACAGGTGGGCATGTTCCAACTGCATATATCATCACATTAGTCGCTATGATGTTCACTGCATTAAGTTACGGTAAAATGGTACGCCGTTACCCTTCTGCGGGTTCAGCTTATACATATACACAAAAGTCAATTGATCCTAAAGTAGGTTTTGTTGTTGGCTGGTGTACATTACTAGACTATTTATTCAATCCAATGATCAATATTTTATTGGCAACCATTTACCTAAAATCACAGTTTGGTGATATCAATATTTGGTTCTACGTTGTACCATTGGCTGCTTTGATGACTTATATCAACTATCGCGGTGTAGAAATGGTGGCAAGTTTTAATAGCATCATCGTATTCTTCCAGCTCTTATTGATGCTTATCTTTGTTGTCTTAGTTTTAAAAGGTCTATATTTTGATGGTGTGGGTGCTGCAACACTTGTCAGCTCAAAACCTTTTATCAGTCCAGATATGTCCATCAGTGTTGTGGCAGCAGGTTCTGCAATCCTTTGCTTCTCATTCTTAGGTTTTGATGGTTTAAGCTCATTGTCAGAAGAAGCAAAAGACGCTGCGAAAGCTGTGCCTAAAGCGATTTTTTTAACAACATTGATCGGTGGTGTGATCTTTATTTTCATCACTTATTTTATGCAGCTATTTTTTGAAGGTTATACATTCACTACTCCTGATGAAAGCCAACCAGAAGTATTGCTATATGCTGGCGAACAAGCGATGAGCGGAGTGCAAATTGGTAAATTCTTAGCATCTACATTCTTCCAATCTATTGGCTTATGGTTAGCAATTTTTGCAGTATTTGCTTCTGGCTTAGCAGCACATACAGGCGTTTCTCGTATGATGTATGTTATGGGCCGTGATGGGATTTTTCCGAAAAAAGTATTCTCTTATATCAATCCTAAGTATAAAACTCCTTCTATCAACATTGTTATCGTTGGTATTGTATCTCTGAGCGCTGGGTTCTTTGACTTAGACTTTGCTTTACACTTAGTTAACTTTGGAGCCTTAACAGCATTCTTCATTGTGAACGTATGCGTCATCGTACAGTGCTACTTTAGA
>NZ_MVDO01000051.1 GCF_002006755.1 Wohlfahrtiimonas larvae | reverse complement strand
GGGATTTTTCCGAAAAAAGTATTCTCTTATATCAATCCTAAGTATAAAACTCCTTCTATCAACATTGTTATCGTTGGTATTGTATCTCTGAGCGCTGGGTTCTTTGACTTAGACTTTGCTTTACACTTAGTTAACTTTGGAGCCTTAACAGCATTCTTCATTGTGAACGTATGCGTCATCGTACAGTGCTACTTTAGAGATGGACAAAGAGCTGGTTTTAAAAATACAATGCATTACCTTATCCTACCTTTCTGCGGCATGCTTTTTATTGGCTATTTGTGGTACAACTTAGAAGATATGGCACTGAAAATCGGTTTGGTATGGGGTGGATTAGGTATTATCTACTTAGCAATTGTCACCAAAGGTTTTAGAAAATACCCTAAAGCTTTCTTGGATCGTCAAAACAATATCGTAGATTAATAACATAAAATTTTCCCCAAGAAACACCCGCGCCCAATAGCGGGTGTTTTTGTGTTACAGTTTGTACAATTTTATTCACATGAGAATATGTTTATGTTTAATTTAAAACGCATCAGTAGCTTATGCATAGCAATTTTGGTTACCGCAGGCTGTGCAACCACGATTCCAGATCCGAATCAACCGTTAAATAAATTTACGGCCATTGGTCGAGCAGCATTAAAGGCACCTGAAAATAGCGGACAAGCAAGCTTTAATTGGGAGCAAAAAACACCTGATGAGCTAAAACTCATTGTTCAAGGCCCTTTGGGTAGTGGCCGCATTGATTTATCAGTTGCACCTAATGAAAGCACTCTCAAAACAGATGAGAAAACTTATACAGGTCAATCACCTGATGAATTATTTACAGAAATCACGGGCTTTGATTGGCCAATCTCAGGTATGCAAAATTGGTTAGTCGGCATGCCCAATGACAATGCAAAGAATATTGAACGTGATGATAAAAACCGCATCATTGCCTTCAAAGAAGATGGCTGGAACATCCAATATAAAAAGTGGATGAACTATAAAAAACGTGACATTCCGCAAAGCATTGAGTTAACGCGCGGTGATGTTCGTTTACGTTTATTAGTTGAGCACTGGTTATATTAAGATGCAATTTTTCAAATCACCTGCGAAGATTAATCTTTTTCTTCGCATTGTTCGTCAAGAACCAAATGGCTATCACTATTTGCAAACATTATTCCAATTCATATCATTGCAAGATGAAATCGGCTTTGAATTGCGTAATGATGACACAATCGTTGCAGATTATCACAATGAATTCATCACTGAAGAGAATGATCTCATTGTTAAAGCGATTCGTTTATTGCAAAAAGAAAGCGGCATCACAACAGGCTTAAACATCACTCTAAATAAAAACATCCCAATGGGCGCAGGTTTAGGTGGTGGCAGTTCCAATGCAGCAACTACTTTAATGGCTGTCAATGAATTGTATCAACTCAATTACAGCTCAGAAAAACTGCAAGCTTTAGGGCGTACTTTAGGCGCTGATGTTCCAATCTTTATCTATGGGCAAAGTGCGTGGGCAGAAGGAATCGGCGATCTATTTATTCCAATGCAGCCTAAAGAAAAAGCTTACGGCTTGATCATTCCTAATATTTCCATCAGCACGCAAAAAATTTTTCAATATCCCGCCCTATCGCGTACTAATCCAATCTTGGAAAAGACGGATAGGCCCGATTATTTAAATGATTGTACTTCTGCCATTTATGCGCTCTACCCTAAAATGCAAGGTTATATGGCTACTCTAACTAATTTAGGTTTATCACCTAAAATTACAGGCACAGGTTCTTGTATCTATATTGATGAGCCAACAATTGAACAACAAGTTCAACTGGATCAATTTTTGCAAGTGGAAAACCTCCAATATCGTACTTTCAATACGTTAAATCGCTCGCCTTATCACGGCTAGCCATTCATTTAATGCACTCTTTTATGGTATGATTTCGGCCTGATAATTACCACCAATTCACTAAAGGAGCGCATAGTGACCATTATCAAGCGTGAAGATTTGATCCAATCTATCCATGATAGTTTACAGTTCATCTCTTATTACCATCCAGAAGATTATATTAAGAACTTAACAGCAGCTTATGAACGCGAAGAGTCAAAAGCTGCTAAAGATGCCATGGCACAAATCCTTATCAATTCTAGAATGTGTGCAGAAGGTCGCCGCCCGATCTGCCAAGATACAGGAATTGTGACAGTATTTGTAGAAATTGGTACATCAGTACAATTTGAAGATGGCTTTGATGTAACTCAAGCAATCAATGAAGGCGTTGCAAAAGCTTACACTGATCCTGACAATATATTGCGTGCATCTGTATTGGCTGATCCAATGGGCAAACGAATCAATACCAAAAATAATACACCTGCCGTGATTCACTATGACTTAGTGCCAGGCGATAAAATCGAAGTTCATGTTGCAGCTAAAGGTGGTGGCAGTGAAGCAAAAAGCAAATTTGCGATGCTAAATCCTTCCGATTCAGTTGTGGATTGGGTTTTAAAAATGGTACCTGAAATGGGTGCTGGCTGGTGTCCACCTGGTATTTTGGGCATTGGTATCGGTGGTACGGCTGAAGAAGCAATGTTAATGGCTAAAAAATCATTAATGGAACCTATCGACATCCAAGACTTAATCGCAAAAGGTGCCAAAACTCGTGCAGAAGAAGTGCGCTTAGAGTTATATGACAAAGTGAATGCACTCGGCATCGGGGCACAAGGCTTAGGCGGTTTAACAACAGTATTAGATATTAAAATTCTAGAATGCCCAACGCATGCTGCGAACTTACCTGTTGCCATGATCCCTAACTGTGCAGCAACTCGCCATGTTCATTTCACATTGGATGGTAATGGTCCTGCAGTATTAACACCACCAAACTTAGACATTTGGCCAAAAATCACAAATGACAGCTCTGCAGGCAAAAAAGTTAATCTAGAAACCATCACAAAAGAAGAGATTGCAACATGGAAACCAGGTGATACTTTATTATTATCAGGTAAAATTCTAACAGGTCGTGATGCTGCACATAAGCGTATGATCGACATGTTAAATAAAGGTGAAAAATTACCTGTAGACTTCACTAACCGTTTTATCTACTACGTTGGTCCTGTTGATCCAATCAATGATGAAGTTGTTGGTCCTGCTGGCCCGACAACCGCAACACGCATGGATAAATTCACTCGCCAAATCTTAGAATCCACAGGTTTAATCGGCATGATTGGTAAATCAGAACGTGGTGACATTGCAATCGAAGCGATTAAAGATAACAAAGCTGTTTATTTAATGGCTGTTGGTGGTGCGGCATACTTAGTGTCTAAAGCAATTAAGGCTTCTAAAGTATTAGCATTTGAAGATTTAGGTATGGAAGCAATCTATGAGTTTACCGTAGAAAATATGCCTGTCACAGTAGCAGTTGATACATTAGGTCAATCTGTTCATAAAACTGAACCAGTAAAATGGCAAGCTAAAATTGGCAAAATTCCTGTCATTACAAAATAATTTTTGTACCATAAAAATTGCCCTTCAATCAATGCTTACGATTGCAGGGCGATCTATTAGAATGTTTTCGGGCCATATTGGGTATATAATTCAGGGGCAATTTTTGGCTCTTCAACTAATTGAGCTCGCAAATCATCAAACTCTTTCATCCAATGATAACGCCATTCTTGCTTTAAAGATTCAGGCTGCCATGCGGCATCAATGCCATTTAAAATACATTGGCGCACACCATCTAGATCAAACCCAAAATCCTCAATCATCACTTCGTAGCACTTTACGCCATTCGTATCATGCATATGCCAATCGTCCGTTGCGGGAATGATTTTCATACCTGCCTTTGCCATTTGACGAATGGGGTGATTTTTTTGCCAATCTTGATGATTAGGCCATTTTTTCATAAAAAACGTATTGCTTGGCACCACAGTAAAAGGAATGCCTAATCGAGCACAGCGCGCTGTTAATTCAGGATTCTCAATTACAGTATAACCGTGATCAATGCGCTCAAGATTCAATAAATCCAATCCTGTTTCCACATTGCGCCAATGTAAGCCAAACTCAGAACAATGCCCTGTTAATCTCAAACCATGCTGCTCTGCTAAACGATAAGCCTTCCAAAAATTTTCAATGGGGGCATGGTCTTCACGATAATCAATGCCAATGCCTAAAACGCGCTCATGCGGGTAATCAATCATCCATTGCACCATTTTTACAGCTTCTTCAGGTGTTTTTTCACGGTTAATAGATGGAATCAGAAAAGCAGAAATATTCCACTCTTGCTCAGCTTGCTCAAAAGTTTTAGCCAAGGCATCTGTCACCGCTTGATAGCTTAAATTCGTATCATTTGGATTCCAGAAAAACTCCACATAACGAATGCCTGTATTTTTTGCATCTTCTAAAACTTCATGCGCAACACGTTGATAATCTACTGCTTCTCTCAACAAAGGATACAAAAAATGCAAAGCAGCAATGCCACCTTTCATCACCTCATTTTCATGTGCATAAGCTCTATAATAACTTTTGGCTTCTTTTTCCGTAAGTGGCACACCGTATTTCTTTGCCAAGTCCAGCATCGTTGACATACGAACGCCGCCCAACAAATGATAATGCAATTCAGCTTTAGGGATTTGAGTCAAAAATTCAGAGAGTGTTAACATTACGCTTAATCCTTAGGTTCATTCAAGCGTATATTTTACAGAAGTATAGATGATTTATAAGGAAAAGATTAAATCATCATTCAAATAACGCTCCACAATAATAGCTGCAGAATGGGCATCCAATTGCCCTTTCTTGCCTTTTTTAGATGGTTTTATATATTGTTCACTTTCTTTTGAAGATAATCTTTCATCCACTTCTTCAACTGGCAAACCAAATCGCCCATGTAAACGATTCATAAATTTACGGATTTTTCTCATGTGCTCAGTTTCGGTGCCATCTGCTGTATATGGCATGCCGACCACCAATAATGTTGGTGTCCATTCTTTGATATGTCTTTCCATTTCATCCCAATCAGGTTGACCTTCATTGGCTTTTAAAATAGCAATGGGTTGCGCTGTATTGGTTAAACGATTACCCACAGCCAAACCAATATTTTTCACACCAAAATCAAAACCCAAAACTATTTCTTCCATGCCATATCCTATTAGCTGATCATATCTCAAGATTATAACGATATTTATTCAATATACTCAATGAATGACAATAACATTCCGTAATTTATATACTTTTCAACAAAAATATTAGATTATCTAGGATAAGAAACTTCATTTCTATCAGGAGGAAATTATGAATATCATCTTTGAACCAATGAAAGAAAATGATTTATCACAAATCACACAGCTATTGCATAAACACTCCGCATCAGAAAATGGCGGACTATTAGGTGATTTTACAGAAGAAAAAGTT
The DNA here is from genome assembly GCF_002006755.1 of Wohlfahrtiimonas larvae. GTDB lineage: Bacteria > Pseudomonadota > Gammaproteobacteria > Cardiobacteriales > Wohlfahrtiimonadaceae > Wohlfahrtiimonas > Wohlfahrtiimonas larvae. The sequence continues at coordinate 8,947 of NZ_MVDO01000051.1, read as the reverse complement.
CAAATAATGGTTAAAACCTCTTTTTCTGTCATTGTTGCAAGAAATAACGATGCTATTATCGGTGTCGTATTCAGTTTCCCTATGACAGGGTCTGATCTTCCACCACTTGTTGCACAAATTAATCACCAATTCCCTAACCTAGTTAAGCATAATTGGTTATATGGCCCTGTTTGTATTGATGAGAATTTTAGAGGCGGAACAATTCTACAATCACTCTTTGATAAAATTTGCAGAGAAAATAGAGGTAAACCCATCGCATTTATTAATAACGATAATATACGTTCTATCCGAGCACATGCAAAACTTGGCATGGTCAGAATTGCAGATTTTGATTTTCAAGATACATCATATATTCTTGTTTCAACATTATGATGTCATCATCTTATAAATATATTACATATAAAAAACCGCTCTGATTTCTCAGTGCGGCTTAATTTCTCAATCAAATATGATGATTAATTAAATGATTTGCGCGCATTGGCAAACATTCTGTACCAACCACTGAACTCATCCCAACCTTCAGGTTTCCAGCTTAATTGATCACGTTTATAAACACGTTCAGGATGTGGCATCATGATTGTTGCGCGACCATCTTTCGATGTTAAACCTGCGATTGCATTCGGAGAACCGTTAGGGTTCAACGGATAGCGATCTGTCACTTGACCCAATCCATCCACATAACGCAATGCAACATCAACATAATTCATTGAGCCATCTTCAAATACCGCACGACCTTCACCATGGCTCACAACGATTGGCATCATAGAACCTTCCATACCATTTAAGAAAATGGATGGTGATTTAGTCACTTCAACCATTGATAAACGTGCTTCAAATTGCTCAGAAGCATTGCGTTCAAAACGTGCCCAATGCTCAGCGCCTGGAATGATTGCTGACAATTGACTCATCATTTGGCAACCGTTACAGATACCTAAACTTAATGTATCATCACGATCAAAAAATGTTGCAAAATGTGTATGTAATTGCTGGTTGAATAAAATTGTTTTTGCCCAACCTTGGCCTGCACCTAGCACATCGCCATAACTAAATCCACCGCACGCTGCCAATGCTTGGAAATCTTCCAATGAAACACGTCCTGCGATTAAATCACTCATGTGAACATCTTGCGCTTCAAAACCTGCACGCGTAAATGCTGCAGCCATTTCCACTTGACCATTCACACCTTGTTCACGCAATACAGCAATACGAGGTTTTGCACCTTTATTGATGTATGGTGCTGCAATATCTTCATTCACATCAAATGTTGTTTTCGCGAATAATTTCTTCAGATCAGGTTCAACAATCAATTGGAATTCACTATCTGCTGATGCTGGATTATCTCGTAAACGCTGCATGTGATAGCTTACTTCAGACCAAGCTTTTTGTAATGCAACGCCTTGTTCATTCAAGATTGGTTTGCCATTTGCAGAAACTGCCAATGCGTAATCATCTGAAATATGACCAATTGAATGCACTAAATGCTCGATGCCGAATGATTTCGCTAAATCAGTGAGTGTTGCCACAAAACGATTATCCACCTGTAATACCGCGCCCAACTCTTCATTGAACAATGCTCTCACAACTGATTCATGTGCAGAGAATTCTGCTTGTGCTGCCAATACAGATGTTAAATCTAATGTTGCACCTTTTTGTGCTGCAAACATCATTTCTGCAATTGTTGAAACCAAACCACCATCGCCACGATCGTGATAAGCCAAGATTTGATCATTAGCAATCATTGCTTGCATCAATTTGAAGAAGCCATCCAAATCTGCAGTTTCAATATCAGGAGAAACATCAGACAATTCGCCATTCACTTGCGTTAAAGCAGAACCACCTAAACGGCTATTACCATTACCCAAATCAACTAAGAACAATGTGCTGTCTTTTACATTTTGCAATTCTGGCGTGATTGTTTTACGGATGTTTTCAATCGGTGCAAATGCTGTGATGACTAATGATAATGGCGCTGTTACCGCTTTCTTCTCGCCGTTATCTTCCCAAACTGTGTTCATTGACAATGAATCCTTGCCCACAGGAATGGATAATGATAATGATTGACAAAAGTTAGACACTGATTCGACTGTGCGATATAGCTTTTCATCTTCGCCTTCTAAGCCGCATGGTGCCATCCAGTTAGCGGACAATTTGATTTTATTCATCTTGCCAATATTAGTTGCCGCAATATTTGTAATGGCTTCACCCACCGCCATACGACCAGAAGCTGCTGCATCAAACAATGCTAATGGTGCTTTTTCACCCATTGTCATTGCTTCACCATGTAATGTATCAAAGCCCATCGCTGTTACAGCAACGTCTGATACTGGTACTTGGTAAGGACCAACCATTTGATCTTGATACGTCAAACCGCCCACAGTACGATCGCCAATTGTGATTAAAAAGCTCTTATTCGCAACAGTTGGCAAGCGTAATACATTGTATGTGCTCTCCACTAGATCAATTTTATCTGCATTGAATGCCACGATTGGCGTTTCTACAGTATGATCTGTCCGTGTTGTTTTCGGTGGTTTACCCAATAACACATCCAATGGTAAATCCACTGGCTCATTATCAAACAACTCATCTTTAACTTTTAATAAACCATCATCTGTTGCTGTACCTACAATCGAGAATGGGCAACGTTCACGTTCACACAATACACGGAAACGATCCAAATCTTCTGGCAAAATTGCTAGAACATAACGTTCTTGTGCTTCATTACACCAGATTTCCATTGGACTTAAACCTTCTTCTTCCAAATGGATGGCACGCAGATTAAAGATTGCGCTTCTACCTGAATCATTCACCAATTCTGGGAATGCATTCGATAAACCGCCAGCGCCCACGTCATGAATAGAGATGATTGGGTTTGCATCGCCTAACTGCCAACAACGATCAATCACTTCTTGTGCACGATGTTCGATTTCAGGGTTGCCACGTTGTACTGAGTCAAAGTCTAGATCTGCGCTATTAGCACCTGTTTCCATACTAGAAGCAGCGCCGCCGCCTAAACCGATCAATAAACCAGGCCCGCCCAATTGAATCAACAAAGCACCCGCTGGGAAAATACCTTTTTCCACTTGCTTGGCTTGAATATTACCTAAACCACCAGCGATCATGATTGGCTTATGATAACCACGAACTTTGCCTTGATAAGGTGCTTCAAATGTACGGAAATAACCTAACAAGTTTGGACGACCAAATTCATTATTAAATGCAGCACCACCCAATGGGCCATCCATCATGATATCAAATGCACTGCTAATACGATCAGGTTTGCCATAGCCACCATTCTGATCATACTGTTCCCATGATTGAACATAGTTAGGAATCTGCAAGTTAGAAACACTAAAACCTGTCAAACCAGCTTTAGGACGCGCGCCACGACCTGTTGCACCTTCGTCACGAATTTCACCGCCAGCACCTGTTGATGCGCCTGCAAATGGGGAAATGGCTGTTGGATGGTTATGGGTTTCCACTTTCATCACTATGTGTGTTAATTCTTCATTGTAGTTATAAACACTGTTTTGTGATGTTGGATAAAAACGAGGAATTGTATAACCTTCAATAATTGAAGAGTTATCGCTATATGCAACGATTGTACCTTCAGGTGTTTTAGCATGCGTATCTCTGATCATTCTAAACAATGATTTCGATTGCTGTACACCATTTAACACAAAGTCTGCATTGAAGATCTTATGACGACAATGCTCTGAGTTTGCTTGTGCAAACATCATCAATTCAACATCAGTTGGGTTTCTACCCAATTTCTGATAGTTTTCATATAAATATTCGATTTCATCTTCAGATAGTGCAAAACCAAAAGTTTTATTCGCAATCTCAAGCGCTTCAATACCTTGACCTAAAATATCGATCGATTCAAACGTGCGTGCTTCTGTGTGATGGAATAACTGTTCTGCTTCTTTAAATGACGTTAATAATGATTCTGTCATTCTGTCATATAACAATGCCGCCCAAGCCTGCAACTCATCCGTTGTTAAATCACCTTTCAATACAAATGCAATTCCGCGCTCAATGCGAGAGATATCATTAAAACCACAATTGTGTACGATATCAGTTGCTTTAGAAGCCCAAGAGGAAATAGTGCCGATGCGAGGAGTGACTAAGAAGAGATGTTCGCTAGAAGATAGCTGAGGAGGTGTTGTTGAAGTGGCTGTAAGAATAGCCGAGAGGGATGTGACAGAAGATGGATTTAAGGGTTGTTTGCTTTCTATAAAATACCAATAGGTTGCGGTTATATTAATATCAGGTGGCAAACCTAATCTTGCCGCATTTTGCCTTAACTTATCTAATCTAAAATCAGATAGTGCCAGTGAACCACATAAAGAAATAATCGAGGACATTACATTACTCTCAAATAAAGATGGTCAGAGAAGCGCAATATCATACCCTACTTCTCTCATGAAAAAAACTGCCAATACTAAAATTCAATATTGGCAATGTTAATTTATACCGTTACTGGCACATCCCACATGGTAATATTTTCTGCCATATCCCAGAACATATATTCATAGTAACTTGTATTCACCACAATATCTTCTAGCTTTTTCTTCGTTTCAGGCGATGCAGTTTTACCAATTTGATCAATTAACTGAATACATTTATCCACTAACTCCGTAAATTCAGATGAAGAATAAGTATTCACCCAATCACCATAAAATTCATGTTCTTTAGATGAAGGGTTCTCAGCCAATGCTTTCCCTATATAGTTATAACTCCAAGCACAAGCTAATACAGCAGCAATTGTATTTTCAACACCACCCAACGATGCTTGGCTTAACATATAACTAGTATAAGATGTCATGGTGGCTGATGGCTCAGTTGCTTCTAGTTCTTCAGCCGATATACCAAATTTTTCAGCATATTGGCGATGTAAATCCATTTCAAAACTCAATGTACCATGCAATAACTCACCAAACAATGTCATGGTTGATAGATCATTCGCTTTTGATGCACCGATTGCAAATAAGCGAGAATATTCGATTAAATAAATATAATCTTGCTTCATATAATGGATAAATTTAGCTTTATCCAAAGTACCATCGCCAATGCCTTTCACAAAAGGATGTGTTAAGTACGATTGCCACACTGGCTCTACTCTGTTAAAAATCTGCTGGCTAAAAGATATAGTCATTTCGATTCCTTACATCAATTCATTAATAAGATATAAATGCTATCACATTACAACTTTATAATAATATAAACCCGCCATTAAAAGCGGGTTTGGTAATCAGTCATGATTAATCATATATTGCTATTTATTAAAATCTTTACGAGTTTTCTTTAACAAAATATTATTATTAATATGTATAGATGCTAAGAATGCAAACACCCCAGGTACAACCCACCCCATCGAAATATCATTCAATGGCAACATTTTTACAAAACCTGCTGTTGGGAAAAATACTGTTGAAATGCTTACAAACAATACAACATAAGTTGTGATCTGTAACTCAATTCTATCCAATGGTACCAATAATTTATCAATAAAAATTAATACAATTAAAGTTATTGTAATTGGATACACGATTAATAACACCGGTATAGCACCTTTGATAATTTGCGCCAAACCTTGGTTAGCCAAACCGAAGCTGATTAATGTAAAGATAATTGCAAATTGTTTATAAGAAATTTTTGGAATTAAACCGTGGAAATAGCTACTGATCGATACAATTAATCCAATCGCTGTTGTTAAACATGCCAAACCCACAATGATACCTAGAATAACTTTACCAAAAGTACCCATTGTCAAATAGGCAACTTCTGTCAAAATGAATGTACCTCGATCTTGTCCTGCTGCGGCTAATGCTGCTTCATCAATAGGAAAGTGATTACCAATCCAACCTAACGCAATATAGATAATACCTAAAGCAACACCTGCAATTAAAGCTGCATATGAAGAATATTTGAATAAATCTTTTTGATTATTAATACCATATGCTCTCACTGCTTTTAATACAATAATAGAGAAAGCAACCGCAGCGATTGTATCCATAGTTTGATAACCTTCCACAAAACCTTTTGCAAAAGGTGCTAATTGATAAGCTTCATCCACTTCTATAATTGGTACATTTAATTTAGCGAATGAGATAATGATTAAAATAACCATTGTGATCAACAATGCTGGCGTCAAGATCTGCCCCACACGATCAACAATTTTAGTTGGGTTATAGCTTAACCAAAATGCTAATGCAAAGAATAGAACCGTATAGAAGAATAAACCTACTTTACCCACCATACTTAAAGCAGTCACTGATGCATCATTTGCATAAAACATTGATTTTAAGCCTTCAGCAATACTAAGGAAAATACCATGTAAAATACCGCCATCTGCTTTAATTAACGGCACTAATGCCATTTCATAAGATACTGTTGCTGTTCTTGGAATTGCAAAAAATGGTCCGATGGTTAAATAAATCGCCACCATGAAAATAACTGAGAAAGCAACACTGATGCGCTTAGTTTCTGTAATAAACCCTTCTTCAGAGAAAGAGCCTGCAATAATACCTAGAAGTGGCAAGCCTACACCTGTAATAACAAAACCAATAATAGCGGGGGTAAAACTCCCACCACTCAACCACCCTGCGTTGGGTGGGAATATTAAGTTTCCGGCGCCAAAGAAAATGGCGAACAACATGAACCCAATGGCTGTAATTTTTCGAACCGTCATAGTACTCTCTAATTTTTAAATTTTAGTCAATATTTATTAAGATTGTCTTGGATAAAGACATTGTTTACTTTTGGCAAACAAGATATGAAAACCTTTTGGGTACATTCATAAATATCATGAAAAATTAGAGAGCTCAAGCTCAAGCCATTGAAATAATCTCTTATGGTTGATAATCAATCATTTTTTTATTAATTCTTTCAATTAAATGAGTACCACCATAAATGAATCCTGAATAGATTTGTACGAGCTTAGCACCAGCATTTATTTTATCCACAGCATCTTCCTCTGTCATAATTCCACCTGCTGCAATCACAGGAATGGACAAGGGTAAATGCTCTGTTAAAACTTTCACAACTTGAGTTGAACGCTCAGTTAATGGAGCACCACTTAGTCCCCCTGCCTCATCCGCATTAGCAAAACCCTGAACAGCATCACGGCTTAATGTTGTATTTGTACCAATCACACCATCTAATTTTACAGCCTTAATAACTTCAATAGACTCCAATAATTCATCCTCGCTCATATCGGGCGCTAATTTTACAACCAATGGTGTATATTTTTGGTATTTATCTGCCAATACAACTTGCTCTGCTTTCAATGTTTCCAAAAGCTTTTGTAACTGATCCTTACCTTGCAAGGAACGCAAGTTCTTTGTATTGGGTGAAGAAATATTAATCGTGATGTAATCAGCAAGTTGATATGCTTTTTTCAAACAAATCAAATAATCATCAGTTGCTTTATTAATAGGAGTGACGGCATTTTTTCCAATATTTACCCCGATTAATGGGCCATCTGAGTGATTTAATCGATACTCTTCTAAATTACGCAATAAATAATCGATACCTTTATTATTAAATCCCATACGATTAATAATTGCTTGTTTCTCAGGAATCCTAAACATCCTCGGCTTTGGATTACCCGATTGTGGTAGTGGCGTGACTGTACCGATTTCTACAAAACCAAAACCCATTTTTGCCCATGCAGATAGTGCCTCACCATTTTTATCTAATCCCGCTGCTAAGCCAACTTTATTCTTAAATTTAAGCCCCATTACCTCTATTGGATTATTTGGCAATGTTTGTTGTACTGGCAATAATGGCAATGCTGCGATTGCCAAATTATGTGCTGTTTCAGCAGGAATGGTTAATAAAATTTTTCGGGCAAAATCCATCATAAAGAACTCCTTTTCTCACGTTCTTGCTGTTTTAAATATAAAGTTTGTAACCATACTTTTGATTGCAAAGGCTGATGACCTAATAATGGTTGTAATAAATAACGCATCATTCGTTTATAAATTAGTAATAGTTCTTTATTAATGAGTGCATGATCATTATTATCTGTAATATTATTAATCAATAATATATTTTCACCCAAAATTGGAAAATGATGGCTTTTTGTTTTGAACTTACTGAACCCATTCTCGGCACATAAATGATAAAGCAAATTTTCTACAAAAGCATCGCCATCATTATCTGACCATAAATCAGGCATAACACCTAATGATTCTAATAAAGTTCTCTCAAAACAACGAAGCATCCACTCTTGCAAAATACTATCACCAAACTCTAATGCCTTAACTGCACGCCAATAATGGGTAAATAGTGCAGAATCCGCATGATGTTTAGGCAATAAGCGCACAAGTAATTCATTCAAATAATAACCTGACCAGATATTCAAACCTTGGATCGCAGAAGATTGCACCGAATCATAATCATCAGAGAAATAGAAAACTTTACCTTCTTTCAAATGCCATTTGCCCAATTGGAAAATCTGATCGGAATATTTACTTTTATGTGATCGATTCACCAATACGGTTATTTTTCCATAGCATTCAGTAAAAAGATCGAGTAAAACTCGATCTTCTTGATATGCACTTCGCTTTAAAATAACACCTAAGGTTTCTACAACCACAATCAGTCTTTATTTCCCATAGATGTCAAAAATTGACCAATTAACCGCTCAATTACAATTGCTGATTGTGTTAAGCGAATAGAATCACCATTTTCTAATGGCATTGGCGCACCGCCTGGATCTAGTGCAACATATTGTTCACCCACTAAACCCGCCGTATAAATCATAGCAACGCTATCTTTAGGAATTTCATATTTTTCATCTAAACGCATTTCTACGATTGCTTTAAAATCTTCAGGATCTAAGGAGATATGCGATACGCGACCAACACGTACACCACCAATCATTACAGGTGCTTTCACCTTTAAAGAACCAACATTATCAAACCCTGCAGATACTGTAATT
>NZ_MVDO01000050.1 GCF_002006755.1 Wohlfahrtiimonas larvae | reverse complement strand
CAACATATTGTTCACCCACTAAACCCGCCGTATAAATCATAGCAACGCTATCTTTAGGAATTTCATATTTTTCATCTAAACGCATTTCTACGATTGCTTTAAAATCTTCAGGATCTAAGGAGATATGCGATACGCGACCAACACGTACACCACCAATCATTACAGGTGCTTTCACCTTTAAAGAACCAACATTATCAAACCCTGCAGATACTGTAATTTGTTTAGCAAAACGACTATCAGTACTACTTGCTGTTAAGGCTAACCACACTAAGGCAACGACACCAAAAATCACAAATAGACCTACAACAAAATTCATCATTCGCATATTATTCATAATGCTCTCACTTTTACAAAATCTTGATTATTCTACTACGTTTCTATACTTTATGCATTGACAATGCTTTTTGAATTGGAGAAAAACTCCTTCGATGCACGTCTAATACACCTAAAGTTTGAATAGCCTCCATGTGTACTTTAGTACCATAGCCTTTATGCTTGGCAAAACCATAATCAGGATACTGTTTATCCAGCTCAATCATAGATAAATCCCGTGCTGTTTTTGCTAAAATACTAGCTGCACTGATCTCTTCATGCAACAAATCACCTTTCACAATTGTCTCACACTGAAAGTGCGCTGGAAACTTTGGGTTTTGATTACCATCCACACGAATCAATTGTGGCTGTATAGATAAGCCATCCACAGCTCTTTTCATGGCTAGAAATGTCGCTTGTAATATATTTAACTGATCAATTTCTTCTACAGAAGCAGAAGCAATACACCAAGCTTTAGCCTTTTTTTTAATCTCTTCTGCAATAATATAACGCTTTTTTTCAGAAATCTTTTTAGAATCTGTTAAACCCTCAATACCATGATGGTTGTCCAAAATAACAGCAGCAGCATAAACATCACCACACAATGGACCACGCCCTGCCTCATCAACACCGGCAATTAAAACAATATCTTGGTCTTGTGAAAATAGCTCGAATTGCATCAAACTGACTTTACTAATTTATTAATAATGGCTTGTGCGGCTGCCTTGTCAGCATCAAGCCTTAAAGACTCATGCACCTTTAGATATTCTGCCATTAAAGTTGGATCGTTAGTTTGATCAAATGCATCAAGAACCATTGGAGCTAATCGCTCTGCCACAACATCCTCTTGAAAAACTTCAGGTACTAATAGTTTACGCGCCAAAATATTTGGCAAAGAAAAGAAAGGCGTACGCACAACTTTTCTTGCAATATAAGCAGTGATGGAAGAAAATTTATATGCCACCACCATAGGCTTTTTTAATAACATTGCTTCCAATGTTGCTGTTCCAGATGCTAATAAAACAACATCAGATGCCTCCATTGCTAAGCGAGAATCACCTTTTAAAATTATAAAAGATTGAGAAAATTCTGCAGGTAGCTCATCTATCGTTTGCTGAATAATTTCATACAAATGATCTGTTGCAGCAGGAATAATGATTGACAATGTTGGATCTTTAGAAAGTAATAATTGAGCAGTTTCAACAAAAATCTTCAACAACCTTGAAACTTCACCTACTCTACTTCCTGGTAATAAGGCTAAGACTTTACGTTTTTCAGTTAATTGTAAAGTTTGTCTTGCCAAATCAGAGTTAGGTAACAATGGAATTTCATCTGCTAAACGATGCCCAACACAGCTAGCATCCATTTTATGCTTTGCATATAAATCCACTTCGAATGGAAATAAACACAAAACTTTATCTACAGACTTTTTAATCGTAAAAATACGTTTTTCACGCCATACCCAAATTGATGGTGAAACATAATGAAAAGTTGTAATACCAATCTGCTTAATAGAATGAGCAACTTTTAAATTAAAATCAGGGGCATCAACACCAATAAATGCAACTGGCATACGGTTTTCTGCCTCTTTAACCAATTGCATTTTTAAGCGCAATAACTTCGGCAAATGGATGAGTACTTCAAAAAGCCCCATCACTGATAATGTTTCTATGGGTGCTAGGCTTTCAAAACCTTCTGCAATCATTAAAGGTCCACCCACACCAAAAAATTCAGCATGCGGAAACTCCACCTTTAAAGCCTTGATTAAGCCAGCACCTAAAATATCACCAGATAACTCACCAGCAACAATCATAAATGTCGGGGACGATGATATTTCTTTCACATAAACCTACCTTACAATGCCGCGTTGAGTATCAATTTCAAGAAATTCCACCATCTTTTGTAGATGAGGAAAATCAGCAGCTAATACTTTAATTTCATCAATAGCTTCTTGCAGTTGCAAGTTTTGACGATATAAAATTTTATATGCCTTTTTCGTTGCAGAAATAGCATCTGCATCAAAACCTCGACGACGCAAACCTTCTGAGTTAATACCTGCAGGTTCAGCACGATAGCCTGCTGCTGTAATGAATGGAGGAACATCTCGATGAATCCCCGATGAAAAGCCTGTAATAGCACCTTCACCGACACGACAGCGTTGATAGATCATAGAATAACCACCTAAAATCACATCATCTTCGATAATCGCATGCCCTGCTAATGATGCGCCATTAGCAAATATTGTTCGTGAACCAATAATACAATCATGTGCAATATGACAAGTTGCCATGATCCAATTATCATCACCAATCTTGGTTAAACTGGCATCTTGTATCGTACCTCGATTGATAGATACATACTCACGAATGGTATTGCGATCACCAATATGTAATTCAGTGAAATCACCTGACTTAAACTTCTTATCCTGCGGTACTTCACCAATAGAAGCAAACTGATAAAAAGTATTATCTTTACCTATCGTTGTATTATCACCAATGACTACATGTGAGATTAATTGAGTACCTGAACCAATCTTACTATTTGCCCCTACAATACAAAAGGGGCCAATCATTACATTCTCATCAATACTAGCTGTTGCATGAATAATTGCTGTAGGATGAATTAAATTTTCATTTGGCATAACTTTACCTCCTTACCTAAATAAGAGTTAAAAAGCCTCCTGACGCATACACATGACTTCTGCTTCACAAACAACAACGCCATCAACTTTCGCAACACCCGAAAAAGACCAAATACCTCGGCGAGCCTTTAAAAATTTCACTTCAATTTCCATAGTATCACCAGGTTCTACTGGTTTTCTAAAGCGCGCTTTATCAATACCGACAAAGTAATAAATTGAATTAGGCGTCGCATCTTCTCCTGCAGTTTTATATGCTAAAATACCCGTAGCTTGTGCAATTGCTTCTAAGATCATCACACCAGGCATAATTGGCTTAACTGGGAAATGGCCAGTAAAATAAGGCTCATTATAAGTTACATTTTTTCGTGCAACTAATGTTTCACCAGGAACATAATCCAACACTCTATCAATCATTAAAAACGGATAACGATGAGGTAAATACTTCATAATTTCGTTGATATCAATAATTTTAGATTCAGACACAATCTCACCTTTTCCTTATTCTTCAAAGTCTATTTTCTTTTCTAACGCCTTCACACGGCGATAGAGTTTATCAATCTGCTGTAATTGTACGACATTTCTGCGCCAAGTACGATTATCTGTCACAGGCATTCCTGATGAATAAACACCTGGTTCTACTAATGAATGCGTTACCATTGTATCGCCTGTCACCATTACACCATCGTGTAATTTAATATGACCATTGATACCAACACCACCGCCAATCACAACATTATTACCAATGGTGCATGAGCCAGCAATGCCTGTAAATCCTGAAATAACAGTATTTTCACCCACCAAACCATTATGACCTAATTGCACATGGTTATCTATCTTAGTGCCTTTTCCAACGAATGTATCTTCAATCGCACCACGATCAATACAACTGTTGGCACCGATGTCCACATCATCAGATAAAATCACACGACCTACTTGTGCAATTTTCACATAACCTTTAGAGCTAGGTGCAAAACCAAATCCTTCAGCTCCAATCACAACACCAGGATGCAAAGTTACGCGATCACCTAAAACACAGTTATAGCAAATAGTTACATTTGGATAAATAAAACATCCTTCACCTAGCACTGTATTTTCTTCAATCACAGTACCAGCTTTAATCACGCTATTGCTACCGATTTTTACATGATCTTCAATGACAACATTTGCGCCAATGAAAACATTTTCACCAATGGTTGCGGACTCAGCAATAGTTGCAGATGCATGAATTTGATTAGGCAAGCTTGATCTGCACGTATCAAACAGATGAGAAACAAATGCCCAAGCTAAATAAGGATTCTTAGTAATTAATGCATTACCTTTATATCCTTCTGCTAAATCAGGAGATAAAATTACAACTGATGCTTCTGTTTCTTCTAAATATTGGCGATATTTAACATTGTTGATAAAAGCAATATCACCTTGATGAGCATTTTGAATTGTTGCCAATCTATGAATTTCACAAGCTTGATCACCTTGTAATACAAGATCCTTCACATGTTGAGCAACATGTGTAAAAATTTCTGACAATAGCATATTATTTCTCTAATTTCTGTCTTAAAACATCCAAAATTGCATCTGTTAACTGCAATTTATCTGATGCATAAATCATCCCTGATTCTAATATCAGATCATATTGATTTTTCTCAGCATACTCTAAAATTGTATCTGTGATCTCTTTTTGCATTTTGTACAATTCTTCATTGCGCCGAAGATTATAATCTTGCCGGAATTCAGCTGCTAGACGCGCATACTCTCGATCTAAATTTAACAACTTCCGTTCATGTTCCTTACGTGCATTATCAGCTAAATCCATTTCAATCGTGCTATCCTGCGCTTTCTTTAATTCTAAACCCAGCGTTCTTAATGCTTCATCTTTCACTGCAAATTCTTCTTGCAAGATATTTTGCACGCCTTTTATGATTGAATACTCTTCCACCAATCGGGCCATATCAACAACACCGTAACGAACATCTGATGTCTGTGCAGTAGCAAAATTTAAAATGATACTGTATATAAAAATGCGCAGTATCATTTTAGTTTTATTGATCATTAAGCTCATACTCTATCCATTAGAATGGAATACCCACCGAGAACTGGAATTTTTGCTTACGGTCATATGATTTTGATTTAATTGGATTAGCATAGGAAAAAACTAAAGGTCCAATAGGTGAGAACCAAGCCATACTCACACCAGCAGAATATCTCAAATTATTTGTCTTAAACTTATCATAACCGACATTTATATCAGTTTTCTTCACATTATGCCCCAAGCCATATACTTGCCCTGCATCAAAGAAAATTGACCAACGTAAACTATTGCTTTCAGCAAAGCCTGGTACACGCATAATTAATTCTGCTGTAGCATTCACTTGCAAATCACCACCAGCACTTTGATCATTCAAATATCTTGGCCCTAATGTACCAGAACGGTAACCACGTACAGTTCTTAAACCACCAGCATAAAAACGCTCATAGAATGGCAAACCAGATGTTTTACCATAACCATAACCCTTAGCCAAATCCCCTCTAAGATTTAAAACGAAATCATCACCATCTAATAAAGGATAAAAACTACTATGTTTGGCTGAAACAATATAAAACTGATCTGTTGACCCCGGCAATGTTCCTGAAATATTCAAAGAATTTAAGGACCCCTCTGTCGCAAATACAGTTTTATCTCGAGTATCTCGGCTAATTCCTGTACTAAATCTAAAAAGATTTTTTGTTTTCTTTGCACCAGTCCAATTATAACTCCAACTATCGTAACTATTGCAGTAGCCAAAATATTGAGAACTTAGCGTACAACTTCCACCTAAAGCTTCTACAATTTCAACAGGAGAATCTCGTGTTGTTTTTAAGTTAACACGATCATAACCAACACTTGCACCAATACTTGTAAACTCTGTCAATGGATACCCAAAATTAAATGATAAACCATAACCATCCATCAAATAATCAGCAGTATAACCATTTTTATTCTTCTGCTTGCTGTAATGAGCTGAAACACCAGCACTGATACCGCTGTCTGTGAAATATGGATTAGTATAAGAGATACTAAATGTTTGAGATTCGTCATCTGTTTCCGCAGAAACTGTCAACTGATTACCTGTTCCCATAAAATTGGGCTGATCAAAACTGATATTAAAACCAAACTTAGATTCCATACCGTAACTTAAACCAAAAGTAATACTACCAGCACTTCTCTCTTTTAATTTATACGTCAAATCAACTAAATCAGAGTCTACTTGGCTTGTGACAACTTCTACTTCTTCAACATAAGGTAAACGTTGTAAACGAATTTTTGAACGATCTACATCACTAGAAATAAACTGACTACCTTCCATTTGGCGGATTTCTCGACGAAATACACCATCTTGTGTTCGCTCATTGCCTTCAATATTGACACGACGAACATAAATTTTTTCACCATTATCGACAGAAAATAGAATTTTAACTGTTTTCGTTTCCTCATCCACTTGTGGAATTGCATTGACACGTGCTAATGCATATCCATCATCACCTAAACGATCCTGAATTGCTTTAACTGCTGCATCCACTTTAGATTTTTTATAATACTTACCTTTATCAAGCTCTACCAATGCTGTTAATTCTTCAAAAGGAACATGCGTATTACCAATAACTTCAAAATCTTCAATACGATAACGATTACCTTCGTGAACATTAATATCCACAAACATTTTTTCTTGGTCAGGTGTTACAGATGCAATATTTGTATTGACTTCAGCATTGATATAACCTCGTTCTTGGTAAAATTTCTCAATACTTTCCATATCCTCATTAACACGACGAGAATCATAACGATCAGATTTTGTAAGTAAAGTCATCAAACCAGATTCTTTGATCTGCATTTGTTTCTTAAGCTTACTTGCACCATAATTCTCATTACCTGTAAATGAAATTTCTGCTAATTCTGCTGTTTTACCTTCAGAAACGTTTAATTCAATGTTGACACGATTTCTAGGTAACTCAATAACATTAACATCTATTTTTGCAGTATATTTACCGCGTTCTTCATACGCTTTAAGTAAATTATTCTTAACTGACGCTAATTTTGCCGCACTATAAGTCTTACCTTCAGAAAAACCAGCCATTTTAAGCATTTCTTTAAATTGTTTTGTCGCAACATCTTTATTACCATTGACAAAAACACGGTCA
>NZ_MVDO01000005.1 GCF_002006755.1 Wohlfahrtiimonas larvae | reverse complement strand
GCATACCATGATAAGATAATACCAACTCCTCAATCTCAACACCTTCTAAATTTTTAGCAATTTGTGTTTTGCATGCTTCAATGTATAAAGGATTACGATAATAATCACTCAGCATATGCAATTCAGGAAAGTATCGACGCTTTGTTAATGTTTCTGCAACACTGTCAAACACTGTTGCGGTTGTTGCTGCACAATATTGTGGGTATAACGGCAACACTATTAATTTATCCACTTTCTTAGCAATCAGCTCATCAATGCCTTTTTCAATGGATGGTTGACCATAGCGCATTGCCACAACCACTTCATAATTTTCAGGCAAAGTTTCTTGTAATAATTTTGCTTGATCTTCTGTAATGAAAAGTAATGGTGAACCACGATCAGTCCAAACTGTTGCGTATTTTTCTGCTGATTCTTTTGGACGCGTTGTTAAGATAAACAAATTGAGAATGAAAAACCAAATATATTTAGGTGTTTCGATCACGCGTGGGTCGCTTAAAAACTCTCTTAAATAAGGTCTAACATCTTTAGCTGTGGGTGATTCTGGTGTCCCTAAATTGACAAGCAACACACCGATCTTACGTTTAGACATATTCAATCCCTATATTTGAATCAAAGAGCACCATTATGCATAAATAACTGCAAATGTGAAACATTCTCATATCATATTTATCTATTAGGCTGATTAACGAAATCTTTTAGCCTTTTTCATGATATTAGAATCTCTTTTGTAAAGTTTTGTACTAATAAAAAACCATCATACAACGATGATGGTTTTGATGAAAAGAAAAATTTGATGAAAGTAAAAATTAATTAACCTTCTTTTTTCACTTCTGGCAATTTAATTTCCAATGCTAATTCTTTTAACTGTTTAGGATTTGCATGTGATGGTGCATTTGTCATCATACATGAAGCAGTTTGTGTTTTAGGGAACGCAATCACTTCACGGATTGATTTTGAATGCGTCATCAACATGATCAAACGATCCAAACCAAATGCCAAACCTGCATGTGGTGGCGCACCAAATTTCAATGCATCCAACAAGAATGAGAATTTATCTTCCGCTTCTTCTTTAGAAATACCCAATAAATCAAATACTTGATATTGAACTTCTGGTTGATAAATACGAACTGAACCACCGCCCAATTCTGTACCATTCAATACCATATCATATGCTTTGGCTACAGCATTTTCAGGATCATTTTTCAATGATTCAATGCCATTTTTAGGCGCTGTAAACGGATGATGAACAGCAACATAACGTTTTTCATCTTCATCATATTCAAACATTGGGAAATCAACCACCCACATTGGCGCCCATTCACACGTGAACAAGTTCAAATCTTCACCCAACTTGATACGCAATGCACCAATTGCATCGTTAACAATCTTAGTTTTATCCGCACCAAAGAAGATAATATCGTTATCTTTTGCATTCGTTGCTTTGATTAAACCTTCGATGGTTGCATCGTCCAAGAACTTAGTGATTGGTGATTGCAATCCTTCACGGCCTTCAGCCAAGTTATTCACTTTGATATAAGCCAAACCACGCGCGCCATAACGAGCTACAAAGTTTGTTAATTCATCAATATCTTTACGTGATAATTTATCAGCAGCATTAGGAACATTCAATGCAACAACGCGGCCTTTTGGCATGTTTGCAGCTTCACGGAATACTTTAAATTCAGTAGTTTTCATTACGTCTGTCACATCAGTAAATTCTAATGGAATACGTAAATCAGGCTTATCTGAACCATATTTGTATGCAGCTTCTGCATAAGTCATCACTGGGAATTCAGCTGCTAAATCAATATTGATGGTTTGCTTGAACACTTTACGAATCATATCTTCAGCCATCGCCATGATGTCTGACTCTTCTAAGAATGAAGTTTCGATATCAATTTGTGTGAATTCAGGCTGACGGTCAGCACGCAAGTCTTCATCACGGAAACAACGAACGATTTGATAATACTTATCAAAGCCACTCATCATCAAAATTTGTTTGAATAACTGTGGGCTTTGTGGTAGTGCAAAGAATTCACCAGGATAAGTACGTGATGGCACTAAATAGTCACGCGCACCTTCTGGTGTTGCTTTTGTCAAAAATGGTGTTTCGATATCCAAGAAACCAGCATCATCCATATAATCACGGATTGCGCGAGTTACTTTTGAACGCAACATTAAGTTACGTTGCATTTTTTGTCCACGTAAATCCAAATAACGGTATTTCAAACGAACTTCTTCAGAAGTTGCTTCATCATCGATTTGGAATGGCAATGCTTCAGATTTATTCAAAATTGTTAAACCTGTTGCAGCAACTTCGATCTTACCTGATACCAATTTTTCATTGAACATATCAGCAGGACGCATGCGAACTTTGCCCACAACTTGAATCACGAACTCATTACGAATGCGCTCAGCTTCTTTAAATTGATCAGCAGGTGTAAATTCAGGATCGATAACGATTTGAACGATGCCCTCACGATCACGAAGATCGATAAAGATCACACCGCCATGATCACGGCGACGATGAACCCAGCCCGTTAAAGTTACAGTTTGATCTAAAAGAGCTTCTGACACCAAGCCCGCATAATGAGAACGCATCATAATTAAGATTACCTTTAAACGTTTTTAAATTAAATGAGTATTTCTAGAAATAGGCACACAGCAAAGATTAAGACGAACTTGAATCTTTGTTGGCTAAATTCTTCTGGTTACTGGTTTTGAAATCAGTTTCATACCAACCTGAGCCCTTCAATCTAAAATTAGGCGCTGTCACCTGCTTAACCAAACGCGGCTCCTTACATTCAGGGCATTCAGTTAACGGCTCAGCAGAAATTTTCTGTAATGCTTCTAATTCGTGACCACAGTTTTCACATTGATATTGATAAATTGGCATGTTTTCCTCAAACAAACTCACAACACAACAAAATCCGATAATTATACTGAATTTTTCAGTTCTTTTCAGTGAAATTATTAGAATAAAAAACCCCAAAGGTTAGATCAACTTTTGGGGCTTGTCATTCTATCTAAACTTCAATTAGTGAATTTTAAACTTGTTACGGCTATCGTTCACCTGTTCTCTTAATAATTTACCTGGTTTGAAATGAGTTGCATATTTACCACTCAATTCAACTGCATCACCAGTTTTTGGGTTACGACCAATTTTAGGATCGCGATAACGCAAAGAGAAACTACCAAAGCCACGAATTTCAATACGATTATTCGCAACCAAAGTATCACTCATGTGTTCTAAGATAAGCTTAACACCCTTTTCGATTTCCCCCGCTGGAATACGTGGATATTTTGCGCTTAACTTTTCAATTAATTCCGACTTAGTCATTCAATAAACCTCTTTTATACACTGACCCATTTATCTTAGTACAAAAATTAAGATTATTGGCTTATGTTTCAATAAATAACAAGATTAAATAATTTTTCATTATCATAAATTTAATCCATAAAACAATCATCTTAATTACTCGAACATATTACACAAAATATAATAAAAATTCGAGTAAAGAAAAAAGCCATTATATTTAAATAATGGCTTTTTAATCAATTAACTATCTATATTGATAATTACTTGTTCATTTCTGCTTTTAACAAATCACCTAAAGTACCACCTACAGCACTCTTAGATGAAGAATAATCAGCGATTGCTTTAGCATCTTCAGCGTGATCTTTTGCTTTCACAGACAATACGATTGTGCGGTTTTTCTTGTCTACGTTTACAAATTTAGCTTCTACTGAATCACCAACGTTATATACGTTACGAACATCTTCTACTTTCTCATTAGAAACATCAGCCGCACGTAAAGAACCCTCTACGCCTTCACCTAAATCAACTGTTGCTGATTTAGCGTCAACTGCAATTACAGTACCAGTTACGATGCTGCCTTTTTCGTTAGCTGCTAAGAAGTTAGAGAATGGGTCTTGATCCAATTGCTTGATACCCAAAGAGATACGCTCACGTTCTGCATCAACTGCTAATACAACAGCTTCAACTTCATCGCCACGCTTGAAGTTACGAACAGCTTCTTCACCTGTTTCGTTCCAAGAAATGTCAGACAAGTGAACTAAACCATCAATACCGCCATCTAAACCGATGAAGATACCGAAATCAGTGATTGACTTGATTTGACCTGTAACGCGATCACCTTTGTTATATTTGTCAGCAAATTCGATCCAAGGGTTAGTTGTTACTTGCTTCATACCTAAAGAGATACGGCGACGCTCTTCGTCGATTTCCAAGATTACAACTTCAACTTCTTCACCAATTGTTACAACTTTAGCTGGGTTAACGTTTTTGTTAGTCCAATCCATTTCTGAAACGTGAACCAAACCTTCGATACCATCTTCGATCTCAACGAAACAACCATAATCAGTAATGTTGCTTACAGCACCTTTAGTTTTAGCGCCTGCAGGGAAACGTACTGATAATTCGTGCCATGGATCGTTACCCAATTGTTTCAAGCCTAATGAAACACGGTTACGTTCACGGTCAAATTTCAACAATACCACTTCGATTTCTTGACCGATTTCAACGATTTCAGAAGGATGACGAACACGCTTCCAAGCCATATCTGTGATGTGCAACAAACCATCGATACCGCCTAAATCTAAGAATGCACCGTAATCAGTTAAGTTCTTAACAACACCTTTAACTTTATCGCCTTCTTTCAAGTTAGCTAACAATTCTTCGCGCTCTGCTGAGTATTCTTTCTCAACAACTGCTTTACGAGATACAACGATATTGTTACGCTTAGGATCTAACTTGATCAATTTTAATTCTAATTCTTTACCTTCTAAGTAAGAAGCATCACGTACTGGGCGAACATCTACCAAAGAACCTGGTAAGAATGCTTTGATCTCACCAATATCAACAGTGAAGCCACCTTTAACTTTGCCAGAGATGATACCTTTAATGATTTCATCCGCTTCAAGAGACTTCTCAAGACGTCCCCAAATTTCTGCTTTCTTCGCTTTTTCGCGTGATAGACGAGTTTCACCCATACCATCATCAACAGATTCAAGAACCACTTTAACTTGATCGCCAACTTGTACTTCTACATCACCATTTTCATTTTGGAATTGTTCTGTAGGAATACGGCCTTCACTTTTTAAGCCTGCATCAACGATTACGAATTCTTTACCAATAGCAACTACTGCTACTTCGATAATTTCGCCAACTTCTGGTTTTTCTTGAACTGATTGTGCAAATAACTCAGCAAAACTTACTGTCATAATATGTACTCTGTAAATGATCGCCTTAAAATACTTACTAAAATTCGGTATTCAATTTGATCGGGTTAAATTGAAAAAACAAAAAAGTAATAACTATCAAGTTATTACCACCAATCATGCTTTAATTAAATTTCTATCTATGACTAATTGCCAAACTTGATTAAAAACCTCATCTCGCGTACAGTCAGATGTATCAATAATTATAGCGTCCTGAGCCGCTACTAGCGGAGAAACAGAACGATTTTGATCTCGGTCATCTCTCGCTTGTATCTCACTCAAAATCTGAAAAATACTAACAGATTCCCCCGCATTAATCAACTCTTTATAACGCCTTTCTGCTCGAACCTCAGCACTGGCAGTTAAAAATATTTTTAACGGCGCTTCTGGAAAAACGACTGTCCCCATATCTCTACCATCTGCAATTAGGCCCGGCGCAACAGCACAATCACGCTGATAATGAAATAAAGCCTCACGAACGTCAGGATGCTTGGCAATAATTGACGCGCTTTGCCCTGTTAACTCCAAGCGTAATTGGTGTGTCACATTTTCCCCACAGACAAATACTTCAACACCTTTTTCAGTTGGTTTTGTTTCCATCTGAAAATCAGGTGTATACTTCATTAAACCATCACTATTTTCTAAATCCAATTGCCTGCTGAGCGCAAAAATTGCATACGCCCTATAAATGGCACCTGAATCCAACAAGTGCCATCCTAATTTTTGAGATAATTTCAATGCAAGCGTACCTTTACCCACACCGCCAGGTCCATCAATCGTTACGATTGGAACAAACATTCATAACTCCTTAATAATTATCTAAACGATCCACCCATGCGAATACTGCCATAAACCTCTGGCCCTTCACCCATGTTAGATATTCCCACTCGACTACTTTTTTCACCACGAGACATTTCTGCTTCTCCAACCACAGATGAGGAACTGCAACCTACCATGACCACAATGGTAAATATCCATAAAATAAATCCAGTACAACTTCTCATGATTTCAATCCATCCAAAGTCATTAATATATGCAGTCATTATACAACCAAGGCTATAAGTTTTGCTCTAATTATTGTATCCTATTCGGGTTATACAATTTTTATATGAAGAGAATGTGAGATGTCCCTAAAAACCTTAACGATTGCAACTCGAGAAAGCCCACTTGCTTTATGGCAGGCTGAACATGTGAAAAGTAAAATTCTTGAATTTTATCCCGACTTAGAAGTTAAACTACTAGGGATGACCACTAAGGGAGATCAATTACTCTCCTCCCCTTTAAGCAAAATTGGTGGCAAAGGTTTATTCATTAAAGAATTAGAAGTTGCAATCTTAGATGGTCGTGCGGACATTGCTGTTCACTCCATGAAAGATGTGCCAATGGCAAAAGAGCTACCAGAAGATCTTATTGTTCCTGTTGTAATGGATCGAGAAGATCCTCGCGATGCTCTAGTCAGCAATCACAACTATACAATTAAAACATTGCCTCAAAATGCTGTCGTGGGTTCTTGCTCATTACGCCGACGTGTACAGTTAATGGCTATTCGCCCTGATTTACAACTGAAAGATTTGCGTGGCAATGTTAATACACGTTTAGCAAAATTGGATGCTGGTGAATTTGATGCCATCATTTTAGCAACAGCAGGATTAAAACGATTAGGTTTTGACCATAGAATTTCAGAAGAGATCTCTCAAGACATTTCATTACCTGCAGTAGGACAAGGTGCTATAGGCATCGAATGTCATCGCAACAATGATGAAGTACGTAAAATTATTGCATCCTTAAATGATGAAGCAACCGCAATTCGCGTATCAGCAGAACGTGCTTTCAACGCAACATTAAATGGTGGTTGCCAAGCACCCATCGCGGGCTATGCAGAATTAACAGAGCAAGGATTATGGATGCGCGGTCTTGTTGGCAATATCGAAACCAATGAGATTTTATTTGCTGAAATTATTGGAGATCCATTAGAGGCACAAAATATTGGACAAAGACTTGCACAAGATTTGCTTAATAAAGGGGCTGATGCCTTTTTAAGGAGTATTTATGGCGAAAAAGTCTAAAAAATATCACAATGGCAATTCAAAACACATGATGAAAGATACTAACAACACCATAGATTTTCAAAAAATTGGTGTTGTGATCACGCGCCCCAAAGAGCAATCATCTTTTCTGATTCAATCTATTCAACGCAATAATGGCGTGGCTTTCTCTATACCATGCTTAGAAATACATGATCCAATAGATATTGAAACAGCTAAAATAGAATGTTCTGAATTAGCAGCACATGCAGATTATTGGGCATTTACAAGCCCGAATGCAGTTGAATATGCACAAAAGTTAGGCTTAGACTTCAGCCTAAATAAAACATGCATTTCTATAGGTTCAGGAACAACTAAATTATTACAACAACTCACAACTGCTGATATCATTCAAGGTGAAAAACCCTATACAACAGAAACATTACTGGAAACTTTAAGACAACATTCTTTATCTAATCAAAAAATTTCTATCTTTAGTGGTGAAGGTGGTAGACGATTATTAGAAAATGCTCTCAAAGAAATGGGTGCTGATGCACATTACATTGATGTATATCGTCGTGTTCAGGCAAAAAATATCAATGTCACAGAAGTTGTGCAATATAGTCAATCACACGCAATCATTACGCTAGTTTCTAGTCAAGAAGCTTTTGAAGCCTACCATCATGCATTAACAGCTTTAGAACCTAATTTTAATCAAACATTAATTGTTGCTAGCGAACGCTTAGCACAATATGTTAGATCATTAGACTATCAAAATATTTTTATTGCTGACTCAGCTGTAAGTAAAGATCTATGGCAAAAACTCGTAGAAGTAGTGCCAACCTTATCCTTATCCACCACAGATTCAATTACTGAGGATTCATCCATGACCCAAATGAACGACAAAGATCATCCAGAGACGCTTGAAGAATCATCGCCAACCATTCCAACTGAACCCAAAGCTGAATCTGAACAAAATACAGCTAGACAACCCATGATGGCACCGAAAAAAAACAATCATTCTCTCTCCTATATTGCGATCGCATTGGGCATTTTAGGAATAGGCGTTGGTGCATTCTCTTTCCTACAATCATCACAGGAAAGTGTCAATGCTCAAGATATAAAACGCGCTTTGGAAACACAAATTTCTCAGCAAAAACAAGAAATTGATGCTCTAACGCAATCTTTAAAGAGTTTAAAAACAACTGTTGAAACTGAACGTGGGCAATCTTCTGATTTCACAAATCTAGCGGATGCACAATCACAGCATCAACAAAATATTCAAGCCCTACAGCAGCGCCTGTCAACATTGGATTCAGCCATCACTAATTTACAAGCGGACAATGGCACATCTTTAACACGTTATAACCAACTGAAAGATCATTTAAATGAATTTGAAAAACTCATCACTGGTTTGGATCAATCTATTAATCAAATTGGGAAAACTGCTAATGATCTACAAAATGATGCGGTTAAAACACAAAATCGCCTGACCTCACAATTAGTGGAAATTAATAGCAAGATTGCATCATTAAACACCTTAGAATCTCGTTTAGCTGCTGCAACAGATATTGACCTGCTTAACTTAAGCCAAGCCAAATATCTACTGAGATTAGCTAATTTTAAATTAATGTTTGAAGATGATCCAACTGCAGCAACCAAAATTCTCAGTGAAGCAAGCGAAAGACTAATGATCACTGCTAATGCTAAATTTAGTGAAACTACAAATCTAATCCAAAGTGAAATTGTTAAATTGAAAGATTTAAAAACAATTGATCGTGAAAGTTATGCAGCTCGTATTCAGAATATTGCTGAAATCATCCCATCCATTGATACAAAATCAGATGATATCCTAGGTGAATTACGCAACACTTTCCAAACGGAACTCAACAGCAAGGAATTATCATCGAATGATCCTAATGCTAAGCCTTGGTATCAAAAAGCTGTCGATAAAATTAAGCCAGTCTTTGTTGTCACACAAGAGCGCACAGCTGCCCCTGAATTGATGTCCATCACAGATGAAGCATTACTGAAACAAAATCTTCAGTTACAGTTAACAACAGCACGTTTGGCATTGTTACAAAATCAAACGCAAACATATCAAGAATCTTTGAAAGTTGCACGCTCGTTACTCACTAACTACTTCAGTCCTAACGATGATAAGTATCACCAAGTATTATCTGCCATCAATGAGCTCTTGAATGTAAATCTTACACATGAAACATTAGATATCACTCCTATCCTCAAATCTTTCGATGCATCTATGTTGAATTATAGAGGAGAAGGATTATGATTCGATTTTTCAAGGCATCTGGCTACTTCCTATTACTATTTGCCATCCCATTATTTTTATATTTTTTAGTCAAAGATGATCCCGGTATGGTCATCGTCACTGGCCAAAATATTCTGACACAAAAGAGTTTCACATTAATGATGACGCTTTCTGGCTTTATCTTTGGTGGTATCCTATTTTTTGTTGTCGCTTATACTATTTTACGTTTCTTATTTAAAGTCATTGGCCTACCACAATTTTTAAAACGCTCAGCAGAAGCCCGTAGCGAAAAAAGTGCAAGCCGCAAAGTTGCACGCGCTGAACTTGCTTTGTTAGAAAACAAACCTGAGTTAGCAGAAGCTTTACATTTATCTGCAGTTAAAAATAGTGCAAACCCAAGCTTCAGCTATATTGGTGCTGCCCGTGCTGCACACATACAAGGTAAAATATCTGTCCGTGATCAATATCTTCGAGCAGTTGAAACAGCAACAGACCACCATAATCGTTTACACTCTGGCATTATGATGGGCGAGCTATTAAACCAATGGGGAGAACATGAGAAAGCTCGTACAGTTTTAGAGCGTACCCGCAAAGAGAAAGGTGATCATTACCGCGTATTGACAGCACTTGCAAAATCATATGAAAAGCTTGGCCTTTATGATGAATTATTAAAAATAATGCCGCAGCTTCATAAGTCATTACCTAAAGATGAACGTTTAGAAATTGAGCCTGAATTATATGTCACTCTGATTGATCATATTGGTGCTAAGCATGAAGGTCATGAGTTAAAAGCCTTATGGTCACATATTCCTAGCAATATCAAAGTTGTACCTAGTGTTGTTGTGAATTATGCAGAAAAATTACTATATGCAGGTGAAGTTTCTAATGCTGAAGAAGCATTACGCTCATCGCTCAAAAAAGATTGGAATGATTTAGTCATCACTGCTTATGGTCATTTATATAAAGGTGATTTCAATAGTTATATCAAGACAGCTAAAGGATTTGCAAATCAACATCCTGAAAGCGCTTATGCTGCCCTAGCAGTGGCTCGTTTATACTATCAAACTAAACGCATGGAAGATGCATTAGAGTATTTACAAAAAGCATTACAAATTGATAATCAGATTCCTGAAATCCACCATTTACTAGCTGAAATTCTGTTAGAAAAAGGTGAATTTGAAAAATCAGCCTTGGCATTTAAAGAAGCAGGTAAATTGTCTTATGCAAAACCATCTGCTGAATTATTGCAAGTGGAAGGTGAGGTGATGGATCATGCTCATGAAGCTTTACCAGAATCTGTTACCAATGCAGATGAACAAACTAAGTAATAATTAATATGGATGTAGAACAACCTTCTATGAAATTCATAGAAGGTTGTTCTTTTTAAAGATTATGAATAAACTAACTTTACAGCAATTATTGATCAAAGATGCTCCCATTATCATGGGTATTTTGAATGCAACGCCCAATTCATTTTCTGATGGTGGTGATTTTTTTGATCCAACAATTGCCATTAAACATGCACATCAAATGGTACAAGAAGGCGCAACGATCATTGATATTGGTGCTGAATCTTCTAACCCGAAAGCTAGCCCAATCACAGCGGAAGAGGAAATCGCACGCTTAATCCCTGTTGTAAAGCCTTTAATCCATGATCTACCAGCACTCATTTCTATTGATACTTATCATCCTGAAACCATGAAAGTTATGGTGGAATTAGGCGTAGATATCATCAATGACATCAATGGCTTTCGCAATCCTAAATCCATTGATGCAGTTAAAAATAGCAATGTTAGTTTAGTTGTGATGCACTTGGATAATCCAATTGAGAACATGCATACAGAAACAAAGCATGATGATATTACCCATAGCATTGGGCAATTTTTCTTAGATCAAGTGGAACATTTATCTGATCACAACATTCATCCTGATCGAATTTTATTAGATCCTGGATTTGGCTTTGGTAAAACAACCGAAGAACAAATCGAACTATTACAACAGCTAGAGCGTTTGACAGCTCTGCCTTACCCTATTTTTATTGGCTTATCTCGTAAACGATTAATTGGCCATTTGACACATGTTGATGTTGCCAAAGAACGCACCATTGGCAATGTTGCATCTGCACTTTGGTGTTTACAGAAAGGTGCAAAAATTTTCCGTGTTCATGATGTGAAAGCAACTCATGAAGCTTTCCAATTATGGCAACAACTATCGATTTAAAATTAAAATATGATTGAATTTAACCAAATTACTCTTCGCGTTGGCACTAAAGTCTTGATTGAAGACTTTACAGCTCAAATCCATAACAAAATGCATGTGGGCTTAGTGGGCAAAAATGGTACAGGCAAAACTTCCCTATTTAATATGATTTTAGGCAATTATGAATCTGATAAAGGTTCATTGCATATTCAGCCACATTTACAAATTGCTCATGTTGAGCAAGAAATCAGCAATACAGAATTAACAGCATTTGATTATGTATTGTCAGGCGATGCTGAATTAATTGCCCTTCGTAAAGCTGAAGAGAAAGCTTTAGAGGAAAACGATGGTCTAGAAATCAGCCGTATTCACCAAGAATTGGATCGCATTGATGGTTATCGCGCGGACAGCAAAGCTTCTGCTTTGTTAATGGGCTTAGGATTTGAATATCATGAAATTACTAAAGCCGTGAAGCATTTCTCAGGCGGTTGGCGCATGCGTTTAAATATCGCAAAAGCTTTAATGTGCCGCTCTGATATTCTACTACTGGATGAACCCACAAACCATTTGGACTTTGAAACGGTTGTTTGGTTAGAAAATTGGCTCAAAAGCTATCAAGGCATTTTAGTCATCATTTCCCATGACAAAGAATTTTTAGATCATACTTGCAATCATATTTTGCATTTAGAAAATCAGAAAGCGACTTTTTATAAAGGTAACTATGCTGATTTCCAACGTTTGCGTGCTGAAAAACTAGCGCTACAACAAGCAATGTATGAAAAAAATGAGAAAACTAAAGCCCACTTAGAAAATTTTATTCGTCGTTTTGGCGCAAAAGCTACCAAAGCGAAACAAGCTCAAAGCCGTGTGAAAGCTTTATCTAAATTGGCAGATATTGCTCCAGTTGTGGCAACGAATGAATTCCATTTCTCATTTTTAAAGCCTGATCGTATTCCTGATCCATTATTAACGTTTGATAATGTCAGCATTGGCTATGAACCCAATAAACCCATTTTAGAAAAAGTAGAATTAACTTTAACACCTGATTCCCGCTTAGGTTTATTAGGAAAAAATGGCGAAGGTAAATCTACTTTAATCAAAGCCATTGCAGGTGAATTAAATATTGAGAAAGGCGAATATGTTGCCTCAGAGTTTTTGAAAATTGGTTACTTTGCACAGCATCAATTAGAATATCTATCCATCACTGAATCGCCCATGTGGCACATTCAGTCATTAGATCCATTGATTGGCACACAAGATATTCGTAATTTCTTGGGTCGCTTTGATTTCCATGGTGAAAAAGCATTAGAAAGCATCGAGCGTTTTTCAGGTGGTGAAAAAGCACGTTTAGCATTGGCAATGATCGTTTATCAAAAGCCAAACCTCTTGCTACTTGATGAACCCACAAACCATTTAGATTTAGAAATGCGCGAAGCGATTGCCATGGCATTGCAAGAATTTGAAGGCGGCGTTGTGATCGTATCCCATGATGCTTCACTACTAGAAATGTGCTGTGATCAATTTGCCATTGTGAGCAATCATCGCTTTGAATTGTATGATGGTGATTTAGAAAGCTACCGCGCTTTAGTTTCAGACAGCCGCTCGGGCAAAACATCATCAAAAACTACAATATCTGCAACTCCGGTAGAAACTGCTGCTGATCATACGCCTAAATTAGATTTCAATGAACGCAAGAACTTGAATTCTAAATTGAAGAAATTAGAGCGCGATGTGAAAAAATTTGAAAAAGAAATACCTAAGATCGAAGATAAAATTTCCAAATTGGATGAAATTTTAGGTGACAGTGATACTTATGTTTCTAAATCACATGATGAAATTCAAAAACTGAATGATGAAAAAGATCAACTTCACCAAAAACTTTCTGATATGGAAGAAGCTTGGTTGCTGAATAATGATGAAATTGAAACCATTCGTGAACAACTCTCTCAATAAGGTACTGTTATGTTTAAAAATAAAGCTTTTTTTGCACGACTTTTTCGATTATTAGGTGCAGCACTAGTTGTTAGCGCCGGCTATTTTGTCTATTTAGATACAGAACTTAAATATGTCGATGCTAAAATCATAAACTACGAACAACAAAACCCTATTGTGCGCTTTTCTGTTGCCGAGCACCAAAATATCACATTTAAAATGCATGAAACCTTTGATCAAGCTCAGCATCCTATAGATTCATATTTACAAGTTCGTTTTCCTAATAATGATTTTGGCAAATTAGAGTATGTCACACCCCTATTACAATGGGCATTTTATATTGTATTATTCATAGGATTAATCATTTTCTTCGTGGGCGCAGTTCTGACTATTCAAGTGCGCAAACAATTAAAAAAATAACTAGGAGCTGTTATGAGTGAATTAAAGCAAGATCAAGCAATTATTGTTGCAGAAGAAAAAATGTTAGCAGAAATCGTACCAGATGATGCGCGCATCCAAGAAATTGCGACAACAATTAAAATCAACGATCCTACATCATTTCTATCTTATGGCTCCAAACCAATGTCTGAAATTGCTAAATTTTCAGATACGTTACTCAACCGCATTAAAACTAAAGATGCCGGTGAAGTGGGTGGACAATTATCTGATTTAGTTTTAAAAATCCGTGAATATAATCCTACAAGCACAGAAGAAAAAGCTTCTGGCTTTTTGGCAAATATTCCTCTAATTGGTGGTTTATTCAGACAAGTTGAAAAAGCTAAAATTGAT
>NZ_MVDO01000049.1 GCF_002006755.1 Wohlfahrtiimonas larvae | reverse complement strand
AATGTTGACACGATTTCTAGGTAACTCAATAACATTAACATCTATTTTTGCAGTATATTTACCGCGTTCTTCATACGCTTTAAGTAAATTATTCTTAACTGACGCTAATTTTGCCGCACTATAAGTCTTACCTTCAGAAAAACCAGCCATTTTAAGCATTTCTTTAAATTGTTTTGTCGCAACATCTTTATTACCATTGACAAAAACACGGTCAATAACAGGTCTTTCTACAACATTAATGACTAATACACCATTTTGCTGACTAATACGAACATCATCAAATAATTCTGTTGCATATAAACGTGCAATCGTATCTTGTACATTACCGCGTTTAATATCCTGATCATCTCCACCTAATTGGGAAAATATAGTACCAGCATTCAGTCTTTGTAGACCTTCAACACGGACATCGCGCACTGAATAAGATTGTGCATAAACAAGTGGCATTGCCAAAAACAACGCTGTTGCAAGTATCGATTTTTTACAATTCTTGAGGACCATTATTATTCTCTAACACTCTAAAATCTGAAGGCAAACTAGGCGACAATATACAGAATTTGAAGCATAATTACCACTCATTTAATTATTGGCTAAAACCATCGGATAATATCGTACCCGATA
>NZ_MVDO01000048.1 GCF_002006755.1 Wohlfahrtiimonas larvae | reverse complement strand
TATCGATTTTTTACAATTCTTGAGGACCATTATTATTCTCTAACACTCTAAAATCTGAAGGCAAACTAGGCGACAATATACAGAATTTGAAGCATAATTACCACTCATTTAATTATTGGCTAAAACCATCGGATAATATCGTACCCGATAACAATCGCCATAAAAATAAACATCATAGCAGCACCAATTTGTAATACTTTAATCTTAATGCTATCTGAAAACTGATGTTTGCCCATTAATTTTTCAATTCCAAAACCTACCAAACGACCACCATCTAATACAGGAATTGGCAATAAATTTAATAAACCAATATTAATACTAAATAATGCCGTTAATTGCACGAAAAAAACTAAACCTGAAGCTAAAGCCTGCCCTGCTATATTCGCAATACTCACAGGACCAGCCATTGTATTAATATGAAAATCACCTTTGATCATACGCCCAATAAATTTAAAAATCATTGCACCATCATCTATTGTTTTAGCAATAGCAGCACCAAAAGCACCTACTGGATTCAAGCGTTCTTTAGTGATTAAATTTTTATAGATTTCAGAATTAACAGCTATACCCAGTTTTAATTGTCCTGACTCATCAGCTAACGGTTGTATTGCAATTGTTTTAACCTGATGATTTCTTAAAACTTCCACATCAATACTTTCAGTGGATTTTAAAGTAGATACAACTTGCAATAAATCACGCCACTCAGAAACAGGTTTTCCTGCAACAGATGTAATCAAATCACCCACAGCTAAATCAGTATTTGCTGCTGCACCACCTTCCACAATCATACCAATAACAGGTGGTAATGGTGGAAGATATAAAGCAACACCCAGATCTTTATATAAATCAGTTTTAGCATCCAGCTGCAAAGGCGCACCAATATCAATCAAAGTGCGACGCACACTGCCTTCTCTATTATAGATAATCTCTGCTTGACCATCATCCAAGTACTCAATTAGTTTTTGCATCATCATTTCAAAGCTACGAACTGGTTCACCATCTACAGACAAAACCAAATCACCACTTTTTAAACCCGCTTCTGCAAATGGTGCATTTTTCTGAGTAACTTCAACATAAGGCTTATATGCGGGAACACCATACATAAATAATCCCCACAACAATACAATTGCCAACAGAATATTAGCTAAAGGTCCCGCTGCAACTACAGCTGTTTTTTGCCAAATTTTTCCTTGTTTAAATGGCATTCCATTGAGCTGCCCTGTATGATCTTTTGCATCATCCACAAATGCAACATACCCCCCCAAAGGGATCATACCAATAGCATATTCAATACCATCTTTACCTTGTCGACTCCAAATATTTTTACCAAATCCGATACTAAACTTAGTAACAGCAAAACCCAACTTTCGCGCAACCCAAAAATGACCATACTCATGTATCGTCACCAAAATCCCCATCAAGATGATAAAACCACCGATGGATCTAAAAAAAGACTCCAACCATTCAATCATGAACTATGCCTTCAACTTTGCAATTGTATCTTGTCTGATAAACTGATCAAACGCTATGATTTCTTCAAAACTATTGAGCGTGGAAATAGTTAATTGAGATAAAAACTCTTCTAATTTTTTCGGAATATCCAAGTATTCTATTTTATCTTCTAAGAATGCTTCTACCAAAATTTCATTCATCGCATTCATTGCCACCAAGTAAGCATTACCTTTAACCAAACACTCTTTAGCTATTCTTAAGCATGGAAAACGCTCTAAATCTGGTTTAGCAAATGTCAAATCCATCATTTGCGTCATATCAACAGGCTGTTTACCTGATAAAACCCGCTCAGGATAACCTAAAGCATGTGCAATAGGAATTGTCATATCAGGCTCACCCAATTGTGCTAGCAACGAGCCATCTTTATATGCAACCAATGAGTGAATAATACTTTGAGGATGAATCACAACATCAATATTCTCAGGCGGCATATTAAATAAAAAATGTGCTTCTATAAACTCCAAACCTTTATTCATTAGGGTTGAAGAATCGATCGTGACTTTTGCCCCCATATCCCAACGAGGATGTTTAAGAGCATCTTCTTTTTTAATTTTTGCCATGTCGACTAATGAAGTATTACGAAATGGTCCACCAGATGCTGTTAATACTAATTTAGAAACACCTTCTAAAGTTGCCTTACCCTGTTGATCTTTTGGTAAAGATTGAAACAATGCATTATGCTCACTATCAATAGGCAATAATGTTGCACCATAATCCTTCACTGCTTGCATAAATAAAGCACCACCCATCACTAGGCTTTCTTTATTAGCAAGTAAAATCGTTTTTCCTGCTTTGACAGCAGATAATGATGATAAAAAACCTTTTGCTCCTACAATTGCAGCAACAACCAAATCAATTTCAGGCGCTTTCACAATTTCAGTAATAGCTTCTTCACCAGCTAAAACTTCAATGGATAAACCTAAGCTGAATAAATGCGTTTCTAATTCGCTAGCAGCATCACCATTTGCCATCACAACAAATTTTGGCTGAAATTCCTTGCAAATTTCCAACATCTTCTGCACGCTACGATCAGCAACCACGGAATGCACTTGATATTTTGTTGGATTATGTCGAATGACCGTTAAGGTAGAAGTTCCGATCGATCCCGTTGCACCTAAAATAGAAACCTGTTTCATATCGCGCTGAAATTCATCTAAAAAATATAAAAACCATACGTAAAAATCGTAGCTCCAGCAATTAGACCATCTATACGATCTAAAACGCCGCCGTGCCCCGGAAATAAATTACCACTATCTTTAATACCTGCATGGCGTTTAATCAAGCTCTCATAAAGATCGCCCGTGATAGATAACATTGCCGCAATCAAAGAAATCAAAAGAAAAGCAATTTTTTGCCAACCATTAAACGATATTGGCAAAAACAACATCACAATCAATGAAAACACCATAGCAATCATAATGCCACCGATTGCTCCTTCTATTGTTTTTCCTGGGCTAATTGCAGGTGCTAATTTATTTTTTCCAAACTTACGACCAACAAAATATGCGCCACTATCTGCTAATGCTACTAAGCCAATAACATATAAAACAAACCCATAACCATAACCACCGGGTAATTCATGCAACATACTCAATGAAATATAAAAACCTAACAACATAATGGTTGAAAAAATAGCCGTCACTTCTTTAGAAACTAACCACTTTTGAGGCATTTTAATTTGAATAAACAATAAAAAAGGAACCAATATCCATACACATACAGCAACTGTATTTGCAATTAAAAGCAAAGATAATGTATTGGTTAATAAAAACATATACGCAATTACTAACAATAACGTATTACACATCAAATAAGGCAAACGAATTGTCTCAGGCAACATTTTTTTCCATTCAAATACACCAATCAACGCTATGACCAATAACGCAAACTGGAAAAAACCTGAAGGTAAAAATCTAATAGCTAATAATGCAACTAATGCCATTATACAGCCTGTGATAACTCGTTCTTTCATATTATACTCACTCTTCTACCGCACCAAATCGACGATCACGCTCTTCATATGTCTTCAATGCTTCATTAAATTCGTTTTCCGTAAAATCTGGCCATAAACATTCAGTAAAATAAAATTCTGAATAAGCCAGCTGCCATAATAAGAAATTACTTAAACGCTCCTCTCCACTTGTTCTGATTAACAAATCTACAGGCGGAAATTCATGCAAAGCCAAACGTTGGCTTACCATGATTTCATCGATATCTGCTAAATCAAACAAATCATTTTTAATATCTTTTGCAATTGCTTTACAAGCGGAAACAATTTCAGCACGCGCGCCATAATTTAAAGCAATAATTAAATCTAATTTTTTATTATCTTGTGTTAACTCCATTGCAGCATGTAATTTTTGCTGCAATGCGTGAGGAAATTTCTGTATATCACCAATAAAATGGATAGCAACACCTGCTTCATGCAAAGCAGAAAGCTCTCTATCCAATGTCTCAATGAAAAGCTTAACCAAAAAACTCACCTCTTCATCTGGCCTTAACCAGTTTTCTGTAGAAAAAGCATATAAGGTTAAAGCTTCTATATTATTTTCAATGGCAGCCTTTACCACCCGTTTAACGGACTTAACACCAGCTTTGTGCCCAACAGTTCTAGGCATAAATCGTTTTTTGGCCCATCGTCCATTCCCATCCATAATGATGGCGATATGACGACATTTTTTTGATTCAGATGCTGCCATTTTAGAATTAAATCTCCATTAACTCTTTTTCTTTAGACGCTAAAACAGCATCAACTTCCGAAGTCATTGCATCCGTAATTTTTTGAATCACATCTTCACCACGACGAACTTCATCTTCTGATAACTCTGCATCTTTCAATTTCTGATTTGCATCACGACGAATATTACGAATAGCAACTTTAGCATTTTCACCTTCGCCTTTCACCACTTTAACCATATCACGACGACGCTCTTCAGTTAATGGCGGCAATGGAATACGAATCAAAGTGCCTGTTGTTGCAGGATTCAAACCTAAATCACTCATTAAAATTGCTTTTTCAATTGGTCCCACCATATTTTTATCCCATGGTGTCACGCCCAATGTACGAGCATCAATAACACTGATATTTGCTGCTTGACTCAAAGGTGTTGGTGAGCCATAAAACTCTACTTCAATATGATCTAACAAGCTTGTATGCGCACGGCCAGTTCTTAGCTTTTGTAATGCATTTTTCAAACTTTCAATAGACATTTTCATGCGATGTTCTGCATCTTGTTTAATTTCGTTAATCATAATCTAGATTTCCTCAAATTCATTCAAATAGATTAGTTTTTATTCAGTCACCAAAGTACCAATATCATCACCACATACAGTACGCATTAAATCGCCCGGGTTAAAAATATTAAATACACGAATTGGTAGTTTATTCTCACGACACATAACTAAAGCTGTTGCATCCATGACACCCAAATCTTTGGCTAATGCTTCTTTGTAGCTCACAACATCATATTTTACAGCATTTGGATCTTTATTAGGATCTGCAGTATAGATGCCATCCACTTTTGTAGCTTTCAACATAATATCTGCATTCACTTCAATTGCACGAAGCGCAGCTGCCGAATCTGTCGTAAAGAATGGATTACCAGTACCTGCCGCAAAGATTGTGACACGTTTTTTCTCTAAGTGACGAACAGCACGACGACGAATATAATCTTCACAAACTTCATTAATACGAAGCGCACTCATCACGCGAACGTAAACATTACGATCTTCTAAAGCATCCTGTAATGCCAAAGAGTTCATAACAGTCGCCAACATCCCCATATGGTCACCTGTGACACGATCCATACCTTTATTTGCTAAACCTGCACCACGGAAAATATTACCACCACCAATGACAACGCCAACTTCTACTCCAATTGCATTCAATGACTGAATTTCATCAGCAATGCGCCCAATTGTTTCAGGTTCAATACCATAATTACCTGATCCCATTAAAGCTTCACCACTTAACTTAAGCAAAATACGTTTATACTTTGGCGGCTTATTCATAATCCTTTCATCCTTACACTAGTCAATGACACAAAATAACTCGGCATTTTAAAACATTTCACAAGGAATTAATAGCAATGCCGGAATATTTAGAAGATTACTTCTTAGCTTTTTTACTCACTTTTTTCTTTTTTACCTTTTTGGCAGGCTTCGCAACCTTTTTAGCCACCATTTTTCTTTTTTCACTAGAACCACGTCTTTTTTCTTTAACTTTACGATTATCCGGTCGCCCCTTTTTGGAAGACTGTTTTTTAACAGCTTTCTCCATCGCTTTTGCTGCAGCAATTTCAGCTAAAATAGCTTCACGTTCACGCTTGCTCAATTTAGCATTTTTGGGCAACGTAATCATTTCAAAGTCAATGAACTTAGTTTCTGGATTTGCATCTAAAACACGCACAACAACAGAGTCATTTAACTTAATTAAAACTCCTGTTTTTTCACCAATTAAACGATAACGAACATCATCAAAATGATAATAATCACCTGGCAAATTCGACATGTGCACTAAGCCTTCGATATAAATATCATCCAGCTCAACAAATACACCAAACTTTGTAATACCTGCAACCCGGCCAGATAAAACCTTACCAATGTGTTGTTGCATATATTCGCATTTTAACCATGCAACAACATCAGAAACCGCATCATCTGCACGACGCTCCATTTCAGATAAACTTTCACCTAAGCTCACCATCATTTTATCTGTATATGGATATTTAACAGCGCCCTCTTTACCTTTATTAATTAAAGATTTAATGCCTCTATGTACAGTTAAGTCAGGGTAACGACGAATCGGCGATGTAAAGTGAGCATAATGTGTCAATGACAAACCAAAGTGGCCTTCATTTTCAGGCTGATAAACTGCTTGCGCCATTGAACGTAACATCATCGTCTGAATAATATCAAATACAGGCAACTCTGAAGCCATGGCTAAAGTTTTAGCATAATCCTTAGGTTCAGGCGCATCACCACCTTCTACACCTAAATTATATTCCACCAAGAAACGGCGTAATTTATTTAAACGCTCTTCAGGTGGTTTAGCATGTACTCTATACAAAGTTGGCACTTCATTGGATTCTAAAAAAGTTGCAGCAGCAATATTGGCAGCAATCATACATTCTTCAATGATCATATGAGCTTCATTACGAACTCTGAATTCAATCTTATCGATCAAACCTTCATCGTTATATAAAATTTCTGTTTCTTTTGTTTCAAAATCAATTGAACCCCTCTGATCACGAGCCTTACGCAACACTTTATACAATGAATATAAATTCAAAATATGTGGCATAATTTCAGAATAATCCTCTTGAATTGGATTTTCTTCTATAATCAACTCAGCCACTAATTCATAAGTTAAACGTGCATGTGAACGCATCACGCCTTCAAAAAATTCGTATTTTTCCATTTCACCATTGGGCGCAATGATCATTTCGCAAACCATGCATAAACGATCCACATTTGGGTTCAATGAACACAAACCATTGGATAGTTTTTCAGGTAACATCGGAATCACACGATCAGGGAAATACACAGATGTACCACGTTTAATGGCATCAGCATCAATTGCATTACCATTTCTCACATAATGAGCAACATCCGCA
The DNA here is from genome assembly GCF_002006755.1 of Wohlfahrtiimonas larvae. GTDB lineage: Bacteria > Pseudomonadota > Gammaproteobacteria > Cardiobacteriales > Wohlfahrtiimonadaceae > Wohlfahrtiimonas > Wohlfahrtiimonas larvae. The sequence continues at coordinate 23,260 of NZ_MVDO01000048.1, read as the reverse complement.
ATGGCAACGTACAACTTAAAATTACCATCATTCATTTTTTCAACGTACACAGCGTCATCAAAGTCGCGTGCAGTAATACCATCAATGGTCACCAAAGGTAAATCACGATAATCTTTTCGTCCGACTTTATCCTCTTCACGCACCTCATCTGAAATAGTTTTTAATAATTCATCAGTTGCTTTCGAGAACTCATGTGGTAATTGATGCTCCATAATTGCTTGTATAATTGCGATATCCTTGGTCATCTTACGACCAAAGACCTCTGTTACTTTTGCAATAAAACTCCCTTTATTCAAAGCCTCTTGATCCACTTCAATTTTCACTAAATCATGATTCTTTGCCTGATTTAAAGCATCTTCTAAAATTAAAAAATGTTGTGAAATTTTTCGATTCTCAGGTACAGCCACTGCACTGCCATCGTACATAGAAATACGTGCGATTAATTCATGCAAATTACGCTTCACTACTTTAACGACACGGCCTTGTCGCATAGATTTCGAACGGAATACACCTGTAATCACCACTTCAACTTCATCGTGGTGCATGACATTTTTACAATCCTTAGGTGAAATATAAATCGTTTCTTGATCTTTAACTGTTACATATCCATGACCTTCCACTGAGCCTTCAAATAAACCAATAACAGTATCATCGCTACCAATCGGCAAAAACTCTTCTCGAACATTACAATGTAATTGACGTGCTCGGTTCATAATATACAAACGATTACTCAAAGCTTCTAACTGCCAATCTTCTTTTAAATTTAAAATCGCAGCCAACTCATCAAATGTAACTTTTTTAGCAGCATTTAAAACTTCTTGAATAAATGCGCGACTTGGAATTGCTTGAGTATACTTTTCAAGCTCTTCTTTAAAATTTGTATCATTTTTTGCATAATCTGAAAAATATGCTTGTTGTTCTTTTGTTAATTTAGACATTCACTGTCTCCTATAAAATTCTTTGGATCGATTTTCTCAATATCTTTTTTTAAATTAATATGTTGAATGATCAATTCGATAAAACCCGATGGCAATATTGTTTCTAATGGAACAACCCATGCATCGTGGTTATGTAAAATATGTGTGCATTTGACAGCATCTTTTTCTGTCATCAAAATTGGCTCTATCATATTAATAAAGTCTGTTGCACTATATGTATGATGATCACCAAAAGGATAAGTACTAACTTTTAAACCTTTTAATGACAATGCGTTGAAGAAATTGTTTGGGTGTGCAATGCCTGCAATCGCACTAATCAGTGAGAAATTTTCCCATTGTTGAGTTTGTTTAAAATTATTTAATTGATAAGGCACACCTAGTCGTTGCGTTATCTTATAGCATTTTTTTAAATATGGAAGTAAAAAATTAAAACTATCGTCGATTGTGATGATGGCATCTACATATTTTAACCGCTCAACACTTTCACGCAGCGGTCCTGCCGGTATCATATAACCATTGCCTATGCCTTGTTGGCCAAAAACAGCAATTTCAAAATCTCGATACAAGGCATAATGCTGTAAACCATCATCACTGACAATCACATCCAAATCAGGATATTTTGACAATAATGCTAAACCTGCATCATAACGCTGATTCGCAACAGCAACAGGCACATCTGTTTTTTGATGAATCAAATAAGGCTCATCACCCAATAATTCTGGTGAAACTTTCTCATCACTCACAATGAGTGATTCATCTTTGCGACCATAACCGCGAGAAATCAAACCAACATTCAAGCCTCGTTGCTGTAATTCACTAATCAATGCAATCGTCACAGGTGTTTTCCCTGTTCCTCCAGCATTGATATTACCTACAACAATAACAGGCACAGAAAGTTTTTTCTGTGCTTTTAATTTTTTAAGTTTATTTTTCTCAGATAAAAATCTGTATAAATAAGATAACGGCTTTAACAGAATTGTAATGCCATTATTTTCTTGCCAAAATTTTGGGGTTTGCATTAAAAACCTCGACGATATAGCGCAGCTTTCAATTTCACCTCAGGTTTTTGCCCAATTTTACGTAAAGCAATCTTTTTTGCTTCATCAAAATTAGCTTCTTCTAAAACAATAGAAATCAAATCACTAGGCACTTGATGCTGCTTTAACAAAAACTGGATTTTCTTAGGGCCATATCCTAACTGCACCTGATTTCTTGTAAAAACCTCTGCAAACCTTTCTATACTTAAATAATTAGCCTCAATACATCGCTCAATAATCTCATCCACTTGATGCGACTCACAACCTTTCAATGTCAATTTTTGCTTTAATTCAACAATACTGTGTTCTCTACGCATCAATAAATTTAAAGCCCTTTCAAACCAATATTGATGTGCTTTTTGCTGATCCTCAAAGATTCTATTATCTGCCATGTTTTTTCGCGTTATCCATCATACTTGCTAGAATATCATCTATTGAACGATTTGTTTTATCTGCTAATAAACTTTTATTAGATCGAACAGATAAAGTTGTCACGGTTTTATCTGAAAATTCAGGTATGGCATCATGAGCTTTCTTTGGCATGACTTGAACTTTAAATTCAGGTATCGACCATTCTTTTTGTGAAATAGTATTTAAATAATTTTCCAAAGTTTGACGAATCTCTTTTTGATAAAATTTAAAGTTATTACCAGATAAAGAATCTAATGCACCAATCAACCAAAATTTTCGTCCTAAAGATGCAATAAATAATCGCCCTTTTAATTTTTCTGGCAAAAATTCCTGAAACCAAGGCTCAACATACGCTAGCTGTCTTGCTCTTCTCAACTGGAGTTTTAAATCTGCGTCATCATCATTTTTAGAGTAGATCAATTTCGCAATTGCTCTATCTGTGCTATATCGGTGCTTTTTCAAAGGGATAGCAGGCACTGATTGATAATCCCAATCATTATCGCTACTGGCCTTTTTATTCTTTGAGAACATTTAAGTGGTAAATCCTTATAATTTAAAACAATATAGAGTATGATATCGACCATTTATTCTAAGCTATTCTCATCATTTATCAAAGGAGATATCATGACTGCTATTGCATATTTGGGACGTTATTCCCTTTTCTTAATTGCAATTGCTGCAACCATCGCATCTATCGTCTTCACTTTTCCACTAGGTAAAGTAGTTTTTGCTGTTGCTTTAGTACTGACACTGATTGGCCTTGTTGATATTATGCAAACAACCTATGCAGTGCGTCGTAACTATCCTATTTTAGGAAACTTAAGATATCTCCTTAAACATTTCCGCCCAGAAATTCGTCAATATTTCATTGAATCAGATTCAGAAGCAGTACCCTTTACTCATGGTCAACGTGAATTGGTTTACAACCGAGCAAAAAACCATAATTCAAATCGTGCTTTTGGAACCATTCAAAATGTCTATGAAAAAGGTTTTCAATTTATTAACCACTCTATGGCACCTGTTTCAATGCCCAACCCCGACGATTTCCGCGTTACAATTGGTGGTAGTGAATGTAAACAACCATACAGTGCTTCCATTTTTAATATCTCAGCAATGAGCTTTGGCGCATTAAGTGCCAACGCTGTTTTGGCATTAAATGGTGGTGCAAAATTAGGTAATTTTGCACATGATACAGGCGAAGGTAGTATCAGCCCTTACCACTTAAAACATGGTGGTGATTTAATTTGGGAGTTAGGCAGTGGCTACTTTGGATGCCGTACAGAAGATGGACAATTTGATCCTGAAAAATTTAGAGAAAAGGCATTATTACCACAAGTCAAAATGATTGAAGTTAAAATTAGCCAAGGCGCAAAACCAGGACATGGTGGCGTTTTACCAAAAGATAAGATCACACCAGAAATTGCTAAAACTCGTGGTGTGCCGATGGATAAAGATTGTATTTCTCCACCTTATCACTCTGAATTTTCCAACCCAATTGAATTATTAGAATTTATTCAAAGATTGCGTGAATTAAGTGATGGCAAACCAGTAGGTTTTAAATTATGTATCGGTCACGCCTGGGAGTTTGCTGCAATTGTTAAAGCTATGCTCAAAACAGGTATTACACCAGACTTTATTGTAGTAGATGGCAAAGAAGGTGGTACAGGATCAGCACCCATTGAGTTTGCAGATCATATTGGTTCACCATTACGTGAAGGTTTATTGTTCGTCCACAATACATTGGTGGGTGCAAATCTTCGTGACCAAATTAAAATTGGGGCAAGCGGTAAAATTATCAGTGCTTTCGATATTGCACGAACCTTAGCAATCGGTGCAGATTGGGTAAATTCTGCACGCGGATTCATGTTTGCACTTGGCTGTATTCAATCTTTGAGTTGCCACACTAATACATGTCCAACCGGTATCGCAACACAAGATTTGATGCGTCAAAAAGGTCTAGATGTTACTAATAAAGTGAATCGTGTGTACAACTACCACCGCAATACACTTCATGCTTTAGCAGAAATGTTAAGCTCTGCGGGTATTAGCCATGTCAATGAGCTAGAGCCTCACCATTTAGTTTTACGAACAGCTGATAACGAAGTTAGACTCTTCTCAAATACTTACTATTATATCGAACCGGGTGCTTTATTACGTGATAACATCCCTAGCCAGTTTTATGCATCTGTTTGGGATACAGCACAAGCTAATAGCTTCGCACCTGTTTCTCGTAAAAATGCCTATTAATAAATGATTCTTTCAATAAAACCTCATATTTCAAATATGAGGTTTTATTTTCATTTTTTGATATTTAACTGACTATATCCTAAAAAAATAATGTATAACTATACTATTGTTTCAACTCTTTGATTATAGGCAATGATTTATGGTATTAGATAGCTTTGATAAAAAAATCCTTCAACTATTACAACGTGATAATAAAATTTCACAACGTGAATTAGCTGAGCAAGTCAATCTATCACCCTCTGCTGTAAATCGCCGCATTGCAGCACTAGAAGCCGATGGTTATATTAAAGGCAATATTGCCATTATTGATAACAAAAAGCTTGGCAAACCCATCACATTAATTGTAGAAGTACGCATCAAGAATAAACACACTGTAGCAATGGATCATCATAAATCCATTTTCTTATCAACGCCAGCCATTCAACAAGTTTACTTAGTCACTGGCGATTTTGACTTCTTACTAATTATGACTGTTGCCGATATGTCTGAATATGAACAACTATCAGAAAGATTACTATTTAATGATGAAAATATTCATGGTTTTAAAACTATGGTAACTTTACAAAATATCAAACAATCTTTTGATATCAATATTGAATAAAAAATAACCTCAATCACATTTCAGTGATTGAGGTTATACCTTCATTATTCAATCATCAAATATTACTAAAGTCCCATTCTACAAGTGCTTTGTGAATGTCTTGATTATCGCTCGATTCATATTGTTTCAATATTTCATAAGCACGCTTTTTATCTTGAACCACATCACCCGAGCCATGATAATAAATGTACGCCAATTTATACTTAGCTAAAACATGATGCTTACCTTGTGCTAAATCTGTCATATCAAAATATTCAGCCGCTTTCACAAAATCTTTAGAAATATTATTCTCACCAAAATACAAAACATCACCTGCCTGATGCGCACAATTGCTATCACCATTCTGAGCACCCAAATCAAAATAGTAAACTGCTTTAGCACTATCTGTTGGTACACCATCACCTTTACGGTACATATTACCTAAACGATTATAAGCAAAGCTCTCACCGTTCTGCCCTGCTTTTTCATAATATTGGATCGCCAGCTCAGTATCTTTCGCGGCCATCTTACCTTGCTGATAAATTTCACCTAATCGCAAGAAAGCATGTGCAGAATTTTCTTCTGCTCTTTTTTTCCATTGGTTCACCTCACCGATATACTGAATGTATTGAAAAGAATCTTTCAGTACTTTTGCCTTGGCTTTCTGAGTTTCGATCTGCGTTGCATTCAATCGATCCTCAATATTATTAATCTCCCAAAAACCATAAGCTGAACCATATAAATAAGCATTTAAATAATCTCCATGCTCCTTATAGTAATTCATCAATACTTTTGCAGCATCTTCCATATTATACTGTGCTAATTGTTGCAACCATTGAACACCGAGTGCTTGCTCATTCTGATTACCTTCCAATAAATTTTCATAGATAGTTTCAAATTTACGATCCACGTATGAAAAATCAGGATAAAACGAACGATTTGTTTCTAATATTTCTGCCATCATTTGATCAAATGCGCTCGCTAATAGTGACAATGCTTTGACACGATCTACTGTTAAAGTTTGATCACCAAATAAATACAATCGACCAATTCTATAATTACCCTCCGATGGATATAACCCTAGAATTTTATCTGCGGCTTTCATTGCAGCTTGATAATCTGTGGCATCCTGATCTTCCACGAAAAGATCATACAACCCTTGATAAAACCCCAATTGAGTTTCCTTAGGTAGTTTTTCAATTACAGCATAAGCATGCTCAAAATTTTTATTCTGAATAAAGTAATTCACCAATAATTTATTATTATCATCCGTCGGGTATTTCAATAAAACAGATTCAATTTCAGCATTCACATCTTTCACTTCAGGATCATATTGATAATTCATCAACGTTTCAGCCAATATTGTTGCGGCATATTCACTACCATTATTAATGGCTGCTTTTAATAGTACTAAAGCTTGCACATAATGATCCTCATATCTAGGTTGTTTAAGTAAATTTTTAGCTAACATTACTCGTGCACCATTATGATTTTGCTTAACCAAGGCTTTTAATTGAGCATCCATATCCACAGGATTTTCTTCCAACTGTTTATAAGCCAACAATGCAAATTTCGCATCTAAATCGCCACTTTTAGCCTTCTGAATTAAATCATTCCATTCAATGACACGGCCACCTGCATTAGAATAATTCTTCTCATTAGCCTTTTTGTACCAAAAAGCAGCTGTCTGAATATTAGTTTCATTACTATCTAAGCTTTCATAATGTTGCCCTAACGCATATGCGGCATCACCGTCATCATATTCAGATAACTCTTTCAGTGTTTCTATATACCTTTCAGTATTTTGCTTTGTGCCATTGCCATCTCTATACATATTAACAATATTGCCTAAAGCTGAAATATACTCTTTACTGCCTTTTTCCGATGTTATCAAAAACTCTTCTGCCACATCAAAATGAACAAAATTTTTAAAATACTCTTCAGCTTCAGCAATCCCAGAATATTTAAGTTCAAACATTAAATCTGACATCTCTTTTCGAGTAATGCGCGGATCAATATCTAAAGAATACAATTGATATAAAGGCTCCAATGCTTTGACATTACCTAATCGAATACTTTTTAACAAAAGCTCGCGCCCTTTCATTAAATTATTATCATCACCTTTGTGAATTAAAATCATCCCGAAATCTTGCATTGCTTTCGATGAACCATTCTCCATTGCGCGTTTTAGCAATATTATTTGCTCATCATTGTTACCTTGTTTTTTAGCAAGCTCTACTAATTGATACCAAGCATCAGGATCTTTTTTATCAGCACGTTCACGAAGATCTTGAAGCTTTTGCAAGCCTTTTTTTGCATCATCTCTTCTAAAACTTAAGAATGATCGCTCTTGATCTTGAATTTTCTCTATGACTGCCATCGCTAAATCATAGGCTTCTAAACGATTATAGATTTCTGCCAACTCTTGTAGATCAGCATCCGATCCAGTAATTTCTGCAATTTTCTTCGCATATGGCAATCGCTCTTTAGCATCTGTGAATGAAAAATCAGAAAATTTCTTTCTTAATGCAGGCACATAATCCTGAGCAACTAATTGCTCTAAGATAATCTCACCTTGCTTCTTCATTGCTTCATTACCTCGAGATAATATCTCGGCATAATTCAATTGCATTCTTGGGATTCCTGCTTCATATCCCTTTTTAATCAATTGGTAAGCTTGCTGTCCTTTAACAATGTCTTGGTCATGATAAATATTTAATAACCATTGTTGGACAAAATCTAGATCTGTATTAGCTAATAATAGCGTTTCATACTCTTGCTGAGCACCTTCATCTTGCATCTCTTGAATAATATAGTAAGCACCATCATTACGTTGCTCAATATCCTGGCTAGCTAATAATAGTTTTCCTAATGGCAAAAGTATCTTTCTTGTGCCTTTTTTATAATGCTCAATAGCTTTAGGAATATCAACAGCGGTACCTTTGCCATAATGATACATTTCACCCAAAGTATTATAAAGCTCACGCCCGACATAATCAGGTGACAACGTTAATAAGATTTCAAGCGCTGCTTTCTCATCTTTTGCTAAATTAACCGCACCATTTTTCAACAATAATGCTTTTTCAAAACGGTATTTCGCTGAATACATTTCGCTAGCTTCTAAATCAATTAAACGATCATAATAACCAATGGCTTTAGCTCCATCTTGACAACGTCCTTCTGTGCCATAAAAATCACCCATTAACGATAATAGCTCAGGATCATTTGGATTCATGCCATCAATTTTTTGCACATATCCATAAATTTCATCATAAGCATTGGCTAAATCTGTACGCATCAAAGTACGTGTAACAATCAAATAAGGCTTTTGATCATTCGGTGCAAGCTCAATCAATTGCTTCGCATATTGCAATTGCTCATGATCTCGAATGGATAAATTATTCACTCTTTCATAAGCTAAAGCCTTCAAGGCATCTATATTTCCCAAGCTTGCAGCTTTCTTCAGGTATAAGGCTGCTAATCGATCATCATAACCATAATCTGACTGAATACCATTAATATACATCAACCCCATAAAATACAAACCATAAGGATCGGACTGTGCTACAGCTTGTTCTATAAATGGCACCATTTTTCGCTGAACATCTGCATCATAACGTGCTTCATCATAGATTTTTTTCAGTAATGAATATTTACCCAGAGAAACTGCCTGAAAATAGTAGTATTGAGCCTGCTCTGAATCTGATTTTCCGGTTACCGCACCAGAGAGATATAAATTTCCCAATCTTTCTGCAGCATTCCCATCCGTTTTTGATTGTGCCATCAGGTTTTTAATCATTTTTTGGCGTTCATCATCCGATTGCATCGAATAAATAGAAATAGGCTGAACATTTTTAAGCTCAATCATATCTGCCATGATCTGGAAAAACTTCTCTTCTAGTATTTTCTCAACTTTTTGAGATTGAGCTGAATTAGCGGGATAACCTTTAATTTCACCTTTATAGACACTAGATAATGGTAACAATGCAAGTAATAATCCTGAATTCAGAGCCTTCTCTAAATACATTACGCCATCTTCTACATTACTGTGCTGTATTTTAAGCCCCAATTGTGTCAAGTCTACATCTATATAATCATCACCTAATAATAAAAATGTACCAATACCAAACTCGGTAAAAGGTGTTTGCTCTATTTGATGTGCTTTCAGCAAAGATTTCAACATAAATACATCGTCAGGCTCACCAAAACGATTTTCATAGATTTCTGCTGTGAGCATTGGCAATAGAAATGCTTCCATCAGATTCAAGGATTGAGCTTTCTCTAAATATTTTTGATAATTCTCTTTCGTTCCATTAGGTAAAGTATTATTTAAATAAAAATATGCCAAATTGTAAGCCGCTTCTGCACTGCCTTGATCCACAGCCTTTTTCAACCACTCCTCTGCTTTAGCTAAATTTGCTTGAGAGAAATTTTCATCCATCAGTAACATTCCTACTAGGAAAGCGGCTGTTGCATTATTATTCTGTGCCGACCCTACAAATTCAGCATAACTTCTATCTAAATCATTATCATAATATGCTGCTAATCCTGTTGTTACATCTGCCCATGTCATAGATGTTAACGAAGTGGATGAAATTAATAAGAGAGCTGTTGCTAATTTTTTTAACCTCATAATATTCCTAGAATTTTTATATAACAGCTAAAGTATAACTGAATAAACTAGTTTCTTATTGATTAAAGTCCAACATCAATAAATATACATAATACTTACTCAAAAAATAGCAATTATTATGTATTTTATATAATTTTTAGGGAGATATAACAATTACAATGATATTTTAACATTGATTGCAAAGCTTCTTCCTGGCTGCGTCCAGCGATCTAAATGGTCATACCATTTTACCCACATATCCTGAGCCTTCTCATCTTGTAGATCAATACCATCCCAATATTTTTGATTAGTAAGGTTATAAATACCACCTGTAATTTCAATATCTTTATCTAACTTCCACCAAGCAGTTAAATCAACTAAGTTATATTTAGGCGCATTCATGGTGTAAAAATCCCCCCATTGTTCTTTGTATTGGCGTTTTTTTGCATTCACATGCTTCCAATCTAATGATGCCCCCCAATTTTCTTGAGCATAGCTTACCCCTACTGTATAGGTAAAAGGGTCAACAGCTAGACGGTTTTTATCAAATGGATCACTTTCTAATTCTTTACCTGTTGCACGATTTTTACTTTTTGCCCATGCAGCAGAACCATGAATTACCCAATGATCTGTAATATTTTGTTTAAAATTTGCTTCCACACCATGAATATTAATACGCTTAACATTCATAGGCATCGTATAACGCTGACCTGCACTATCTGCAAAACTCTCAGAACGAATAAAGTTATTATATTGACTCAAATAAGCATTAGCTGAAAAATTTGTCCATCCATCATCATAAAGTAATCCTGCCATATAGTTACGAGAGCTCTCTTTCTTTAAATCAGGATTCGGTACAATGTGTGTACCACCATGATTAAATGTTCCTAAATTTTCATAAGAAGGATGACGAACACCTTCGCTATAACCAATAAAGATCTCTGCATTATTATCTAATAGAGCTTTACTCAAGTTAATTTTTGGTGTGATTGTCGTATCACTATATTTTTGAGTGATCAAATATTTAGGATCAATATTACCTGTAAAATGATCCTTACCATACTGCAAGAAAATATCATCAGGTGAACTATCCATCGTATGATGATCAATATTCGCACCTATACTTAACTTCCAACCATCACCCCATGAAATATTATCTTGCAGATAAAAACCTATATCTTTAGCAACTGCATCTGGAAAATCCTTACGCTGTTTATCTTTGCTATTATTAATATCTTCCAAGCGTGATGTTTTGGTTCTTCTTAAATCAATCCCCCACATAAAATCATGATCTAATCCACCTAAGACCACATGCTTATCAAAATCTGCACGCACTCCAATAATATTCACCTTAAAATCTTTTAATGTATGTGTAGTTTTTGCTAAAGGTCCACCAAATCTATTACGAATACCATCAATATTGTTCAACTTATTTTGATATAACCGAACATTCATCTCATTAAAAATTGCAGATTCTAAATTTAATTTATAATCAATAGCGTATCTATTTCTTTTAATTTTCAATGTATTATCATAAATATGACTTTCACTACGGGAATGCATCTGATCTACTGTGAGATTATTTTTATATTCCTCTGCCATAATTGAAAGGCGATGTCTCTCATTAGACCATGCAAGCTTGCCTAAAATATTCTGCCCTTCAGCATCTAAAGGATTCGGTTTAGTACGCTTTGAACCAAATCCATCAACTTCACCTCTATTTTTTGTTTCATGATATTTTGTATCCGTTCCAATCACTAACCATGAAAAATTATTTTTAAACCCTGCTGTAGAAATTGTTGTTTTATTTTCACGATTAGCACTAACATAACCTTGCTTTAAACCAATATGAAATGGCTTTTCTGCATTCACAAAATCTTCTGGATCATACGTTCTAAAATTAGCCGCACCTGCTAAAGTATCTGAGCCATGTTTAGCAGAATTGGGCTCTTTCATAATATCAACATGTTTTAAAGTATCAAACTCCACAAAATCACGCCCTGCATTGTATGAGCTACCATGCCCCCAGGCTTGTCCTTCTGGCAATCGATCACCATCGATGCTCATTGTGATTCTATTAAAATCTATTCCTCGTATTCTTAACCCTTGGCTAACACCTTTTTGCGCATCTTTAGCTACACTCACACCAGGAAGATAACGAACCAAGCTTTTCAAGTCAGTAGCGGCTGACTTATTCAATGCATCTCTATCTATGATAATCACCGATGAAACACTTTCATCATAATCTTGTCCAATATATTCTCCTTGAACACGCACGGGTGATAAATCAATTACTTTATCTTCTTCTGCTACAGCCAAAGGAATGACTGTACTTAATGCTGTTACAACCGCCAAATATAAATACGAAACTTTCATATATCCCTATCTTTAAAAACTTTATGTAAAATAATTATCATTTGAAAATATAATACATATATTAATGAGAATCATTAACATTATTAAAAATAGCGAGTATATTGAGAGTTAATATCAATGTCAACTTATAGTTATTACTAAAAGCTGACATCTTTTAAATCTACTACAAACAGTATTACAAATACTCAATCATGATATTCAGACAAAAAAATACCCTCAAAGTTGGTTCCTGCTTTGAGGGTATTTTTAATATATAATAATATTTATTTACTGCAAATTCTGATTCAATACAGAAATAGGATGCAATGCTGATACTTTAGAAAAGCGATCCACTTGTGTTCTACAAGAGAAACCTGTCGCCATCACATGATCTTTCTCTGCAATGCCTTCAATCTGCACACGCCATGATTGATCATAAATTTTCTCAGATAATTCTACTTGCTTAGTTAAATGACCAAATGTTCCACTCATTCCACAGCAACCTGTTGGAACAACTTCAATGCCTAAACCAAAGTATTTAAACACTTGTTGCCATAAACTTGGCGCATTGGGAACAGCTGTTTTTTCCATACAATGGCTCAACAAATAGAACTTATCTTTCAATTCTTTTTGCACTGTTTGATCTTTTTGGCTTAAATATCCTACTAAGAATTCTTGCACTAATTGAACATGTACTGCTTCACCAAACATCTGTTTATAATCTTTACGATATAGCACTGTAATTGGCGGTTCAATCCCAATCATTGGAATGTTCAGCTTCGCCATTTTCAATAGCAACTTATTTTGTTTCTCAGCAGACAATGTGAATTGATCACGCATACCCAGCACATGATAAGCCTTGCCTGAATTTTGATAAGGCGCTAAATAAACTGTTAAGCCTAATGAATGCAGTAATTCCACGCAATCTTTCAGAACCTTGCCATCAAAGTATTCCGTCAAAGCATCTGGCACAATGATCACAGAGTTTTTAGTATCTTTAATGGATTCTGGCGTTAGGCGTTCAATATCTGCAATATTCCATTCAACCAACTTCCCTGCTTTCACTAATGCAGGTACACCATTATCTTGTGGCATTGTTGCATCTGTTAAGCCAATCTTTTTCATGATAGCTTGCGTCATTGGCAATTTGAACAATGGATTGGTGATGTTACGCATTTTATACATCAATGGGGCATTTTCTTCAGCTTGAGCCAAAATACGATCCACCAATGGGCGACGACGCGTTTTGTAATATTCTTCCACAAATTGTGAGCGACCATTCGGGATATTGATCATTACGGGGCATTCAGATGTACAACTGCCACAGCTCAAGCAAGTTTCTAACGCTGTAAAAATCTCTTCTTCAAATTCTGGTGTATTTTGATCTGTACAACGGCGACGTTCCCATTCTTTCAACAATACAGCGCGACCTTTCGGTGATTGAACACGATCACGCGTTGCTTTATAGCTTGGGCACATTGGTGAATGTAGATCATAGTTAAAACATGCACCATTACCGTTACAGAAATTCACACGGCGATATTCATTCCACATTTTCTCTGTGATCAATTGATCTTTCTGCCCACGCATTGGCGTTAAATCAACTTTATACAACGCAGAATCTGAACCTAATGGCGCTGCAATCTTCCCAGGATTCATCTGATTATGTGGATCAAATGCTGTTTTAATGGCACGAATGATTGGGTAGAATTCACCAAAATAAGGTTCACAATATTCAGAACGAACACCTTTACCATGCTCACCCCATAATGCACCTTTATATTTCACGCAGAGATCATAAACTTGATCGCTGATTCTACGGATTCTTTCACGATCATCTTCTGCTTTGAGATCCAATGCCGGGCGAACATGCAATACGCCCGCATCAACGTGCCCGAACATACCATAAATAAGGTTTTCCTTATCCAATACCGCTTTGAATTCCACAATGAAATCTGCCAAGCTTTCTGGTGGCACAGCGCAATCTTCCACAAATGCCATTGTTCTGCGTTCACCTTTGATATTACCCAATAAGCCAACGGCACGTTTACGAAGTGCATAAATGTTCTTAATTGCAGCATCACCATTCAATACATTTGATGATAACAATGAAGCATAATTACTTGCTTTCATATAATCTGCAAAGGATTCTACTGATCTTTGCAATTCAGCTTCATCATCACTATTAAATTCCACCAACAAGATTGCTTTCAAGCGGTCATAATCTACGCCTTCAAAATATTGCTGATTCACTTCCCAAATAAAGTCATTGCGCGCGCGCTCTACAACACGATCATCCATAATTTCAATAGATGTTGGCGTTACAGGCGCATCCATTAAATATGTAGAATGTTTCAATGCAGAGATAAAATCATCATAACTCAATAGTACTAACTTGCTATATTTAGGAATTGGCAATACATTCAACGTTGCTTCTGTCAAAACAGCCAACGTACCTTCCGCACCGCATAACAAATGTTTTAAGTTATGATTTTCATCATCAAAAAAGTGTTTTGCATCATAACCTGTCACAAAACGATTCAACTCTGGGAAATGTGCATTCATCGAATCCACTTCTGGCGAAATAATACCTGCAATTTGTTGCTGCAATGGATCAATTTCATTTGTATCAATGAATTGGCCATTTGGCAAATACCCTTTCAATGACACAACGTGATGGCTTGTTTTGCCATAAGTATAGCTTCCCTGGCCTGAAGCATCTGTATTAATCATACCACCAATCGTTGCACGATTAGAGGTTGATAATTCAGGTGCAAAGAAAAAACCATGAGGTTTCAAAAATGCATTCAATTGATCCTTTACGACACCTGTTTGCACGATTACTTGATGTTTTTCTGCATCAAATGCCAAAATTTGATTCATATGACGAGATAAATCTAAAATAATTCCTTGATTTAATGATTGCCCGTTCGTTCCTGTGCCACCACCTTTAGCTGTAATGTTCACCTGATGATGTTCTGGTTTTGATAGTAATTCTGTCACAATTGCCACATCATCACTATTTTTAGGATAAATGACAGCTTCTGGCTTCACCTCATAGATAGAATTATCTACTGAATGAACCAATCGTGCTGCTTCATTGGCATCCACATCACCTTGAAAATTTGTTTTGGCCAAATCAGTAATAAATTTTTTTACTGAATTCTCTAAACTAAAAGTGCTCATTACGTTTCCTTATGCCTGTCTTTTAGGTTGATGTAAGTAGGTTTCTGATTGCATTTCGATCAAGCGGCTCATTGTGCGATCGAACTCAAAGTCCAAGGCATTCGTGCCTTTAGATTCATATAAATCTGCCAAAGAAGTTTCTGCACCGATCACAACTTTTACACCTTGATCATAAAATTCATCGATCATGATGACAAAACGGCGTGCTTCATTTTGACGATTACGATCCAATAAAGGCACGCCACTTAAAAATACTGTGCCATATTCAGAAGCTAACTTAATGAAGTCCTGTGAAGCTCTTGGCTTTGCACAAGCTTCTTTAAATGTGAACCATGTTGCATCACCACCTACTTTGAGCATTTCAAATGAATGGCCATTAATATCTCGTGTGATTGGGCCATCACTATGGCCGACTAACTCATCAAATGCTGCTTCAAAATGCTTTTGTTGTTCTTCAACAGAACCTGTAAACCATACATCCGCAGCTTCCAAATGACGCATACGATAATCATTATCACTATCTAGAGGCACAGAAACTAAGCGTTTTTTAATGATTTCAATTGCAGGCAAGAATTTCTCACGTTGTAAACCATTTTTATATAATTCATCAGGCTCACGGTTTGAAGTTGTGATGAAGAAAATACCTTCATCCAAAAATGACTCCAACAAACGATAAAGAATCATTGCATCTGTGATATCAATCACATGAAATTCATCCACACATAAAACTTTGCATTTTTTCGCATAGCTTTTTGCCACTAATTTTAATGGATCAGCTTCACCTGCAAAGCTACGGAGTTCATTATGTACATCTTGCATAAAATGGTAGTAATGACTGCGAATCTTTGGAACATCAATATTGTTATAAAACAAATCCATCAAGAATGTTTTACCACGACCCACTCGACCATAAATATAAATACCGCGAGGATCTTGATAACGCTTGGCATTATCTGGCACGGTTTTCATTAATTTTTGAAAAAATGAAACTTTGCTCGTATCCACAGCTGGTTCATCATTCATAATTTTTGTTTTAAGTTTATCGTACTCTTCTGCCACTCGTAATTGAATTGGATCAACGTTATAACCACGTTGTTCGATCTCTTTCAAGTATGCATCCTTGATGGTTGACATATCTTCTCCTCACTGACTACTTTTTTGTTGTTTGCGTCTTTCTCTGAAAAACGACTGTATTAATGTTCGGCACTCTTCTGCTAGCACAGCAGGTGTTATAGATACTTTATGATTAAAAGATTCAAAAGTATTTACATTCAACTGCGTGCCAAGTGCACCATGGCGTGAATCACCTGCACCATAAATAATTCGCTTTAATCGACTGTGCACAAAACTTCCTGCACACATCATGCAAGGCTCTAATGTGACATATAGCTCGCAATCTACTAAACGATAATTCTGTAAAACTTCTCCTGCTCGGCGAATTGCCACAATTTCTGCATGCGCGGTGGGATCATTTTTAGTGATAGATTCATTGAATCCACGAGCAATGATCTCACCATCTTTAACAATGACAGCGCCAATTGGAATCTCCCCAATAGCGGCAGCTTTTTGTGCTTCAATCAAAGCTTCTGCCATAAATAATTCATCACTACTCAACATGAAAACCTTCTGGAAACTTAGTGGGTGATGAAAGTCTAAATCGCTTATCACGAGAAAGTTCACCTGACTCAATCACAATTCTACTAGGTGCTACACCAAACTCTTTACCTAAAAACTTCTTAAGATATTGATTAGCTTTACCATCCACGGGCGGAGTATTAATCCTAACTTTAATATTCTCTTCACCAATCTCTTGAATTTCATTTTTGGATGCTCGAGTCGTGACTCGTACATTCAATATCAAATCGTTGCCCTCAAAATAATATGCTGAATTGGCCATTATGATCCCAAATTTAAACTCATCAAAAAACTTTTGATAATATACAAACCTGATTGTATCAACATAATAATCAATAACATTATCATTGGCTTAAAATCAATATTACGATAACGAAGGTTAAACTTTAACAACTTCATTATAGGGTTCGTTAATTTCCCTAAAATATCTAACACAATTCTAGCGTTAGGCGACTCCCTAAACCAACTACAAATCGCAACAAAAACTAAAGCATAAAAGTAAATCGTCAAAATATCTTGCAATATTTCAATTAAAATCATACCCAATACAATCAATGGTGCCATTGCAATGCGATCTAATGCCATTAATAGCAAATATTTAATCAATCCTGCAATAATAACAACAATGATGCATGACCAATCCCAACTGCTAAATACAGGCGTAATCCTACGCACTGGCAGAATAATTGGATTTGTCACACGAACAAGTATTTGCACAATAGGATGAAAAAAATTAACTTTCACACATTGCAATAAAAATCGCAACAATACTAACAAGCTGACACAGTTAAATACTAATTTAATGATAAATCCTAAAATACCTGCAATCATTATGATCCTTTGATTTGTTGAGTTAACTCTTCTGCTAATACTTCACTGCGTTCCACAGTTGCGAGCATTGCTTTCTCCACAATACTGTCTAAATTGCTCTCTTTAAACGAAATCATCGCTTGCTCAGTTGTGCCTTTTGGAGAACAAATACTGCGAATTAAATCATCTAAGTTCACATCACCAATATCTGCAAGTTTTGCACTACCTAACATGGTTTGTACAGCCATTTTAGTCGCAACTTCTGCATTCAAACCTAGCTTTGCTCCCATTTGCCCAACCAATTGCGCAAAATAGAAGAAATATGCTGGGCTAGAACCTGCAACTGCAATGACAGCATTAATATGAGCTTCTTCTTTCACCCAAGTTGCCATACCACAACCTTCAAAAATTTCAGAAATTACATTTTTTTGATCATCTGACACATGCGCATTAGCAAATAACCCTGTTACACCATGCCCGACTTTTGCTGGCATATTAGGCATTGCACGCACAATTGCAAATGATTCATCCAATAAATCGCTGATGACATCGATGGTAACACCTGCTGCAATAGAGATCACAACTTGTTTTTTTTGAATCAATGGCGCAATCTCAGGTAAGAAGCTCGCAAAACCTTGAGGTTTTATAGCAAGCACAATAAAATCCACTTCTGATAAAAAATAACGGTGATGATCGAATGTATTGATCTCATAACGATCCTTTAATACTGTTTGACGATCCAAACTTGGATCTGCAACAAAGATTGATGATGGCAAGAAATTCTGAACAAGCCCAGCAATAATGCCTTCTGCCATATTACCGCCACCAATAAATCCTATTTTCATGTTGCATCCCTCTTTTATTAAAATCATTAGATTTTACAAGAGTCTGCATAAAGTTGATAGTGACTAATTTATGGTTAATCATGAATTAAATTCGTAAAAACATGAGAATGACTAATATTTATACAGATATCTTCTGATTTTTATGTATAATACGCTTCTCTTCTGCGGGAATAGCTCAGTTGGTAGAGCACAACCTTGCCAAGGTTGGGGTCGCGAGTTCGAGTCTCGTTTCCCGCTCCAAATTAAAGCCCTTATTGATTTAAGGCAAAGTGATGAAATACCAAAACATCATTTAAACCGTTTTTTGCGGGAATAGCTCAGTTGGTAGAGCACAACCTTGCCAAGGTTGGGGTCGCGAGTTCGAGTCTCGTTTCCCGCTCCAGATTAGAAAGCCCTTCAATGAAGGGCTTTTTTATTGATCAAAGGAAATGTATGACAATTTGGGTGGATGCTGATGCTTGTCCAAAAGTAATAAAAGAAATTCTTTATCGTGCGGCTAAACGTGAATCCATCATGCTCTATTTGGTTGCAAATCAAATTCTCTCTGTTCCACCATCGCCATTCATCAAAACATTAACAGTACCAAAAGGCTTTGATGTAGCAGATGATGAAATTGTAAATCGCATCGTAGAAGGTGATTTAGTGATCACCGCAGACATTCCACTAGCCGCAGATGCCATTGCCAAAAAAGCGAACGTGATTACACCACGCGGTGAACAACTTACAAAAGATAGCATTGATGGCAGATTAACTGTACGTGATCTCATGGATACTTTACGTTCTAGTGGCGTGCAAACAGGCGGCCCACCACCATTATCACAAAAAGATCGCCAACTCTTCGCCCAAGAATTGGATAAATGGTTTAATCAACGAAAGAATGCTTAATCGCTTCTGCCAATTGTTGAATCTTCTCGGCAATTTCAACTGGCTTATGTGCTGCATAACCAAATAACAAAGCTTGATTTTGTAAAAGCTGCATTGAGTAGCGATACAAAGGTTGAATACCTAATCCTAACGATTGACTAATCATCATAATTTGCTGAATATCCCAACCACCCTTCAACCATGCAACCGCATGAATCCCTGAATCTGACGGCTGAATCGTCAAAATATGTGGCAAATATTGTTCAATAGCACTCACTAAAGCTTGTTGCCTTTCCAAGCAAGCTTTACGAACCTTACGCACATATTTCGCATATTCACCTTCTTGAATGAAGGCTGCTAATGCTGCTTGTTCTAAATAGCTATTGCAGGAATCCGCATAATGCTTAATAACCTTAAAAGGCTCAATTAATGCTTGTGGCAATACTAAAAATGCCAAACGAAATCCGGGATAAAACATCTTAGAAAATGTGCCTGAATAGATCACCCTGCCTGCTTGGTCCAAACCTTGTAAAGCCTGAATAGCACGAGAATGGTAACGAAACTCACCGTTGTAATCATCTTCAAAAACCCAAGCATCCTTTTGCTTTGCCCAATCCAACAACATCAATCTACGCTCTAAACTTAAAGTTCCACCCAATGGAAATTGATGGGATGGCGCGGTATAAACCAAGCGAATATCCTCTTTATGTTGAATCAATTCAGGAATCAACATACCGTCTTCGTCACTCGCAATACCGTGAGTTTTCATGCCATAGCTTTGAAAAACACCCAAAGCACCATCATAGCCGGGATCATCGATCAAAATCCCATCCCCCGAATTCAATAATGCACGAGATGTGAGGTTTATTGCTTGTTGTGTGCCATTCACAATCATGATTTGATCCGCATTGCAGTTTAATCCACGCGTAGAGCGCATATATTGTGCCAGTGCTTCTCTTAACGGCAAATAACCTTGTACATCACTGTATTTCGCTAATTCAGCTTGAGAATGGCGCCAAACGCGCCCTAGAATTCTTCCCCAAATTTGCTGAGGAAACAGGTCCACACAACCAACACCCACACTGAACATTCTATTTTGCTTCGCTGCACTATGATATTGCTGCCAACGTGGCATTAAGCCTTGTAATCCATCACTGAATTTAGGTGGATTCTGTTGTTGAATCATCTGCTGAATAGGCGCTTGGCAATTAATCTTTTTTTCAGGCACAAAAGCGCAAACATAAGTGCCAGAGCCAGCTTTCGCCATCAAATAACCTTCATCCATCAAGCGCTCAATGCCCGATAAAATCGTATTTCTAGAAACCAACATCATTTCCGCCAAAGTTCGGCTCGATGGTAATTTCATATTGGCTTTTAAACGACCATCCAAAATCGCCCCACGAATAGCTTCATAAACCTGATCATTCAATGGCCCTTCTGATAACTGTAATATGGGAAAATTCGCTTTAGGCTTCATAAAAGTGGCACCTACAAAAATACAAAAAGTGTACCTTATAAAGTGCCAATAAAACAATTAATATCATGCTTCAAATGATCAACTCGGAGGAATATATGGATCAATCAAACGCATTAACCATTGATTTTGTGAAGCCTGAAGACTTTGCAAAATGGTTGCCACATTGGAAAAGCTATCAAGTTTTTTACAAAGTAAATTTATCAGATGCCATCACGCAAGCAACATGGGAACGCTTTTTTGATGAAGCTTCGCCATTACACTGCATCGTTGCACGTAAAGGCAACGAAATCGTAGGATTTGCACACTTTTTATATCACGAATCTACATGGTCAACAGAGAATTATTGTTACCTTGAAGATCTATTTGTTTCGCCTGATCACCGAGGATTACACACAGGCAAAGCACTCATCGAATTCTTGACTGAAGATGCCAAAAAGCATCATTGCTCGAAGGTTTATTGGCATACTCAAGAAACAAATCATACAGCGCAGCGCTTGTATGACTGGATTGCAACTAAACCAGGAATGATCAAATACGACATTCAGCTGCATAACAATTAAATATTTTACTCTCCTAAGCAAAGGTAAAAACAATGGGCAATGACAACATTGCTCATATTTACTTATCATACTTATCAAATAACTGATCAATCCACTTAAATAAAAAATATAACAGCACAAACTTAAAACTTATTACTCCTAACCATAATATTCCCCATCCTAGAAATATTAAAATCCCAATAATAAAGTCCAATTTCGCCCTCCTAGAGAAGCCCTATAATTATTATTATAATTAAAAAAAAGCTGAATCCGATAAACAATCGGATCCAGCTTCTATCATACATTATAGCTTCACTATGTAAGAAGCAAAAACAATAAGATATTGATAATACAAACAATTATCCTAAAATTTCCTTTAATTTTGCCTCATCTAATTGCTTACATTTTTTCGCAACAACAATCGTTGCAACACCATTACCAATTAGATTGGTCAATGCTCTTGCCTCAGACATAAAACGATCAATACCTAAAATCAATGCAATGCCAGCAACTGGTAGCCCTTCAATATTCAGCGCAGCCAATGTTGCAGCTAGAACAATAAAACCACTACCTGTTACACCCGCCGCACCTTTAGAAGATACCAATAGGATTAATAATAAAACGATCTGATTCCAAATACTAATATCAGCATTCAATGCTTGAGCAATAAAAACGGCCGCCATCGTTAAATAAATCGAAGTACCATCTAAGTTAAATGAATATCCTGTGGGTATCACTAAACCAACAACAGATTTCTCGCAACCAGCATTCTCCATTTTATCCAACATTCTTGGTAAAACAGATTCAGAAGAAGATGTCCCTAAAACGATTAATAATTCATCTTTGATATATTTAACAAACTTCCAGATATTAAAACCATTATATTTTGCAATCGCGCCCAATACACCAAAAATAAAGATTAAGCATGTTAGATAAAAGCACACAATTAACATTGCTAATTGAACCAATGAGCTCAAACCATATTTACCAATTGTGAAAGCCATCGCACCAAATGCCCCTATTGGTGCAAGTTTCATGATCATATTAATAATATTGAAAATTACCTTAGAAAAATCAGCGATTACAGTAAATATCAACTCACCTTTATCACCCAATCTATGCAAAGCAAAACCAAACAATACTGCAAATAATAAAACTTGCAAAATATTACCACCAGCAAATGCACCAATCACACTTGTAGGAATAATATCCAAAAAGAACCCTACAACCGTCTGCTGTTCTGCTTGTGTTGTATACATTGCAACGGCTGATGCATCTAATGTAGCCGGATCAATATTCATGCCAGCACCAGGTTTAATAACATTCACGATGATTAAACCAACAATTAATGCAACTGTACTCACAACCTCAAAGTATAAAATTGCAATACCGCCTGTTTTACCAACAGACTTCATACTTTCCATACCAGCAATACCTGTAACAACAGTACAGAATATAACAGGCGCAATCACCATTTTGATCAATTTAATGAAACCTTGCCCAAATGGATACATTTTTTCACCTAACTCAGGATAAAAATGGCCTAATAATACCCCCACAATGATCGCAATTATTACTTGTACGTATAAACTTCTTAATATTCCTAACCGCACTATGTATTCCTTTTGTAGTTTTTAATGCGGAAAAGAATTTATCACTTTTCAAATAAAAAATACAGTAAAATTATATATTTAATTAAATAAACAAAAGCAATATTTTTACTT
>NZ_MVDO01000047.1 GCF_002006755.1 Wohlfahrtiimonas larvae | reverse complement strand
TTGATCAATTTAATGAAACCTTGCCCAAATGGATACATTTTTTCACCTAACTCAGGATAAAAATGGCCTAATAATACCCCCACAATGATCGCAATTATTACTTGTACGTATAAACTTCTTAATATTCCTAACCGCACTATGTATTCCTTTTGTAGTTTTTAATGCGGAAAAGAATTTATCACTTTTCAAATAAAAAATACAGTAAAATTATATATTTAATTAAATAAACAAAAGCAATATTTTTACTTTTAAAAAAATAATTTATTAAACTTGGTATTTAGTTTTTGTAAAAACTCCTAATTAATATCTGATTTTTTAGGCGTGACAATTCAATGTAACCATATAATTTTGTTAGCATAATAGAAAAACTACTGACATAAAAAATGTTCTAATAAAACATTAGAACATTTTATATACAAAGTAATTCTCTATTTTAGAGTGTATGCACTGAAGATGTATTTGTCGTACCACTTGGTACTAATGCACCCGAAACCATAACTACAACGTCACCTTTCTGGGCAAACCCACTTTGCAATGCTTCTTCTTTACCGATGTAATAAAAATCATCTGTCGAACGAATTTCTGGCACAACCTTAGTGGTCACACCTTTCACCATTTGCAATTGTCTTGCTGTTTTTGGATTTGTTGTTAATGCCAAAATTTGCGCTGTTGGGAAATATTTACGAATTGAACGCGCTGATTTACCCTGATAAGTTGCAACGATGATCAATGGGCTATCCAACATTTCTGACATTTCAACTGCACCCAAACAAACTGATTCAGTTATGCGCATTTTACGCTTTGGTGGCTTTTGCAATGATACCTGATTTGGCATTACATTATCTGTGCGTTCACAAATCGCTGCCATAATGGAAACTGCTTCCACAGGAAACTTGCCTTTTGCAGTTTCACCCGATAGCATTACAGCGTCAGTGCCATCCAAGATCGCATTCGCAACATCACCTGCTTCAGCGCGTGTTGGGCGAGGATTTTTGATCATGGAATCCAACATTTGTGTCGCTGTAATGACAACTTTACGCGCCGCCACACATTTCTCAATCATCATTTTTTGTGCAAAAATCACTTCTTCTACTGCGATTTCAACACCCAAATCACCGCGAGCAACCATGATACCATCAGAAGCTTCTAAGATTTCATCAAAATTTGTTAAACCTTCTTGGTTTTCAATTTTTGAAATAATCATCACATCTTGCCCGCCGTTAGCATCTAAATGCGCACGAATTTCTTCAACGTCTGAACGCTTACGAATAAAAGATGCTGCAACATAATCCACACCAACTTCTGCGCCAAAAATTAAATCCGCTTTATCTTTTTCTGCTAAAGCAGGAAGATTAGTCACAACTCCTGGTAAGTTAACACCTTTATTTTCGCCTAAATCACCATCATTCAGTACTTCACAAATTACTTCCGATGCGCGAACTTCAGTCACTTTCATACCAATCAAACCATCATCGATCAGTACAGTATTACCCACTTGCAGATCATTGGGTAAACCTTCGTATGTTACAGCTACACGAGTTTCATCGCCGATCACAGTTTTATCAGTAGTTAAAGTAAATGTTTGCCCTGCCTTTAAAGCAATATCCTGGCCATCCTTTAACTTAATTGTGCGAATTTCAGGACCTTTTGTATCCAATAAAATGGCGGCCTGTTTTCCATGCTTTTCACACACTGCACGTAAGTTATCAATACGCGCTTGATGCTCTTCATAGTTACCGTGAGAAAAATTGAGGCGCATGACGTTCATTCCTGCATCCAGAAGTTTTAACAATACATCTTCTGACTCAGTTTTCGGACCAATCGTACATACAATTTTCGTCTTTTTCATATACATCCTCTTTCATGGTTAATGATTATTAAATCTTGAGAACCTATTAATCCGGCATGATGCCATTTTTAATTTCATCAATTAAAATATAATCTGCTGGTGGAAATTCAGCTGAAGTTAAATCAGCAGCACTAATCCAGCGTATTGCTTGATTTTCACGGCCATAAGGTTCGCCTTCAAAACTATAAACATCATATACCACAAACTCTATGATTTTATCTTCATAGTCATGTTTAAAATCCATACGGTGCGTAAAGTCATGCACTAAAATGCCCACTTCTTCATCTAATTCACGATCTAATGTTTCAATGTCCGTTTCACCAGATTCTACTTTTCCACCTGGAAATTCCCATAATCCACCAAAATTTTTGGTTTCTGGCCTTTGACAAATCAAAATCTCATCCATTGATGCATTCCAGATCACAGCCATGACAACACGTAAATATTGCTTTTCTTCCATTACTCTTCCACTGTCTGTAGTTGATTTTTTAAAAAATTAAAGCAGTTGATTACTGCAAACGCCATCGCTTCTTCTTTTTGATGACGCGGTATTTGAATCATTTTTGAAAAATATTGATCATTCAATAATATGTGCAGCTGGCACTCCCATACAGTGGTCTTTTCACTAGGATGCTCCGTAACAGCTAACACAACATCACTACCTAATTCATTTTGAATTTCTGTTAAATACTCGCGCTTAAATGGCCCTCGCTTAATAGCGCCGCCTGTAAATACCTCTAAAGTTTTACCATAAGCCATTAAACGACTTGCCATCATGCCCGCAGTAAACCATTCTGCACAAGCTATCTTAAAATCATTTTTTTTACATAAAGATAAAATATACTCTTCCATTGTGTCAGAATTATGTCCAAAAATATAAGGTTTTAATAAAGCCTCTATTTCATCCTGATAAGGTTTAATCAATGATAATGCATTTTCTTCATTCTGAGATTTTGCAGATATTCTGACACTAATACCGTTAATACCTGAGGCTAAATACGATAACTTAGGATTACCAATTTCAGCTAAATCATCATCAATTTTTGCTATTTTTTCCGCAACATCAGATTCGGGAATACCCCAAACTTTTACTATTTCAGTGTAGATTTGCTCTTCTATCGGCGCAATTTCACGCAGCTTAGTAATGACGGAACTTTCAAAAATTGCCTTCATCTCATAAGGCACGCCTGGCAATAAGAAATAGTGTGTATTATCGTGATTTAAATATAAACCTGGTGCCGTTCCTGGGAATTGATCCAAAACTACTGCCCCTTTGGGATAATACGCTTGGCGATAATTATTTTGGCTCATTTCAATATTGCGAATGGCAAATTTTTCTTTAATTGTTTCAGCTAAGGCTTCATCATAAACCAATTCTAAACCTAATGTTTTTGCTAATGTTTCCTTTGTAATATCATCTTGTGTAGGCCCCAATCCACCTGTTGCGATGATGATATCAGCACGCTGTGTTGCTAAAGCCATAACTTGCTCAATATTACTAGCATTATCACCTACTGTTGTTTTAAAGTGGCTATCAATTCCTAATGAAGTTAACTGTTGAGATAACCAAACGGAATTAGTATCCACTAATTGCCCTAATAATAATTCTGTACCGACAGAGATGATTTCTGCTTTCATTATTCGTCATCCTCTATATTAAGTTTTTTCAAACGGTAGCGAAATGTTCTAAAAGAAATTCCTAACTGTTTCGCTGCTTCTGTTTTACTATGATTTTCTGCTAGAGCCCTTTTTAAAATTTTACGTTCCACTGCTTCTAAATATCCCTCAATATCATCAATTTGATCAGGGATTAATGGATCTTCAATACTACATGCAATATCTTCAGGCTCACAATTTTCTTTCACCACTTGCAATGGCACGGATGAAGATTGAGATAACTCCTTGATAGGCTCTTCTATTAACTCAGGTGCAATGGTAGGTGTAAATCCTGAGTCTATTTCTAACAACTCTGCATGACTACCTGTCAATAATAGGTTTTCCGCATGAATAATTTCTCCATCACATAATGCTGATGCCCTTTCTAAAATATTCTCTAATTCACGCACATTACCAGGAAATGTATATTGAGATAATGCAGATAAAGCATCATCAGCAATCGAAACATGACGATGATTTTCTTCATTCAAGCGTTTCAAAATTATTTCTGATAACAAAGGTACATCTGATAACCTTTGACGTAAAGATGGCACATTTAAAGAAATAACATTTAAACGATAAAAAAGGTCTTGGCGGAATTCTTGCTCTTGAACTAATTGTGATAACGCTTTATGTGATGCAGATAAAATTCTCACATTAACAGGGATCTCTTTCATTTCACCAATCGGACGAATTGCCCTTTCTTGAATGGCGCGTAGCAATTTCACTTGCATAGATAAAGGTAAATCTGCAACTTCATCTAATAATAAAGTACCACCATCGGCCGCTTGAAATAGCCCTTTTTTATCTTTATCTGCACCTGTGAAACTGCCTTTTTTATGACCAAATAATTCACTTTCAACTAAGTGTTCAGGCAAAGCACCACAGTTAACTGCAATAAATGGCCCTTCAAACCTTGGGCTTTCAGCATGAATGGCACGAGCAACAACTTCTTTTCCTGTTCCTGATTCTCCAGTAATATAAATAGGTGCTTGAGAACGAGCAATTTTTCTAATCTGCTCCCTCATTGCCACCATCACAGGTGAATCACCATACAAACCATGAACAGACTCTGCTTTAGGAATCTTTTTAGTTTCAATAGCATTTAATGCTAAATTCCGTAGCGCTTCCACCTCGAAAGGTTTAGAAATAAAATCGAATGCACCCAACTTTAATGCTTCAATTGCACTTTCAACATTCCCATGTGCGGTCATCATAGCAACGGGTAAATTTGGTAATTTATCTTGAATATAACGCAGAATATCAAAGCCATCACCATCTGGTAACTTTAAATCAGTTAAGCAAACATCAAAGCTCTCTTCTTGAAGTGCAACAATCGCTTCTGATACAGAATAAGCTTCTACACAATCAATATTAATTGATAAAAAACTCATTGAGATCAATTCACAAATATTTTCTTCATCATCAATTATGAGTGCTTTATACATTCCCTTTCCTTAATCATAAATTAGGCATAAAAACATTATACATTTTTCGGAAAAATGATTCTAAATCCATGCTTTTCTCCATCAATCTCTACATATTGAATAAGACCGCCGTTCGATAAACATAACTCTTTTGTGATATATAAACCTAAACCTGTACCATTCTTATGTGTTGTGAAAAATGGCTCAAATAAATGTTGTTTCACGCTGTCTGTTAAGCCCTGACCATTATCATAAATAGACAAAATTGGATTTTCACCTTTCATTTCAGCTTCAATCATAATCTTCAATTCATCTTCTGTGCGCCCTGAATGAATAATAGCATTGTTCAACAAGTTGGTAATCATTTGTCTGAGAATAGACATCTCAAATAATACACGAGAAACATTAGGTGCAATTTCTATCGTCACTTGATCTTTCAAATTTGGATGTTCGACTAGAAACTCATCCACAACCTCATCCAAGAATGGTGGTAACCTAAAATACTTCCGTTCAAGCTCATTTTTACGAGCCAACACTAAAACATCTGTAATGATACGATTTGCACGCTGAACATTATTATTAATCATTCCGATGAGTTTATTCTCAATTGGCGTAATACCTTCTTGCTCTCCTAATAACTGACTAGCTTGATAAATTGATGCCATAGGATTGCGAATTTCATGAGCAATGGCCGCAGTTAAACGCCCTAAAGCCACTAATTTTTCCTGCTGAGCTCTCATATTCACAATATCAGTTGGCTCAATTTGAATTAAAGAATAGTGCCCTGTGGGTTGTTTAATTTCATCAAATTCAACATAATATTTTTCATTGTTATATTCAAATAATGATGGATCCATAAACTTCAAATAATTCCAAAGATAGAACCTTTCTGTCAATGTGGGCAGATAATCCATCAAATAACTATCTTGTAAATCTAAATCACCAAACCAAGACTTAATATAATTATTCATTAAAATAATTCGGCCTGCAGCATCTAACACTATCAAGCCAGATCGAGATTGTTGAATGATCGCTTCATGTAAAATGGCAGCTTTTTTCAACTCTTCATTTTTACGCTCAACTTCTAATTGTGAAGCTTCATATTTATGTAACCAAGAATTGGTTAAAACTAAAGCTAAAAATGCAAAACAATTTTGTCCAATTAATCTCAATATTCCTTGAGATATCATTAATTTATACCAAGAATGTTGGAATTCTCCGGGATTAAATTCAAATTTAATCCACAACATTAATTGTATCAATACAGAAACTGTCAATAATGATAACGCGCCAGTTCTGGATAAAAATGCACCATGCACCATAAAAGAGATCAACAATAGAATCACTAATGGGCTATTTAAACCATCCGTGTAATAACATAATGCAGAAATAAAAGCTAAATCTAGTAAACCAAAAATATAGATAAATTTAGTTGTTTGAAATCTTTGCCTCTTTAAAATTAAAGTAGAAACTAATAAAAAGACTAAATACGTCAATAAAACAATCTGAAAATATCGAGAGATAGGTAAAGCTTCAGGTGAAACTCGAGCACTTAAAATATACACCGAAGATAAAATAACCGCCATAATTAAACGGAAAATCCCCAATAGCTGTATTGGAATTCCTCTAGGTTGTATATCTTGTGACATAAAATTTATCTTTTAATCAAGTGTTATAAATAATGAACAACCAATTGTTGTAATTTTTCCTGATCATATTGCAGGCCTTTCCGTAACGAAATCAGAGGTATATTTAAATCCTGCAAGAGTTTCTCTAAATTCTCAGAAGGATTAATAGATAAAGCAACAATTGGTGAAAATGTTCGCGTATTCACCAACATAAAATCACAACTAATTTGTTTTAACTCTTGCTCTAATCGCGTTTGAATTTCTGATGCAAGATTGGGATCTAACGTGATAAAGGTTGTCAATTGTGGCTTTGGAAAAACTTGTATATGATCTTTATACTGCACAATCTCTTGTAAAAATTTTAATACATTTTGTTCATCAATACTTAAAGCGCTAGTTTTTGTACGAAAAGCATTGGGGATATTTTTCTCACAAGAGGACGCCCCTGTGACTTTTTGAGGCCTAGTTCGCTTAAACTTAAATAAAAAAACTAATCCGATCACAACAAAAATAGTGAAAAAAATCTTAAAAAACATATAACCTACTCTCTTTGACTATTCTGGATAAAAGCGATTTAAATATTCTGTAATACGAACTTTACGACCTTTTTGATAATGATAAATCACAACATTTTCTAAAATACTTTTCACATATCCGCGTGTTTCACGATAAGGGATGGACTCCACCCAAAGGACAATATTATCCATAGGAGGATTAATCCAATGCTTAACTTTATGAGGCCCTGCATTGTAACTTGCTAAGATATATGACCAATTCTTACCCACAACGCCACTCACATCATTTAAATATGCTGAGCCATAACGAATATTATCAGTAGGATTGTACAAACTACCACGTTTCTCACCCAATTTTTGAGCCATTTTTTCAGCAGTCGGTATCAATAACTGCATCAACCCATAAGCATTAGCATGTGATTTAACATCTGGTTGAAATAAACTCTCTTGACGAATCAATCCCCACAGTAATTCAGAGGGATAGCCATATAAATTAGCTGCCTGATTCACTTCTTTTTCATAACCCATCGGATAACGAATATGCAATGCTCCGGGCATTTTAGCAGCAACACCTGCACGAATCCCTAGATCATAATAACCTTGATCATATGCTATAAAACTTGCTGTATTTTTTTGACCTTGCGATGCAGTACGTAAGCCTTGCTGCCAAGCTTGATACGCAAAACTACGTTCATCTACTTTCATCAAATCCAAAGCAACCTTGAATGATTTATCAGTTAAAGTTTCTCGTTTATCTGCTTTACGCTTAACTATCGATTCCAACACTGAATAAGGCTGATTCAATTCATCTGCGGCTAAAAAACCATAGAAACTGGTTTGCCCTGCAATCTTCTTGAACACCTCAGCGGCTTGCGTTTCATTACCAATACACTGATGCATCTTGCCTTGCCAATATATCCAAGTAGGATCTTCACTAGCTTTCACAGATAAGCGATTCAAATAATCTAAAGCGGCATCACAGTTACCAGCTTGCGCATTTAATTTAAAACCACTGATCTTAACATCATCCCCTTGCTCTTTTTTAGGAATATTTTCAATTCTACCTAAAGGATTGATCGCATCTGCTCGCCCTGCCTGAAAGACTGCTAATAAATTTCTTAATGCAGAATAATCACTCTGCGTGACCAATTGGTTTTTCTTGACAAATGCCAAGCCATTTAAAGCATTTGTAGAATCATTTTTTCCCCATTGGCGTACAGCTAATGCATAAAATTGGCTAGAATCCTTAAAATACTGCTTTTGTTTCATCAATTGCCCCGCAGGATTCTCTACTATTTGAATCATAGATTGATAATACTTGCGTTTTGCTTCTGGCAAATGTGGCAATAAATTCTTTGCACGGCTCAGTTGCAAATTTTTGATTAACTCACCGGTTTTTTGATCCAAAATTTCTTTAGGTGCATATTGATTCAACCAGACTTTTTCAACGGGCAAACATGTTGATAGTGGCGTCGAAACTTTCACCCAATAAGACTGAAAACGTTTGGCATCAAAGGCTTTAGGGTTCGATTGTAAAATTGCATCATCAGCAATACAGCGCAAAAACTGGCTAGAATCATCCATTAAATGATCAATGATAAAACTATACTCTTTTTGGCTAAGCTCATAACGATAAAAATCGTTTTTTAATGATGCAGCAAACAACGCATCAGAATTATTTTGAAGAAATTTCAAAACTGTTTCACGTGGCAATTTTTTCAAATTTTGCTGAACAAAATAATATTCCAAATAAGGTGCAACAGATGTGTTTTTCAGAGTTTTTAACGATTTCTCATAACCTTTAACATCATTATTTTGAATGAAGGTTTTACCTTTAGTAAACGCTGTAATTTCCTCACTCTTGAGCGCCCAAGAAGTTTGACAAACTACATTCATTGAAATCAAAGCGATTGCTATTACTTTTACCTTCATTCTAATGTCTACCTTTATGACTTAATCGTACGCAACTGTACCAAAAATCTTATCACCAGCATCACCTAAACCTGGCAAAATGTAAGCATGTTCATTCAAACCTTTATCAATAGAAGCAGTATAGATTTCAATATCAGGATGCTTCTCCTTAACTTTTTCTAAACCTTCTGGTGCACACACTAAAAATAAGCCTTTAATTTTTGTACAACCTTTTGCTTTCAATAAATCAATTGTCGCAATTAAAGTACCACCTGTTGCCAACATTGGATCTAAAATAATAGCAGTACGCTCATCCATATGAGTTGTTAATTTTGCATAATAAGCGCGTGGTTCTAAAGTTTCTTCATCACGCTCAAAACCTACAACAGATACACGCGCACTTGGAATACCTTCCAAAGCACCATCCAACATACCAATACCAGCACGCAAAATAGGTACAACTGTTACTTTACGTCCTTTTAAACGCTCAACCTCTACATTGCCAGCCCAACCTTCAATTGTAACTGTTTCCATGGGCAAATCTTTAGTTGCTTCGTACGCTAACATTGTTGTAATTTCAGAAGATAAACGGCGAAACTCTGCTGTGCTGATTTCTTTCTGACGCAACAAGCCCAATTTATGTGCCACTAATGGATGTTTAACTTCAACTACTTTCATCTAATCTCCTAATTTTTTCACGCTATGGAAAAAAGCCCCAAGATATGGGACTTTTTCATGATGTTTATTGTGCCGCTTCATCAATGGCTTTTTGCATCAAATCTTTCAATTCGCCACTTTCATATAATTCTACCGTGATATCACATCCGCCGATCAACTCTCCACCGATATAAATCTGTGGAAATGTTGGCCAATCTTGATAGAAAGGTAAGAAATTATAAATATTCTCATCATCAAAAATATTCACCGCAGCAAACGGCAAACCTGTCGCTGCTAAAGCTTGTGCTGCACGACTAGAGAAACCGCACATAGGAAATTGTGGTGTACCCTTCATATAAATCACTACAGGATTGTCTGTTACTTGTTGACGAATCAACTCTAAAGTTTGTTCTTTCATTAACCGCTCCTAAATGAATGAAAATTCGAATCATTCTAACACTATTAATAACGTTATTCATTATCAATAAATAACGCACCACAACAACTATAGTCTATTACACTATGTTCTGATCTCGCCATGGCCTAATACAATATATTTTTGTGACGTTAAGCCTTCTAATCCGACAGGCCCACGTGCATGAATTTTATCCGTTGAAATACCTATTTCTGCACCTAAACCAAACTCAAAACCATCACAAAAACGTGAAGATGCATTGACCATCACACAAGCTGAATCCACCATTCTTAGAAATGTTGTGGTATTTGAGTAATGTTCACTGATAATGACATCCGTATGATGAGAACCATAATGATTGATGTGTGCAATCGCCGCATCTAAATCTTTCACAATCTTAATTGCAATAATTGGCCCTAAATATTCTTCATGCCAATCAGCATCTGTTGCCATTAACGTTGAAATTTCATGCTCATTTAAAATGATTTGTGTTTGCTCACATACGCGCATTTCTACAGTTTTAACTACAAAAATCTCAGCAATTTTTGGCAAAAACTCTTTTGCAATATTTTCATGTACTAATAATGTTTCCATAGTATTACAAGGTGCATAGCGCTGAGTTTTTGCATTATCCACAACTTTTACCGCTAATTCTAAATCTGCGAACTCATCCACAAATGTATGACAAACACCATCTAAATGTTTAATCACTGGTACTGTGGCATTTGCATTGATACGCTCAACCAATGATTTTCCGCCACGTGGGATAATGACATCAATATAATTTTTTGCTGTTACCATCAAATCCACAACCGCACGATCTTGTGTTGCCACAATTTGCACAGAGTGCTCAGATAAATTCGTTTGAAATAATGCATTTTGTAAAATTTTTGCCAAACATTGATTGGTATGAAAAGCATCACTGCCACCACGCAAAATTGCCGCATTACCCGACTTGATACATAAAGCTGCTGCATCAATCGTAACATTGGGACGTGCTTCATAGATGATTCCAATAACCCCCAAAGGTACCCGCATTTTACCCACTTGAATGCCTGAAGGTCGCGGTTTAATATCCGTAATTTCACCCACAGGATCAGGTAATGCGATCATATCCACAACGCCTTGCGCCATAGTTTCAATGCGCCCTTTATCCAACAATAAACGATCAATGAATGCTTCCGTTAAGCTATTACCTCGCGCAACATCACAATCTTTTTGATTTTCAGAAATAATCTCATCCACATTTTTCAGAATTTCATCATGAATCAATTGTAGTGCCTGATTTTTTTCTGCTGTACTGGCTTTTAAAAGAGAGCGACTAGCCGCCCTTGCTTGTTGACCAACTTCTGACCAATATTTCTGTAAGGTTTCTGTCATAAAATACATCCAATGAATACCAAGTTAAATTGGTATTCATTGTGTTAGATTTCAGACGAAAGAACAAGTATATTCACGATAAACATCATTTATGAGTACAGCGGTAACTCTTCCCATCTTACAGAAATATTTTTATTTGATTCAATGATTGATTGGTATAGCCATTGAACATAATAATCTAACGATTCCAGCACATCTTGCCCACTTGACGATAATAATACCTCTACTGTTGTATCTGTACTGTTTTCAATGATCAACCAACAACCACCCATATCATAGATATTCGCTGATCTATTCATCGCGCCAATTTCTATTAACCATGTTGCCATAGATTTTTGAATAATATTAGCCTCATCACACTTTAATATAATTCGTAAAGATGCAACTT